>NZ_JBEYYI010000016.1:0-205531 GCF_040645495.1 Nocardia sp. NPDC046763 | reverse complement strand
AACTCACTTCCTCGGGTTCCTCACACTGGCCGCGGCGCTCACCTGCTACAAGAAGCTCGCGAAAGCGAAACCACCCATGTGAGACACGGTCTTAGCAGCGCCGGATTTCGCAGACTCAGGCATTCTGGTGAGACTGAATCACACCCACCACAGCGTGACCGATTCCGATGCCGGCACGAGCGAAGTCATTCTTAAGTGGGCATTTCAGGCGCGGCACACTAGTTGCCGGAATTCTGGCTATACGGTCCACACAGGAATCTATCGCCGTTCGGAGAACACCACACCGTGCCGAGTTGTTGCTGGCCGTACTGACCGCAGCCCCTAACCGCCCAGCTGCGGTCTTGACAGCCCGTCCACCAGGCATCCCCGCCCTGGGGAGCGGCCGTGCGTGCCACCCATGGCGAGTTCGCCCGGCCGGGGGGTGTCGCGTGAAGTGCGGATACGGGCTGCGCCGAAGCGACTGGCTGAGTGAGCATGCCAGCCGCCAGGCCAGCGGCAACGACGATCCAGGAAACGATATGCCGGGTTCGGTATCGGCTCATGAAGCAATTCAAGCTGGTACCCACACCGCCTGGCGTCACCGTGCCGTCATTCGGTGTGTCGGTCCAGCTGATTATCGGATCAATGCCGATCACTCCAAACCGGCTCCGTCGCAATTCGCGCGGGAATAGGTTCGAGACACGGTCCGCGAGACTGGTAAGAGTCCGTATTCAGGTGGTCCTCCTTCTTCGCCGGACGCCGGATCCGCACATCTCTTCGACCGGGTCAGGGCAAGGCCCTGAGGGCCAGATGAGTGAAATCCGGCGCTACTGTAATCGTCGGGAAAGGCGCTAATTCCCCAGATAGGAGAACTCCGGGCAGAATGCGCCGATGGATGCGCCGATAATGTGGGCAGTCTGGTCGAGCGTGTAATCCGCGCCCTTCATGATTCGATCGGAAATGTGATCCAGCGATCGCGGGTCGGCGGTCACGCCCAGGACCGTATTCGTTTGCAGTGCGGCGCATACCATTCTGCCCATGGACACCGTTTTGGTTCTGTCCCGGAACTGGATTCCGTCTTTTTGCAGGGTGGATGTATAGAGATTCTCTGATTCGGGGCCGTCCGGAAGAAAATCGACAACGGTGGGGATGACCGGCTTGATGGGTTTATGGGATGTCGTCACCGGCAGATTCTGCGCATCATCGGATCTGTCGCAACCCGAGATCAGGATCAGAAAGGCAATCCCCACCGCAATCTTGTGCATGGCCCGGACCATACATACGGGCACATCACGATCACGTCATGCGCGGATAACCGCTACAGTAAGCGCGACTTTTATCGCTACTGGCCCTTACCAGTCTCAACCCCCGTCTGGGCACGGCGTCCGTACGAACGAAGCTGCGCCGCATCGACATTCGACTGTTCGGCCAACCGTGCCACCGCCGCCAGCGGCGCGGCAGTGACCTTGTCCGGTACGAATCCGAGCCACGGCAGACTGCACAGGATCACGGCCAACCCAGGCGCACACTCGCCCCGCGACCCTGCGGCGCGACAAACGCCAAATCTGCTGGGCTGAGGGTGAAGTACCGGAACAACTCCTCCCGGCCGATTCGGCCCGGGGGCTCCGGCCCTTTCAGGAGGCGAAGCGGGACATGAGGAAGGCTTGGGCGGCGGGGGCGAATTGGGCGCCGGCCAGGAGGTGGTTGCTGCCGGGGTATTCGATGTAGTCGACGGTGACACCGCGGCTGCGGTAGTCGGCGGTGAGGTCGCGTGCGCCCGCGGCGACGATGACGCCGTCGCCGGTGTGGTCGGCATTGCCCGCGCCGAAGAGGAGGGGCATGTTCGGGGTTCCGGTGGCGCCCATGCGGTTCTGGGTGAGGATGGGGTCGAAGCCGGGGATGGTGCGGTAGTCCCGGTATTCGGGGCGCAGGAGCTGGGCGAGGCGCAGGCCGGGGAATTGGGGGCCGTCGGAGACGCAGTGGTCGGCGATCTGGGCCATCATGTCCTTGCCGTAGTCCGACAGGTACAGCGTCAGGTCGAGGCCGAAACCGCGTGCGGCGCCCTGCATCACGTAGGGCAGGACCAGGGCCCACTGGGGGCTGCCGTCGACGTAGCCGATGGTGGCGGCCATGTCGACGGGCATGCCGCCGGCGGCCGCGCCGACGATGTTCAGTTCGGGTGCGTAGGCCGGCGCGAGTTCGGCGGCGAATTCGGTGGCGATGGATCCGCCGGAGAAGCCGGACATGCCCACCGGGGTGCCGGCGGGGGCGTCGAGAGTGTGCAGGGCGGCGCGGATGCCGTCCAGAGTGGCGTTGCCGGAGAGGCGTCCTGCGCCGTAGGCGAGATCGGTGCCCTCGTAGTCGGAGACGACCACGGTGAGCCCGGCCGCCAGATAGCCCGCGATGATCAGGGCGTCCTGCGGCGTGCCGGCCCCTCCCCCGCGCAGCGCGTACGACGGATCGCAGCCGGCGCCGAGGGAGTCGTAGGCGGATTGGTAGGAGACCAGCCGCAGTGGACCGGATGCGCCGGGAGGGCGGATCACCGTCGCGACGGTGACGCCGGGTTCCCCGAATTGCCCGGAGGTGCGGTACAGCACCTGGGTGGCCGCGAGCGGCAGCGGCACCGAGGTCGGTGCCAATTGCACGGTGCGCGTGTGCAATACGGCCCCGGGCGCGGTCTGCTCCCAGCCGTCCGGGCCGGTGTAGAACGGGTCCGCGGTCGGCAGTGTCACCGTGGTGTCCGCTCGTGCCGGGGTTGCGGTCGTGGCCAGGGGCAGTGCTGCGGCGAGCGTGGCGAAAACCAGTGTGCGCCAGCGTTGTCGAGCCGACATCCGAACTCCTCTCGCGATCTTGCCCCCACGGTACGTCGATGTACCACATCGTGGCAGCCCCGAGAATCCCCGGCATGCCCCCACTCCCAGCGATTTTCGGCAGGGAGCGCCGACCCTGGGTACCAGGCTGCAGTGTGCGCCGAGGCCACGGCAGGGCCGAAAGGCTCCTCCCGATTTGCCTTGGCCACCAACAGTTGTGCACCGCATCCAGGACCGACGGCTCGGTTGTGGCAACAGTGATGTGCCCTTCGGGACCCCGACAGCTGACTTTCGGCCCCTGTGGTGAGCCAGCGTTGCGGGCGATCTTGGATCAGGCAGCGCCAGCGTAGTCGCTGCCACTTCCGGAATGTTCGTGCACATCAGGAGAATCGCATGAGCGACACCACCGCCCAGCCCGCCATCGGCCGCGTCCGGGACTCGGTAGTCTGGCCCGACCCCAGCCCCTTGGCCTCCTGGTGGCACAGCGTGATGCACCCCGAAACCAGCTCGGCCCCGCAGACACTCCGAACGGCACGTTGACCAGCGACCCTATACACGCGAATCGACACCTCGGGCCGAAGAAGGAGAAACGGAGATGACCCGAAAGCTGTCGAGCTCCGCCGAAGTCGTGCACCGCCAGTCGCTTACACAGGTACCCCGCATACCGATCCGGCAGTGAAATACATTGTTGCACAAAGACTTCAGCGGACTCCGCGATAGACAGGGTGCGAGCCGGTCCAGGCCGAGTCAAGTTCCGGAGCCGAACAACGTCAATCGGCGGTTGATAGTGTCAATGGCGCGGGGTCGGTCTGGCCGATGATATCGCCGGCCGTGTCGAGCGCCTGTAACTCATAGAGGCCGGTCGGGTCGGTCAGCGGGATTTCGGTGTCGCGGCCGTTCCAGTCGACTGTGGTCAACGGGGTGAGGGTGGAAGCGGTGGCGCCGTGCAGGACTCGCCACCTGTGCACCTGTGTAGCTCCGTTCCAGATCGCGTGTGCCGCAGGGTGGATGGCGCCTGTCGTAGCGCGGATCCCCCGGGCCGGGCTCTCGTGGTTCTCCTGTCGGTACAGCAGCGCCGGGGCTGTCGAGGGCGTGCCGTTCCAGGGTTGCAGGGTGGAGCGGTAGGGGCCCGTTTGCGGCGCGGCCTCGTAGATCTGCTCGCCTCGCGGACCGTATTCGGTGAGGCGAGGCACGGTTCCCCATGAACCGAATGAATAGCCGCCGGGCAAGGTTTGGATGTTGCCCATGGCGACGGTCACCGCGTTGCCAGGTGATCCGATCTTGCCCGCCAGGTTGGCGGTCATCGACTCCATATCCAGGTCGAGCCACATCATGCTGGTGTCCCCGAGGTACATCGAGCCGTCGGAGTTGTTATTGAACAGGTGCAGCACATTGCCGGTCATCTCCGGGTCGTGCTGGAAGGCGAACTCGGTACCGGGTCCCATGGCGAAGCTGGAGTGTTTACCGCCGACCTGCCAGAGGATTTCACCGGTGTGGATATCGACGTCGTAGACCGTCGACATCTGCCGCATCGAAATGAGCAGGTTGCCATTGGAATCCAGAGCGATGGAGTTGATGTGCCAGGTCATCCACGACTCACCACCCATGATGAAGGCCGACACCGGATCCCAGCGATCGTGGTAACCGTCGGTGATGGGCACATGCGCCATGGAGTCCCAGGAGAACAGGGTTTCGCCGGTCTCCACGTCGAGCACATTGGCGTACCAATCCTGCGCCCACCCATCGCGGGGACCACCGATCGCGCTGAGGTCGTAGGGAACCGAGGCGATCGAGGTGATCAGCGCCCGCCCGTCCGGGGTCAACCGACATTCGTGCGCGTCCGCCCCGACGCCGGTGCTGGGCCGCAGAGTCGCGATCACCTGGTAGTGCTCGTCGGCGACCTTGCACACCCCCGCATCGAGAGCCGCTGTGGTCTGCGCTCCGGCTGCGGTCCCCTCCCACCAGGTCAACACCGGTTTGCCTCGGTATTCCTGCGCACGGAAGTTGTTGATGGTCAATCCCGGTGGCGCGTCCATACGGTAGATCTCACGGCCCGCCTTGTCCTGGATCACGGCGGTCGTCTCCAGCGGCAATCCGGCTGCGGGCAAGAACGCCACCGCGCCGCCCGTGACGGTGAAGATGTAGAAGCCCGAGAAAGGGTCGGGCTGATCGTTGATCACGGCATACTGCCCAGGCGTCCCGAACGGCGACTGCGGCGGCAACACGACATCGGCCGCTGCGCCAGCGGGAGTCAGCGCAGCTACAGCAAAAGCAGCAACTGCCTTACGCGACCCTAGCCTCATAGCCGACACAGTAACCGCTAGCTACTTTATGGCAATCTCACTGTGAGGCGTGTCTTCGCGTGCGATGCCTGACGGCCCTCAGCACTACGCAGCCCGTCCCGGTGGGTCCGGTCGAGGCCCTTCTCGCCCGGGCGGGATCTCGTCGTGGTCGGTGTCGGTGGGCACGAATGCTGCGGTTCGGTGTTGCGCGGCGTAGTCGCGCAACACCGAACCTTGGAATAGATCATCTAGCGTTGCAGGAACTCCAGGGCGGTGCGTTCGAACGCGTCCTTGGCCTCGAGCATCACCCAGTGCCCGCAGTTCGGGAACACGTGCAGCTCGGCGTTCGGGATGCTGCGCATCGGCAGCAAGGCCATATCGAGTGGAGTCTGGCGATCATCGCGTCCCCAGGCCAGCAACGTCGGGCACACGACCTTGTGCATCATCGCCCAATACGGTGGCGTCTCAGCGTCGGCCAGCGCTCGCCGACGCGCCTCGAAAGCCGCTGCGCCGTACATGGATTTGATCGACGCCAGCGCATCCGGATCCAGCGCGGTCTGCCAGCGCTCCTCGATCAACTCTTCGGTGACGAGCTCCGGGCTGTAGGACATGCACCGTATCCAGCGGATCAGGTTCTCCCGCGTCGGCTGCTCCGTGAAATCCTGCAGGATCTGCGACCCCTCACTGAGGGGCTGGGTGAAGAGGCTCGGTCCCACCCCGCCGAGGCAGACGAGCTTGTCGACGCGGCCCGGGTGGTGGATCGCCAGGTTCAGCCCGACCACCCCGCCCAGCGAATTCCCGATGACGGCGGCGGATTCGATGCCCAGCGCGTCCATGAAGCGGACCACCGAATCCATCGCAGTCCACACCGGATTGCCCGGAACCGGGTCACTGACCCCGAATCCAGGGAACTCCAGAACGTAGCAGTGGTACTGCTTCGCGAACGCTGCCAGGCTGCCGCGGTAGTTCCGCCAACCGCTCACCCCGATCCCGGAACCGTGCAGCATCAACAGCGGCGGCCCGTCGCCGGCCTCGTGGTAGCGCAGAACGCCCGTGTCCGTGACCAATTCGCGCTTCGTGGTTTCAAAGGCTGTCTCCATGACCTCGAAACTAGAACGTGTTCCTAAGGTCAACATGTGCAATCAGTAAGGGATCCACAGGATTTCGTTGCTCTGACCCATTGATTGGTGTGCACCGAATTGAGGATGTCCAGCTGTTGCCATGCGGACCAGGTCGGCAGGTCCGGGCTACCGCCAGTGGTGGTCGCCGAGCGCAGCCACTTCCGAACCACCATCGGCGAAGATGACGATTCCGTGCCGTGTCGGCTACGAGATGGTCCGGACAAATCCATCGGCCGCGGACTGTTCGATGGCGGCGAGGAGCCGGTGGTGGCGCAGGGCTGCCTCGAAGCTGGGATGCGGTTGCCGGGATTCGGCTATGGCGCGGGCGACTTCTTGGTAGAGGGCTGCGATGTTGGCCGGTGGGCCGGACTGGACGCTGGCGGGGACGGTGCGATAGGTGTCGGGCACGGGCAAGGCTTCGTCGTCGATCCGGATGTTCCAGTCGCCCCAGTGGATGAATGTCCCGGGCTGGGCCGGGGTGGCGGTCAACGTGCCGTCGCTGCCGACGAGCCTGAGGTGGAACCCGTCCCGGGCGGGCCCGTTGCCGCCGTGCACGGTGACGGAGGCAGTGGCGCCGCCGGCCAGCAGTCCGTGTAGCAGGACGTGGCTGGGCGTGGCGTTGGGCACGGTCTGCTCCGTCCCCGCGATGAGAACGCGGTCGTGCGTGCGAGGGAGTCGTGCGGTGACCTCGATCAGCGGGCCCGCGACCCGTTCGAGTGCGGCCAGGAAATGACCGGCCATGATGGTCACGATGTTGGTTCCCGTCGAAGGGTCCAGGCCGAACACCAGATTCGGCCATATTCGACTGCCACCGAAGGGAGCCCCTTCCGCCAGCAGCGCGACCGATTCGAGCGTGCCGATCCGGCCGTCTGCCAACAGATCTGCGGCGAAACGGGCGCTCGGGGAGTGGTGGCCCTGTAGGACGACCGCGTGAACGACGCCGGCCGCGGTGGCGGCCTCGGTCAACTCGCCCGCTTCGTCGGCGTCGACGCCCAGTGGCCACTCGGACACGACGTGCTTGCCGGCCGCGAGTGCCGCCCTGATCACGGCGGCATGCCCGGAGGCCTTCACCGAGACGACGACCAAGTCGACCTCGGGGTGCGCGACGAGTTCACGTGCGTCGGCGAAGGCGTGCCGTGCGCCGTGGGCGGCAGCCGCCCGGTCCGCGCTGGCCTGGTCGGTAGTCGCGACCGCGGTCACGTCGAACCCCTCGAGCGCTGTGAGCGCGGGTAGGTGTGAGGTGTCCGCCCATCCGCTGGCCCCGACAACCCCGACTCGGATCATGCCCACTCCTTAGTTATGTACCTTTCGGTAAGAAACTAAATGGCGCAGCACGCAGGCGCAAGCGGTAATGTACCGATAGGTAAAAAACATGGGAGAGAGCTCGGAGGATGGCATGCCCGGCGGACGCCCGCGCGCATTCGACACAGACACCGCACTCGACCGCGCGCTCGAGGTGTTCTGGCGGCACGGTTACGAGGGCACCTCGCTGGCCGACCTGACCGCCGCGATGGGCATCAACAAGCCCAGTCTCTACGCCGCCTTCGGCAACAAAGAGGAACTGTTCGGCAAGGTTCTCTCCCGCTACCTCGACGGTCCCGGCGCCTACGCCGCCGACGCGCTGAACGCGACCACCTGCCGCGAGGTCCTCGAGCGGCTGATCCAGGGGGCCGTCGACCTGACCGCAGGTGAGAACACGCCCCCTGGTTGCCTGTGCGTCAAGACCGTTCAAGCCTGCGGATCCGACGCACACGCCGCACGCCAGGATGCCGCCGCCGTGCGAAAAGCCGGCGAGGCCGCGCTCCGCAGGCGGCTCGAGCAGGCCATCGACCTGCCGGCCGGCCACGAACCGGCCGCCCTGGCCGCACTCGTCCATACGATCTCCGACGGCATCGCCGTCCAGGCCGCAACCGGGCGCAGCCGCGACGAGCTGCGGCAGATCGGCAACTCGGCGCTGCGCGCCCTCCTGAACGAAGGCACATAGACCGCGCCGCCATGAATCAGCCAGATGGAAGGGCGGCTCCGCCTCGAACGCAGCAGACACGAGGGTGAGCGGGGCGGTGACGGTGGGTGTGCGGTGGGCGCGGATGCGGGTTCGCGCTTTCCGTCGCTGGGTGGGTGTGCAGTAGACGTGCACCACGCGAGGTAAATTATTGGCTAACATCAGCTTTGGTCGCGAGTGGGCGCGCATGGAGTGTCACGACATGCCGCAACCCGCGCGGTTCGAAGCGGCCACACCGCAGCCCGGAAGTCCCCATCTCGCGGCGTAGCCCAGCCGTCGGCAACGCACCTTGATCGCGATCTCCGTGTGACATCGGATGCCGTGGTTCAGAACTCATCCGACCGCGGCGGATCAACGTGCGGAATTGCCGATGTGCAGGTATTCGGGTCTGATCGGTGGTCACGTCCCGCTTGGGAACGTCAGTGAGCGAAAATCGGAGGTGGAGTCGTGCCGTAGCCGAATATCCTTTGCCGACAGGACATCTCGATCCGCATCGAGAACACTCCGCGGGGAGGTGATCATGATTGTCTGTGGGCAGCTCGCAGAGGTGGGCTTGGACGCTGCCAGGCGACTGGCCGTCGAGTATCTGTTCGGCGCCGAGGGGGTCGACCGATGCTGGTCCTGGCGTCCAGACCTGGTGCTGTCGGCGCTTTTGGGCGAGCGGGTGGTCGGCGTGTGTTTCGCGTCTCCAGGCTCCGGAACCGGGATCGTGGTGGACGGCATCGCGGTTGACGGGAGCTTCGCGGGCCGTGGAATCGGTTCGAAGCTGTTGTCCGCATGGGAGGTCGCGGCCCGGGCCACGGGGTTCACCGAGGTGACGGTCGGTTCGGCGGGCGGATACGTCGAGCATTTCTACGAGAAGAACGGGTATCGGCCGGTCGAGTACTGTGTGACGGTGCCCTGCGCGGTCGACGTGAACGGGCCGGGCGGTGTGGATGTCACGAGAGTTCGTGTGTGCGGCGATTTCTCGTTGGTGAACATCGCCTCGACCAGCGGGCGCGACCCCGACGCCAAGGCCGCAGCCCTGGCCGCGTGCGGCGGCACTCATCTGTCGGTCATCTACGCCAAGTCTCTGACCGGCCCCACGAACTGAAGAGGTCAACCCATGTCAGGTCACGGATGGCCACAACCGACGACTACCGACTGCTGATCGATCAGGCCGCGGCCTTGTCCGTGCCACAGCCCCTCACCCGGCAGGTGACCGCGGGATACGCGGGCGCTGCCCTGCGGGCGGTCGACGGCCGGGTGTACACGGGCAGGAGCCTCACCGGAAACTGCGGAGTGGCGTTCTGCGCCGAAGTCGGTGCCGTACTGGCGATGCTGAAATCCGGCACTGCCCAGATCACCGCCCTCGCAACCGTGAGCAATGACCACCGGTTGATGCCCCCGTGCGGGAGGTGCCGGGAGATGCTGTTCCAGCTGCACCATGAGAACCTGCGCGCCGTCGTGGTCCTCGACGGCGCGCTCGTCACACTCGCGGAGCTGCTCCCGATCCGGTGGCAGGAGCTTTGGGACGACTGATCCACCGCTACGCTCGTGCCCAATGGTCTTGGGGCAGAACGCCGTACCTCAGTCAGTAGCGAGGCGGGTGGGCAGCGGAGCGAGAGAGAAGTTCTTCCAAATGTAGGTGTCCATCTGGTGCTGGTCCAGGGTCAGGTTGTCGACGCGGTCCACTTTGCCGTCGGAATTGAAGTGCCACACCAGCGCCCACAGGGTGTCGACCCGGCCCTCTCCTTCGGTCGAGTAGCCGCGGTGGATATCGACGACGTATTCCTCGTTGGCTTCGAGGAAGAACGTCTCGGCCTTCATGCCTGCCTTGGCCAGCTGGGCGAAGAAGGCCAGGACCTCGTCGAGTCCGTGCTTGGTTCCCGAGAGCGCATGGTGCCCGGGAATAGTCCATGCGATGTCGTCGGCCAGTACCGCCCTCATGCCATCCAAGTCGTAGCGCGCATACGCCTCGAAGAAGTCGCTGATCGCCTGGATCTTCGGGTCCTGCTGTGTCACCGCGTGATTCCTTTCGAAGAGGGGAATCCGCAGTCTGCGTCAGGTCGCTGACAGAACGCTGGCAGTGGTCGACAACGTCGGACGCCCACGTCACTACCCAGTCGACCACCCTCCGGAACTGCCCTGGCGGTGGGCGGCGGTTGTTCCGCCGCCCACGCCGGTGCGGTACCTGCCGGTTCAGCGTCGGGTTCGACGAGCGGACCCGGGCGACTCCGGGGTCAGCGAGTGGCGATGATCGCCGAGCCGTGACCGAAGAGACCCTGGTTCACCGCGATACCCGCGCGCGCGTTCTCCACCTGCCGCCCGTCGGCCTGGCCGCGCAACTGCCACGTGAGCTCGCAGATCTGCGCGATCGCCTGTGCGGGGATGGCCTCACCGAAACAGGCCAGGCCACCACTCGGGTTCACCGGCACCCGTCCACCCAATGTGGTTGCGCCACTGCGCAACAGCTCCTCCGCACCGCCCGTTTCGCAGAGCCCGATGTCCTCGTACCAGTCCAGCTCCAGCGCGGTGGACAGGTCGTAGACCTCCGCGAAGGACAGCTCGTCGGGCCCGAGCCCGGCCTCCTCGTACGCGGCCTGCGCGATGGCGGAACGGAACGCGTGCGGTGGGGCCTGGACGGCCACCGCGGAATCGGTTGCGAAATCCGGCAGATCGATGACGGTCTTCGGGAACGTCGGCGTGACCGTGGACAGCGCCCGGATGCGGACCGGGTCGGCGATGCCGCGCCGGCGCGCGTACTCCATCGACGTCAGCACCAGCGCGGCGCCGCCGTCGCTGGTCGCGCAAATGTCGAGCAGCCGCAAGGGATCCGACACGATCGCCGAGGCCGCGACCTCCTCGGCCGCCACCTCCTTGCGATACCGGGCATACGGGTTGTTCAGGCCGTGGCGGGCGTTCTTCACCTTGACCGCGGCGAAATCCTCGAGCGTGGCACCGTGCAGCGCCATCCGGCGGCGGGCATAGAGCGCGAAGTAGATGGGATTGGTCGCGCCGAGCAGATGGAAGCGCAGCCAATCCGGATCATCGCGGCGCTCACCACCGACCGGCTGGAAGAAGCCCTTCGGGGTGGTGTCGGCACCGATCACCAGCGCCACATCGGTCAACCCGGCCAGGATCTGAGCACGCGCGTTGGCAATGGCCTGTGCGCCCGAGGCACAGGCGGCGTAACTGCTCGAGATCCGCGCACCCGACCAGCCCAGCGCCTGAGCGAAAGTCGCGCCCGCGACGAAGCCGGGGTACCCGTTGCGGATGGTGTCCGCGCCGGCGATGTACCCGACATCGAGGTGGTCCACCCCGGCATCGGCCAGCGCCGCACGCGCCGCGACCAGCCCGTACTCGACGAAGTTCCGCCCCCACTTGCCCCACGGGTGCATGCCCGCACCGAGGACGGCGATGTCCCGATCGTTCGTGTCAGTCATTGACCGGCCTCCACATCCACACCGTGTGCTCTGCCTCGTCGTCCTCGTACAGCGTGCCCACGGCCAATTCCACCGGCATGCCCACGGCCAGGTCGTCCACGGTGAACCCGCGCACCACCTGTCCGAGAATCACCATCTGCTCGACCTCGAGCTCCACCGCCGCAACGACATACGGCTCGAACGGATCCGCCGAGACATAGGGCGCGGGCGGCTTGTACCGGGCGTCCGCGTACGACCAGATCCGGCCACGCGTGGAAAACAGGTATTCGGCCAGCTCGGAGCCGTCCTTCGCACCCGCACAGCGCGGGTTGCGACAGGCCAGCGTGTTCCGCGGGAAATACGGTGTGCCGCAATCCTTGCACCGGCTCCCCTTGAGCCGCACCACACCGTCGTCCGCAGTGAACCAGTCAGCCACAGCGGGGCGTTGTTCTTTCTGCACAACCCCGACGGTATAGGAACACGTTCTACTTTGGGGCCGAATTCCACTCCGCGAATCCACACCCGGAGGTACGGTGACTCCAGATTGAGGATGCCCCGACACCCTCGAGTCGATCTGGAGTACCACAACGCGATGGGCACCAAAGCCATTGACCCGCAGTCGATCCGCAACGTCACCCTCCTCGGCGACCCCGCCGATACGGCCCGAGTGGCCCACCACCTGCTCCGCGGTTCCGGCCACCCCACCTCCAGCCCGGCCACCACGCTCCACTGGGCAACAGACGGCATCGAGCACACGATCCGGCTCACCGAACTATCGACCCGAGCGCCCATCGCAGCCCTGCAGCGCTCCATCCGAGTAGCCGACGGCATGATCGCGGTGGTCGACGCCGCCACAAACCTCGCCCCCCGCCTCGAAACCACGCTCCGCGTAGCCGACGACCACCAGGTCGCCCGCCTCTGCCTCATCACCGGCCTGGATCATCCCGACGCCGACTTCGACCGCTGTGTCCACGCCATCGCCGACACCCGCGGCGCAGCCCCCCTCCCCCTCCAGATCCCCATCACCCCCGGCCCCCACCTCGAGGGCCTCATCGACCTGATCGCCCTCTGGTCCCTCGAACCCCTGGCCGCCGAAATCTATGGCAATCACTGGAAACTCGCCGAATCCTGGCACCGCAATCTCGCGACGACAGTGACAGCCCAACGCGTCGGTCCCGCTACCCCCACCACCCAGCCAGAACTCCCCCGAGACCAACTACATCACCGAATCCGCCGCGCAACCCGCATAGGCGACACCATCCCCATCCTCTGCGGCTCCGAAGCCCCCACCCCACTCCTGGACGCCATAGTCCGATACCTCCCGTCCCCATTGGATGTCTGCCAGCCAGAACACGCCCTCGACTACTGACCGACGCCGCCCTCGCCGGCGCAGCCCTCGACGTCCTCCGCTGGACCCGCTGACCCCGTGCAGCGGTATCGGCCTGAAGATTGCCCCACGAAAAACCGTGGCAGACACGCGATTTCAAGAGACAACCCCGGCGGAATTCAGCTCCGATCCCACCGTGACTGGACAACGCATTTCGCCGACAACCGGGTACAAGTGCTTTACAGATGCTCAATCGGTTGAAACGAAATATCGCGTAAGCTGAAAGCGGACGCGCCGTACTGGTCACGCGGCGACCGGAAACTACTCGCATCGAGGTGAAAGAAGCATGGCCTCCGATGTTTCATTACGGCCCAGGTGAACCTGGCCCAGGTAATTGTTTCGCCAGCAGGCGAGAACGCCAGTAGTTTCTGGTTTCATCCTGCTCGGGCCGGGCCGAACCCGGAAGCAAGAACAAAGAAGAAAGTACGATCATGCGTAGAGCAACGGCGCTCTTCGCCGCATTACTGTTGGCCATCCTCTTTTCCATCACCTACGCGACGAACCCGGCGGCTCGGGCCGATGGCTGCACCGGCGACTGGGCCATCGGAATCGGCGGATCAGGCGACCCGTCGGTGTTCGCTCCGTACGTCGACCAGTCCGTCGGGTACGACCCCGTCGATCCGATGTCGGCGTTGAACGAACTCGACCGGCTCTTCTGGTCACACCGCACTGAATGTCCGCGCGATCATGTCCGGTTGATCGGGCACAGTGAGGGTGCGGGCATTCTGCATGCCTGGGTCACCGCCCACCAGGATGCCGACAATGCGAACGCCATTCTGCTATCGGATCCCAAGCGCGCTCCGGGACCCGGTTCGGGTGGGCTGTCCTCGACTCCCGGGAATTGGCTCATCGGTTATCCGCTGGCCGGAGTCGACGATTGGTTCGGCAACATCCCGGTGCTCACCGTGTGCAACCACGACGATCCGATCTGTGACACATCGGCTAGTTGGTGGGGCTACGTGTTCGCGGGTGCGCATGATCGCTACGATTTCAACGTCTGGGACTACGGCGATTGGAATTCCGGCGTCTGGTACCGATAGTCGATGATTCGCGGGATCAGAATCGAAAGAATCCAGGGCGCTTATATGGAACGAAAGTGGCTATACCGCAAATTGAATTGATTTCAGCGGCCATCGGCGTGCCGGTGAGCCGTTCGGCGAGAATCTCGGCACCCGACAGCGTGCGCGCTTGCCGGTCGGCGAATTCCGTGCCCACGGCGAGGTGGCCGCCGTGGGCCAGGTCCAGCCCGAGCAGCCGCTCGCCCGGATTCATCAGCGCCATCAGCACCGCGGCATCGGATTGGGCATCCGAATGCGGTTGGACATTGGCGAATTCGGCGCCGGAGAGCTCCTGGGCGCGGTCACGGGCGAAGGTTTCGACAACGTCGACGTGTTCGCAGCCAGGAAGCGGGTGCCAGGACTTCGGTTCAGTCCACGTGCCGACTTACGCCGAGACCACTGACAAATCACATCGAGGTGTCATTCTTCGTGTTCGGCGAGGCGGGCGCGGGCGGCGGTCCAGTCCAGCGGAATATCGCCGGCGGTGGCCGCGGAGCCGACGAAGGTCGGTCGGCCCATCCGGCCCGCCATGTCGGCGAGCATGGCGGCGTGGGCTCCGCTGCGGACGAAGTGGTTCATGGTGTCCGGATCCGACCAGGCGGACAGGGTTGCGAACGTCTTCGAGAACAGGTGCGCGTCGAGCGTGAAGCCGACGCAGCCATCGGTTTTCCGGAGCTGATCGCCGATCCGCCAGGTCCATACCAGAAAACGCGGTACATCACGGTAGCGGCGCAGGGGCAGCCGGGACGTGAACACGTGCAGCGAATCCTGTTCGGACGGTTGATGGGTTCCCGCGATCCATGGCAGTACAGGCATTGTCGAATCCTCTTTCGGCGGTTGGTCTTTCGGTCGTCACGTGGTCGGTAGTGCGTCACCTCAGTCGATGAAGAACAATCCGGCACCGTGCGCGTCGGTGGCTGACACGTAGAAGCCGCCGCTGGTGGTGTGGGTCGCCGTACCGCCGGCATCGACTACCGCGCGCGCCTTCACGATATCGGCGACACGGATCGTGATCGCCGCGCTGCGCGAACCGCTGGCCGTGGGCTCGTCGGGCAAGACCTCGGCAGCGTCGCAAACAGTGACGAATTCCAGCCGTCCCGAGGGCATTTCGACCACGGTCAGTGGACCTTCGACACGGGCAGCGCGGTCCACGATGAGCGCATAGTGCGCGACGATCGCCGCCAGCTCGGCGGCGTCGGCGACGATCAGCACCGAATGGATTCCCCGCGCACCGTTGGGGTGATCGAGATACCGCGGCTGATGCACGTATGCGCGGGTGAGATGCTGGGCGAGCCCGAGATTCACCCCGGGCGTCACCGACGGGTCGATGTGTACCGCGCTCGCACGCATGATGCGGGGACCGTCGACGGTATCGACCTCACGCTGCAGATCCAGCACTCCGGACGTCCGCAGTCCGGCCGCGGTGAGGCGGGCATTCGTGGCCGCGGTATCGGCTGTCTCGAGATTCAGTAGCCGGAACCCGCTGGCCATCTCCTTTGTGTGCCAGGGATCCGGGGCGGACTCGTCCACGATTCCGAGCAGCTCGATATAGGAGTCGCCGAACAGGGCACACAGATTGGCGGTGCACCCCAGTACCAATGGTTCCCCGGGCAGGCTGTTCATCGCATGCCGTGAACGCGGGCTCAGCGTGAAACCGAAAGAGTCGTATCGCTGTTCGAGCCCGTCGAGATCCCGGGTGAGGATACCGGCGTGATGGAAGCCGAGAATATCGTTTGTCACGACACCCATCCTGGAAGGGCCGGGCCCGGCCGTCGACAAGTTCCCTGCAACGCTGCGGTATCCGACACGGGCATACACTTTCGTGGTGGATTCGGTCGGACTGGACGAGATCGATCTCGGGTTGATGCATGCCTTGCAGATCGACGGTCGTGCACCGTTCAGCAGAATCGGCGAGGTCCTCGGCGTCTCCGACCGGACGGTGGCGCGCCGGTTCGCACGTCTGAAAACCCACGGGCTGGTCCGGGTGACCGGTGTCGTCGACACCCACCAGCTCGGATATGCCGAATGGCTTGTGCGCGTCCGCGTATGCCCAGACGGTGCCCTCGGCCTCGCCCAGGCGCTGGCGAGACGCCCCGACACCTCCTGGGTGAGCATCCTGTCCAGCGGCACCGAGATCATGTGCCTGTTCCGGATCCCAGCCGGCGGCCCTGCCCCGCTGGCGGATCTCGCTCGCCGTCCCCAGATACTCGACGTGACCGCGCAACAGATGTTGCAGCATCTGACCCATCGCCGCTGGGCGGGCAGGACTTCCGCCCTCGGCGCCGACCAAGTGGCCGCGCTACTGCCATCCGATCCCGTGGACAGCCGACCCGTCACGCTCACCGAGCTGGATCGGCGGCTACTCCCCTGGTTGGCGATGGACGGCCGCGCCGGCTACCCCGAACTCGCGCGCCGCACCGCCTGGTCGGAGTCGTCGATACGCCGGCGCGTCGAAGATCTGCGACGATCGGCGGTACTTCGCTTCGATGTGGAGGTCGACGCGACACGACTCGGCTACACCATGCAGTGCCTGCTGCGGCTCACCGTCACCCCCGCCCGGCTGCTCCACGTCGCCGAAACACTTGCCGCCGATCCGCAGACCGCATTCGTAGGTGCCACGACCGGCGACTGCAATCTCTTCACCGTCGTGGTCTGCCGCGATGCGACCGACCTGCTGGACTACCTCACTCACCGGCTGGGCACAGTCGACGGTATCGACCACGTGGAAACCGTCCCGATCACCGCCTACACCAAACGATCCGCGCCGACCAGGTAGCCGCGGTCGTGGCCCTTCCTCCGACCGCCGATGACACTTTTCAGCACGCGATAGTGGCCGGCCACGACCGCGAGGCGGACCCGAAACACGGCAGCGGCTCGGATTCGAGTGATCTGTATTCCTGGTTCACTCCGGACGTTTCCTGCTGTTCCGAGTGGCGTAGGTGGTCCAGCTTCCGCCGACCTCGACCCAGACCCGGTTCATGCGGTTGGCGGAGAAGCCGAGGGCGTCGGCGACGACGGGTGCGCACGAGTGCCGACGGATGGAGCAGCGGCTCATGTCCCCGCCGATGCCGACATACTGCGGCAGTGGGAGGACCTGACCGAAAAGGCGCGGCGGCGAACTGGGTGCAAGCCCACCGTATCGGTGAGAACCTCACCGTCATAGGCTGTTTCATGGTGCCTGCGCACGATCCCGAGCTCGATTGATTGCGGGTGCAGTGCAAGGAGGTTGTGCAGGAAAGTGGTACCGCAGCGAAGTAGCCCTAACACGAAAACCGGTTGGGCGATGGGGATCTCGGTGATCTGCGGGTGACGTCGCTCGCCCTCTCGCAACAGCAGCCGGTTGGCTGAAGCCTCCACAATCATTCCGCGGGCGGCGTCGCGGCCGGCCGGCAGCAGAAGGTCTGCGGTGGCGTGAACGGGGCCAGCGGGATCGCCTCCTATTGGTAGAGAGCGTTGTAGCGGGGTATGGGATTGCTGCCGCGGCCCTTGTCAGTACCCGGCCGACCCGGAGTATCTTGTGCGTGCGCCACATCCGGAACTCGCGGTCGGCTCGCTCCTCGATGCCTGCCGACCAGACAGTCCACCTGCGCACAATGGCCAGCTACCGCTCGTCATCACAAATCGGTGGCACGATGACGGGGTACCGAATCCACTGGTCATCAACCGCAAAGGTCGGTCATGCCCGAATACGTCGCCGATGAGGACTACCAAGTGGTTCGATTGCGGGATGGGCGGCGGCTGAGTTACGCGCAATACGGCGACCCGGACGGTTTCGCGATACTCAACGCGCACGGTGGGCTGGCCTGTCGTCTCGATGTGGCCGCCGCCGCGCCAGCCGCCGAGCTGTGCAGGGTCCGGCTCATCTCCCCCGATCGACCGGGCGTCGGCCGTTCGGACCCGCAACCGGGCCGGACCATCCTGGACTGGGCCCACGACGTCACCGAGCTGCTCGACCGGCTCGATGTCGACCGGTTTGCCGTGATGGGCTGGTCTCTTGGTGGGCAGTACGCCGCGGCAGTCAGTTGCGCGCTGCCGCAGCGGGTAGCGCGGACCGCCATCATTGCTGGGGCGCTACCGCTGACCGAACCTGGCGCATTCGATGGTCTGCCCACGATCGATCGCACATACATCCGCATGTCACGCCACGCACCGTGGGGCGCGCGGATGTGCTTTCGCGCCATGGGGCTCGCCGCCGCATGCGCCCCGCGACTCTACGGTTGGCTTGCCGCGCGCGATCTCGGACCGGCGGATGGCGCGGTACTGAGGGCCTACGGTTTCACGACGTTCGCACATATGTCACAAGAGGCACTACGGCAACCACACGGCGTCGTCGAAGAGTATCGCGCCATGGTGCGCCCGTGGGGCTTCGCGCCCGAGGACATCCGAGTGCCGGTGGACATATGGGCGGGGACGGATGACCAACTCATCGACCCGTCTTGGCCGGGCGAACTCGCCCGCCGCATACCGGGCGCAACGTTGCACCTGCAAGCAGGCGGGCACTTCCTGGCCCACCTGTACTACCGCGACATCTTCGAGTCGCTGCGCTCCTGAACTCGCCCGGCGATACCACGCGTTCAAGAGCGCGATCCTCGAACTACTGACCAAACACCGCGTCCCACAGCGCTACCGGTCGATGACGGACACCGACATCTGCGTGTCGGGGGTGCGAAACCCGGGTCGAACCGGGTCACCGATCTGTCCACGTTTCGCACGATGAGCGGTCAAGATCGGGAGTTCGCCAAGGAACTGAGCAGGCTCGTTTCGGGACTCTCACCGAGCCTAAGAAGTAACCTTCGCGCCGCACTGACGACCCATTCCTATGGGCACCGGATGGTTCACGGTACGCACACGCCCGATGTCCCCGGCAGCGCCCCGGGGTGCGCGGTCGTCACAGCATCAGCGCTGACCTGACTCGCGATCTATGCCATGGGCGCATGGATAATTCGCGGTACGAACACGCCCTGGTACCCCAGGCGGCACCGCGGGGTGCGCGGTCATCGGATCGTCACCGCCCACAGCGTCGGTACTGACCGGACTCACGACCCTCGCCTCCGGCACTGGATGGTTCGCAGTACGGACACACCGCCGATGTCCTCCAAGAGGAATCTTGGAATATTCGACGTTGAGCGGCACGCCCGGTTTGCATTCGGCTGAACCTTATTCAGCCTGTTGTCCGCTCTGGCGCTATCGGGCGCGATAGCCTCGAGCTATGGGTCGCATCTACAGATTCCTAGCCGGAACTGCTGCGATATCGATGGTCGCTGTGAGCGTTTTCGCCGGGGGTGCGCAGGCCGCGCCCGCCGAGCAGCTGTCGTGTGAGGTGTCGTCCGGGCGGGACCCGGAACGGGCGGCTCCGGAACAGGTTGGACTGGATGCGGGACTGCTCGCGGATGCCTTGGCGTTCGCCAGTGAGCATAATCGGTTGAATGTGCAGGTGTTCCGGCACAACTGCCTGATCGGTGAGGGGCCGACGAACGACGAGACCGGCAATGTCCCGTGGAATATCTGGAGTGCGACGAAGAGCGTTGTCTCCCTGCTCGCCGGAATAGCCTGGGATCAGGGGAAACTCGACCTCGAGGCGCCGATCGATCGGTATCTGCCGCCCGGACTCGGTGATGAGCAGCATCGGTCGATCACCGTGGAGAATCTGCTGACCGAATCGTCCGGCCTGGCGGCGAGCATAGTTACCGAGGGTATTACCGGGGTGATTCAAATCGATCCGAATAGTGCCGTGCAGGCGCTCGGGGTGCCGTTGAGCAGTCCGCCGGGTGCGGTATTCAGCTACAGCGAGCGCGATGTCGATCTGCTCGCCTATGTCATCGAGTTGGCCATCGGCGAGCCATTGCAGCAGTTCGCGCAGCGTGAGCTTTTCGATCCGCTCGGCATCGAACGCAGTGATTATTACTGGGCGCGCGATCGCGCCGGGCACACCTACGGGTATGCCCATCTGATGATCCCGCCGAACGATTTCGCGAAGCTCGGTCTGCTGGTGAGCAATAACGGGCGCTGGGGCACACAGCAACTCGTCTCCGAGACCTATCTGCGCATGGCACGCCAGCCATCCCCAGCCTACAAGTGCTTTGGCTACCTGCTCTGGATCGGCCTCGGATGCGAAGAGTCCCACGACTTCCAGCCCGCCGACGTGTATTTCATGGTCGGACTCGGCATGCAGAACGTCTTCATCGTGCCGAGTCTGGATTTGACGGTGATGTGGACCGGAGCCTTCGGAAATGTCAGCAACCAGAGCATTGAGGGGGCCCTGGAGGACACCACGGAGCTGCCGCACAAATTCTTCCGCAGATTGTTCGCGGCATTCCAAGACCCTCTGGTGCCCGATCCCGGTCCGTATGTCGAACCACCGCTACGCGCGGATCCGGGCCAGTACGCGGATACGAATCTGCTGCTCGCGGTCCTCGGCATCGGGCCCGCGGCATATCCAGGCTGCAATGTCTTCAGCTGCCTGAACTACCCGTTGGCACCGCCGTTCGCGGATACCCCGCCGGGCTGCGTCATTCAAGCCTGCCTCGGTCCGGACCCGCGCACGCCCGGCATCCGCTGAATCACATGCCCAAGAAAGGGATATCACCTTCCTTCGCATCGTGCGCGAAGAAATGGTCACCCACTGTTGTGGTCCCCAACCTCGACACACTGGCGGTGCCGCGCTGCGCATCCGTCTGGTGCTGAAACTCGCGTGCTCGAAACCGCCGCGGTCGCACCTGACTTGCCTCCCTCACTGAGCGCGCCCTCCCGCACGAACACGCCACCAGAGGTGGCGCACTCCCGACCGCAACATCCGCCCCTGACGCAACCACCTACCCAACCCGCTTTCATGGTCCCCATTCCCTCAAACTTCGAGCCGGATTTGCCGCGATCGACCCGGATTCGGTCCGGTCAGATCGCCCCCCAATGAGATGTAGCGGGTCGGTCGATCGGGCAGACTCGCTGCCGGTAGCGACCGGCGGGTGAGCAAGCGATCGAACCCACGGCCCAGCACCAGCTGGCGCGACAACTCATCGACCACGGCCGGACATCATGCCGCGCAACCGAAACGGCGATAGTGACGTGAGAGGCGTCGATGTGTTCCGGGTTTCTGTCGTCAGGTCGCTGGTCTGTGCGCACCTGCACCCGAGTCAGCGCCGCGGCTCGATCACCGACACCGAATTCTGGTTGTAGTTGGCGGTATAGACGGTGTGCGGCCCCGGTCGACCGCCACACCGACCGGCCCCTTGCCGACCGGGATGGTGGCGGTAACCGTGTGGGCGGCCGAGTCGATCACCGACACCGAATCGCTACTCTTGTTGGTGATTCGGAAGTTTCGTAGCGGTCTGCTGCTGGCTCATGTCGATCAACGTCCGTTCGATCAGGACAACTTCAAGAAGCGCTTCGATCAGCGACACGCGTCGCATGGGTTGGCGAAGGCGACGACCAGCGTCGGCTCGGGAAAGTTCGTCCGCATGACCTACGCCGGCCGATTGGTCCGGGCCAGCATTCCACTCCAACAGGTCCAGAAGCTACTCGGCCATGCCTCGATCAGAACAACACAGAGATACGCAAGCCATGGTGAATGTCAGTGGTCCCTGGTCCGGCTAGTTCTTGGCTAGCGATGACTGCCCCACGAAATAACCACAAGGTCAAAGTTGCCCCATGAAATACGGGCCGTGACCTGCTTTTTCTAGCGTGGGCGCAGAGGGGATCGAACCCCCGACCGCTGGTGTGTAAAACCAGTGAGTGGAACTGTCCAAGCATTACGCCCCGGACCTGGGCTTACCTGAGAAGACATCCGTACAGCTCAGCAACGTTCACCACACCCGCCGAAGGTGCATGAGCGAACACAACAACCTATGCATGGACACCTGTCTGCCCCATAAGTGCCCCACGTGACCCCCGACGCTGCCCCATGAACCGCTGAAGGCTTCCCTGACAGGGCACTAACGAGCCTTGCTCGAAGGTTGATCCCCGCACCACCCTCGCTGCGACGTTCTGCACCAAGCTCGCTTCATTACAAGCACTACTGCGAAACGCCTCGTATTTCGTCGATCAGCTTCCACATCCCAGTGCTCGGATTCGCAGGAAGCGTCGTTCCATCAAGCAGATGCTTTTTGTCGAGTTCAATGGCACGCTTCTTTGCGTGCTCAATCTTCTCATCCAACGCGGTCAAAGCAGCCGGAGTCAGCCTCTTTTTGCATCCTAGATGCCCTTCAGAGCACTTTTGAGCATCATGTCGATGAATCCATGCCTGCTGATTGTCGAAGTGAAGCATGAACCACAGCTCAAGACAAGGGTTCGATAGAGCTATATGAATCCCATTATCCCTTGCCGTCTGCAGTGCTTCAGGCACGAACGGATGTTCATCAACATCGAACACACACCAGTACTCGTCAAAAGCATCGCCTTTCCCTCTTGATTGTTCCTTTTCGTCTCGCTTCTTTTCACGGGCTGCTCTTTGGACAATCTGCAATGGAGACGTCTCCCCATGTTCAGCAATGCTGACGATAATTCTATCCCGGTATCTTCGATACCAGTGAATTAGGTAGTTGTTTTCAGTTGCCTCACCTTCACAATACACACGAACTTGCTTATTTTTAGCCTTAGCCGCGATCTTAACCTGACTTGAGAGCTTCTTTGATTGGCTCACTTATTCACTGCCCGATGCAATACGCGAAGCAAAGTGACCAAACTCGGAATGGCTCAGAATCGGCGTAGCTCCGTAGCGTCCCTCAAGGTATCGACGTGCGATGGACTCCGACTTGCGTGGACCCAAGATCGACAATGGATATATCGCACTTGCTCCATCATTCGACTTCTCAGCAAACCAAGCCTGATCACGACCGATTACGCGATCTTCGCTCGAATTTCCAAGCAGGCGAGCTTCGTGAGAATTGAAGATCAGTTGGGCGCCTTGGGGGTTCGACTTCGGATTCTGGAACATCCGAACGATCTCAGTCACCAAAGCAGGATGGAGGCTCGACTCTAGCTCATCGGCAAGCAAAACAGTACCTTCAATAAGGGAATCCAGCAGAGGTCCGATCAGTCCGAGCCAAACAAGCGTTCCAAGCGATTCGTCGGATGCGTCAAGCTCGTAAGTGCCACCGACTCCTTGATGACTCAAGGAAAATCCAACGATCGCCTCGGCGTCAATTGTCAAGTTCGGATCATCTTGCACTTCCTGCATGGATTCAAAGATGGTACGAAATTTCTCAAGCACCTCCGGATCAGCCTGACGCGCCTGAGCGTCGGTGATTCCTAGATCTGCAATTTGCAGAAGCTCAAGTACTTGATCTCGCCTGTTCTCATGCTCAAGCAAATGAGTAGTGTAGGCCCAACGCGATTCCCTGCTACTCGCAGCACAGAGATTAAAATTGCGATCGAACCAATTGTATAGCGAGTTGAGTGCACTCAACTCAGACAGATCTATCGCCCCGACAACAGATAAGAACAACGAGTCGGCCCTGACCATGTTTCGAAGCAATTTGGCATGTGAGCTCGCCTTCAAATGCTCACCAAAGACTATTCCACCCTTCTGGCGACGAAAAAGATTGGCAGGCCGCCCCTTCGGATGATATATGGCCCACTCGGAGACAATTGTTCGATCGTTTAGCTCGAAACCGTACTCATAGAGAACGCCGCCAATAATTAGCTCGATCTCAAACCAAGTTGGCTTATCTTGGTATGCCGGGTCGAGGAGAAACGGCCGCCGAAAGAGCCTTCGCGGCCGAACCGATCGCCGTTTGTTTCGAAACGAAGCCAAAACGACACGTTGCATATCGTCCATGGCTCGCAACAAGTTGGTCTTTCCGGATGCGTTAGCTCCAAATACAGCTGCGACCGGAAGAATTTCTTTGTAACTCTCTCGATCTTGACGCCATGGGATCTTGCGGGCAACACCCCGCTCGGAGAGCGCAGTTGCCTCCATAGAGAACTCGACTCGATCCCGGAAGGACCGAACGTTCTCAGCGCGAAAGGCCACCAGCATGGTGTTGGCAGGTCGGCTCGTCTTGTCGGTCATAGACCACTTCTTACCAGTATCTGACGATTTTTCGCGTGTAAGCAGCACAATCGTGACATCAGATGGCGTTTTGCGCACCTTGGGACACAAGGTTAGCGAGAGCTTCACTCACGACACGACGATGCCCGATATGCCCTGTTCAGGGCGCAGCGCGAGCCATCTGCCGGAGCCCAAGCGCCGGCCGAGAACTTTGACGATCAGTGAGAGTCCTCACAGCTCACGACCTTCAACGTGCGAGTACGTCCAGCTGCCAGCGTGGTTCGATGCACTCAACATGACTGAAGCCACCTTCGAGTTGAGCTTGAACAGCCGACTTCTATAGTCCGCACGTTGAGTACTCCGGCAGGCCCGAAGGCTGATCACGAAGTTGACGCCTCACACTCGTCAGCAGACACCATGAAGGGAAGCCCGCAAACACCGCACTCAATGGGTCCAGCATCGTAGACACTGCGTGACACCCGAATCTTGCGATCACAGCGGCATCTAGCAACCAACCCGTTGTTGCTGGACTTTCGACCGCCGCGCCGCTCCGGCTCACGTCGACGATAGGCAACCAGAGCAAACGCCAACTCGCCCAGCTCCTCCCGAAAAAGTTCGCGAGTCTGATCCGGCACCGTGGTGATCGACCAGCCGATCTTGTCATGATGCGCCAGTGTGAGCCCGAGTTCTTCACCAAGGGCGCGGTATCGCTCATTGTGCCAACGGCCTTGGCGGCTGGTGTCCTTGATCCCGCGCGTCACCGCGACACCGTGAGCGGCCTCGTGCAGCAGGGTGCCGAGCACATCGACCACGCCGCGCTGAAGCCCTTCCCCGCCCACAAACAGCTCGTGTAGCTCGTACTCGCCGCGTACCCATCGGTTCGGCGCGAAGTGTCCGAGAGATAGTTCACTGCCGCCGGTTGATCCGGCGCCTACGGTCAGCACGACGTTCGGAACGGCGGGGTGGTGGGATCGGATTGCGGCCCAGGTGTTTTCCAGAGCGGTGACGAGCAGGCCGGTGATGGTGTCGGAGTCAGTCAACTTCGCCCAGCCTCTCGGCGAGTTCCGCAGCAGTGAGAGTGGCGATGATGTGGTCAGCTGCCGCGCGTATGGCGGGGTCGGCATCGACGCCCCATTTCTGGCGCAGGGCACGGAGTTCGTCGATCAGAGGTCCGTGGTCGGGTTCGGTGAGAATCTGGCCGATCCGGGCTGGGCTGAGATCAACGAGAGCGGCGATCTGACGGATGGTCAGTCCATCGCGGTGGGCCCACCGGATGCTGGTGTCACGTTCCAGGCGGGCAGCGTCGGTCCGAAACCCAGACAAGGCCAGCCGGTGTGAAGTGCGGGTTATCCTGTCCAGTTTTCTGGACGGTGAGCGCCGAGAAGGACTGGCACAGGGCTGTGTTCGGGTCGCATGCCCGGCAAGTGAGGCGAGGACCTTCTCGCGCCATTGGAATGCCCACCGGATGCAGTTGGCGCAGTTCTTATGTCCGGTACAGCCGGGCAGCAGGATCTGTTCCCAGCGGGCGGTGTCGGACCAGGCCAGACTGTCGGAGGACGCCAGCAGTGAACCGTACGCGGCCAAGCCGTCGGTCTTGATCCCGAACCCGTGCAGTCGAATACCTGGAACGGCTTCGGTGATGGTGGTGATGATCTCGGCGGCCTCGCTGGTGTTCTGACGACGACAGACACTGCCTATAGCGACGATCGGTTCTGTGGCCAGGTTTATGCCGGCCTTGGCGTAGAGATCCAGGCATAGTTCGTAGTCGGCGCGCTGGAATCCCTGAACGGTAGGGATGATCGGTAGGTCCGGTGCCAGCGAGCGCAGATCGATCAGGTTGGCGACGCTGCGGTGCAGGTGTTCGGGTACCGACAGGTGGGTTCCTGCGAAGACGGTTTTCCCGATCCGGCCGCCGTGGATGATGATCGGCTCACACATCCAGTCTTGTGGAGCCGCCCAGGACAGATTGCCGATTTCGTCGTGGTAACGGCGGACCCGGTCCACGTATTGGCGTGGGGTGACCGAGTCCCAGCTGCCGTGCTTCTGGAGTTGAGTGAATCCTCCACTGTCCAAGGCCCATTCGCCGTGAGCGCGCGGGAAGGTTTTTCGGTCTCGTAGGCGCGTGTCGCTGATGAACAGTGGTTCGGTGGTGCGGGTGAGCCAACTCGGCTGGTGGGTGCCCAGGAAGAACTTCATCGTCTTCCCCCGCTTGTCGGCATCGATCGAATGCGATGCATCGTGCCCTCCTGAGGGCTTGACACGTACGTGTCAACCGGCGGCCCAACGGTTTTGACACGTACGTGTCAATGGGAATGGGAGGCCCGGATAGAGCGTGGAGTCCCTGGGCGCGCGTCGCGCTCTGTCCGGGGCAGGCCCGCGGCCTGCCCCCACCGCCTGCCCGCCGCACCGCAGAGGCTCCCGGCCTAGGACGAATTTCCGGTCGCCCCACCGCTAGGCAGATACCAGTCCGCCGGTCGGAAAATCGTCCTAGGGCGCGGAGGGGCGGTGCGGCTACCATGCGGCGCGCGCCCACGGAATCCACTACCCGCACAGTGCTTCCGGGCTACACCCAGCACCGGACTGGCAACCGCGACCATTCACGCCGGACTCGGCCACCTCGACGCAACTCCTCGCACCGGACGACACCACCGCGCCAGCGCTCCGGACCTGACCACTTACGCCACCGTCACGTACGCACCCCACGTCACCCGACGCAACCACCTACCCAACAGCAACGCTCATTACCCAACGTAACCACTTACTGCTTACCCACCGAAACCCTTTACCTACCTACCAATTACCCCCGTCCCGCCTCCTCTTCTACTCAACTGCTCCCCTCGAAAGGATCACCATATACACATTGATGTGTGTATATGGTGATCCTTTCGAGGGGAGCACATCACCGCTGGCCAGGAGGCAGGGCGGACACAAAACGCCGACAAAACTATGTAGGTGATCTGTCTAGGTTTTGTGCACGTTTTACCTCGACATACCACGCTGGGCATAGATTTTCTCCACCGGGAGACGACCTTTACACCCATTTGACTCGGCTTTTACGCCCCGAATCAGCTTGATCAACACCAGTTTTCGCCTGTCACACGTTGAGAACCACTCCGGCACATGGCCCTGTGTTCGAAGTCCCTCCCGTCCGGGGCGGGCTGGGGGCGCGCGATTTTAACGGTGCCGCCGCCCTGTCAAGCACGGCTTCCCGCGCGGCGGCCCGGCGACCTCAGTGACGGCTCGGGGATCGGGAAGCCGTGCTTGACACGACGGAACCGCGGCACCGAGCCGGGCAGTGGTGCCGGGCAGGCGGGGCCTGCCCGTCCTGTTCACACGCCCCCACCCCACCCCTCGGCGAACATCCTGTAAGTAGCCGATGACCGAGCCTGCGGCCGAGGCAGGCGACCCTTCCCTCTGCGTGATGACGGGCGGTGCCCAACCCGCCCGTTCCAAGTCAACTGTGTGCGGCGCTAGATGGCGGGATCGGTTCGGCCGGGCGAGGTGGGAGCTCATCGGTGTCGTGCACCAGCCACCGGAAGAATTCAACGATGTGGCTGTTGACGTTGGAGTCCACTTGCTCAATCGCTCGCCGTGCACGTAGCCGCAGCTCGGGGTTGGCACGGTAAATGGCTGCCGGGTAGCGGTGCTGGCTGGGCATGACACCACCATGCCACAGGTGGATATCCACCGATAGGTTCACTACCCTTGAGGTGGATATCCACCTACCGACGTGGGAGATCTGAGGTTGCACCACACCGCGGTAGGTCGAACCATGAGATACGACAGTTCGTCGGAGGGGTCGGCTAGTGTCTGACGGTGTGAGCTCACGGACGTTGAAAATGATCGACCTGTTCGCAGGTTGCGGTGGCATGACCTCAGGCTTCGTGGCCGCAAAGGACTACAAGCCAGTGATGGCCGTAGAGTTCAACTTCGAAGCTGCCGCCACGTACGCGGCTAACTTCGGGGAATCGCACACTAGGTTCGCCGACATTGCAGACATCCCAGATGGAGACATCCCGGACGCAGACGTGATCATCGGCGGTCCACCGTGCCAGGGCTTTTCCAACCTCGGCTCGAAAAACGTTGATGACCCACGCAACAAGCTGTGGAAGGAGTACATCCGTTTCGTTCGGCATGCTCGGCCTCAGGTCTTCGTGATTGAGAACGTCGACAGATTCTTCTCATCCAGCGAGTTCGCTCTTCTCAAGTCGGAGGCTCGTCCGGGTGGCCTGTTGGAGGAGTACCACCTAGAGGCCGGCTTTCTACTGGCCGCGGATTTCGGTGTCCCCCAACGCCGCAAGCGCACCATCGTGATCGGTTCTCGGATCGGCAGGATCCCACTGCCCACTCCCACCCACGCGCCGGCGGGCGCCATGGGTGACTCTCCCGCCTGGCACGGCACGCGTTCTGTGCTGGAGGGCCTGCCAGCTGTTCCCGCGACCAAGGAGTTCCCCGACTCCTGGATCTCAGTATTCGGCGAGCGAGTGCGCGGGGTCTTCAAGACCCCGGAACTGCACATCGGACGGAACCCGACCCAGCTTTCGCTTGACAGGTACCGCCATATCCCTCCCGGCGGTGGCCGGTTCGATCTACCGGATCATCTGCTGTCGCGGTGCTGGCGAGAGAAGAAGACCGGCACCACCGATGTGATGGGTCGGATGCGATGGGATATGCCATCTCTGACCATCCGCACCGAGTTCTACAAGCCGGAAAAGGGCCAGTACCTGCACCCGCAGTGGGAGCGCGATAACCCTGCTAACAGTGTGGACCGACCGATCACCCACTATGAAGCGGCTCGGCTGCAGAGCTTCCCGGACTCCTTCGGCTGGTGCGGCAGCAAGATCGAGGTCGCCCGTCAGATTGGTAACGCGGTGCCACCGATGCTGGCCGAAGCGATCGCTCGCCATCTCAAGCCCTATCTGAAAGGTACGGCCGGCACGGCACGCCCAGCCAACAAAGTGCATTGCCGGCTTTGCGAGGCCCGCTAGTTGCTGATTGGTGGGAGCGGCGCGGTGGGTTCGTCGCTGTCGCTGACTGCGAAACATCGGCCACCGATTTCGACGGTCGGCCCCATCGCGCCGCCCTCCGGCACCTGCACCAGCCGTACCGACAGCAGTTCGCCCTTGTTTGGAAGCGGAAGCCCCAGTGCCGAAGCGATTCTCCTGCCTTCGTTTTGGTGCCCCAAGATGGCGATGCCCTCGTCCTTCAGCTTGATTCGGGCATCGCGAACCCGCTTCATCGGGTCTAGCTGCCTAGCAACGGTCTGAGTCGTAACCCGGCCGATCAGCACACAACGCACGTGCCGGAAAAGCTCCGTGATTCGCTGCTGTCCTGTCTTGCCGCCCAACACCTTGTCCCTGATCGACGGCGACAGAGAGAGGACAAAATTCGGGGGCAGTGCAGCATTGCGAAACAACCATGCGATCTCTAGTCGGCCCAGCTCGTTGATGGTCTTCTTCCCATCTTGGTTCGATCCGTTGTTCAACAGGTTGGGCTGGATCCGGAGTACACCGACGTCGAAGACCTGCTTGTAGTCATTAGCACGCATAAGCAGGCAGATGTGCCCCATCGCTTCGCGAGGGATGGTCCAGTTGCTTCCAATGGTCCACTTGGCGTCGACATCGTGTCCTGCGACTTTGTAATCCATCCGATCGCCTCGAGGCAGTTCGAACTCGGCTCGGACGACGATCTCCACCTTCGTACCGAGGTAGGTCTTCTCGGTCTTGTCGAGCTGGTCCTTATGGTGAGGATCGAACCGGCCTGTGCGCTGCCCATCCAAGACTTCATCGATCGACTGACGCAGACCGTCACCGAAGCGCTTCTCAACATCCTTCTGCTGGCGAAACCATCCCAGCACGTCAGCGACGCCCTCATCGGACCCCTGGGGCCCGGTTGGTTCGGACAGGTCAAACAAGGTGTCCCCCAAATCGTTCACGGGACGAATCTAGCTCGAGTCTGGTCGAGCATCCTCCCTTTGCCGAGCCTGGCGACAACCCGTGGAGCTTGCTTGAGCTGGATGCATAGAAAGTGTGCACGTCCGGTTCTGAGGGGGGCCGGGCAGTAATGCGCCCGGCCTACCCGGCCATAACGGGCTGACCGAAGCGGCCAGTGGCCTGGTAGAAAAAGGGGCGGAGCCCGTGCCTGGCGTCAACAGGCACGGACTCCGCTAGATCAATATTCAGTTGTGTGGAGAGATCAGCTGAACAAGGTCAACTGGTGCTGGTGGGCTCTCCGATCACAGTCTTGCCGGTAGAGCTTCGCGAGCTGCTTCACCTTGTACTCCGATAGATCGAAGTCCACGGCGATCACGGCCCAGCTGGCCCCATCGTCGTACTGTTCCTGGATCTCCCGCCCGAGTCTCAGCTGTGTTCGCTGACTCATCGGTTTCTTGGCCTTGGCCATGATCGGACACCTCCGTTTCCGTAGGCGTCTTCTCGCTGGCACTCGCCGTCCTGGATCTCGCACCCTGCCTTTGCGCAGTCATCGCACAGAGTCAGTGTGTTGGCTGTTCCGACCACGGTGTCGAAGCAGTCCCGGCAGCCGCACCACTGGTATCCCGAGCCGCGCACGGCCGGTCCTCCCGCGGGTTGGCTGTCACCAGTCGTGGGGTCCTCGTCGACATCCCACGGTTCATAGTGACCACACTCGTAGCAGTGCATGAGGTACTCGAACGGCGCATCCACCGGGCGAGCCGGTATCTTCACCATCGGTTGCCCACAACACATTTCGTCGAGATATTCGGTCATGCGGAACCTCGTGGCTGTCGGTGAACACTGTCCACCTCGCCTGGATCGCCGATACGATCTGTTCGTCCGCGACATCGATGTCACCGACGATCACCCCGACTTCCCGCAGGTCCTGCAGCGCGGTCCCGATCACCGCATACAGCGCCGATCGGTCGATGACGTGAACCTCGGCCAGCATGGTCACCACGCCCCTCCGTGCTGGAAGCGCGGCAGCTGAGACTCCACGTAGGCCAGCTGGCGATGCAGCTCGTCACGCTCCCGAGTCAACGCTGCATGATCACGCTCCAAATCGTCGTGATCCCACCGCAGTTGGGTCAGATCACTTTCGAGTTGGTCACGCTCCCACCGCACACCGTCACGCTCGGAACGCAATTCGTCCCGCTCGTACTCAGCGTGGTGGAGATCATGCGCAAGCTGATCACACTCGTCTGTCAGCTCGGCGAGTGCCTCGACCGCAGAGTTGTGGTTGCCGACCAGGTAATCCCGCTCGGCGATCCACTGCTCAGGCTCCTCGGCCGACGCCCGGTTCTGCGACCACGCTCCGGGCAGGAATCCACCCCGACGCAGCCACTTATCCAGATCCTCGAAGTTCCCGATGAACCGGAGCAACAGCAGGGCCTGCTTGTCGATCACCAGTTCCGAGTCACCACGGTCTTGCACGTCCCGCAGCTCATCGAACTCGGTAATCAACTCGCGGATGATTCGCAGTACCTCGTTCGGGTCCATCACGCCCTCCCTGTACTGGTCGCCCAGTCCTGGGGCAGGACCCCGCCGCGGCGTAGCCACCGATCGAGGTCGGTCACTGACTCTGTCAGGCAGAACAGCAACCCGTTGACCTTGATGTAGCGGTCCGGCGCATCCTCGCGAAGCTCGACGTACCCGTGAACGAGTCTGCGGATTTCACGCAGGGTGACGTTGGGATCCATCAGGCCCTCCCGACTGCTGGTCGTGACTGCGGGCACAGCTCGTGCTGGGCTTGGAGCGCACCGAGATCCCATTGCAGGCACTGCACCTGATCGAGCAGTTCCTTGCACTCGTCTCTCAGCTCGTCGCGTTCCTTGATCAGCTCGGCCACCCACACCCCGTGGGCCTTCGTGTCAGCTACGACTGGCTCGCCGTCGATGACCGGAGCCCCGTCCTGAAGGGCAGTGGTGATGGCCTGCAACAGATCCGCAGTCCCGGGACGAGTCAGCTCGGCCGACACCGACCGGTACTGCCCGCCCATCGAGTAGAGGAACGTGAACCGGAACTTCGCGCCCGGCTCCATCGCGATCAGCAGCCGCCCGAGCCGCTCGGACCTTATGATCATCTGACTGGTGTTCATCACGCCACCTCCCCGATCATCGGGACGACCGCGGCCCGAACCGGCGTGGCCTCGTGGCCATCGACCGGATGGGTGTCATGAACCCACCAGATATCGATCCCGTTGTCCAGCAACTCGATCGCGCCACTGCATCGCCCGCACGGGATCGCTTGAGCCTGGACTGGCTCGTGATCGTTGATGGAGAACGGTTCGTGGGTCCACCAGTAATCGGTCCCGTTGAACACCAGCACGATCCGGCCACCGCAGCGGCGGCAGTGCACCAGTTCGTCCTTCGGCGTCAGTACGGTGCCGTCCACGTTGACGAGTACCGCGTCGCTGACCTCGTTGTCGATGACGCCGATGGTGGTGGGTTCGAGGCTCGCGATCGCCGCGGCCAGGTTGTCCCGCAGGGCGCGGGCTTCTGCGACCGAGAGATCGGCGAACATTCCCTCGAAGGTGGGCTGGAGCCGCCAGCGGATCTCGATGGCGCCGCGGATGTCGTTGACCGGCAACAGCTCGACCGTGGCATCGGGCATGTTGTGCCAATGCAATTCGATCTCGCCGCAACCGCCGCGGCCATACTCACCATTCGACCTCCCGTGAGCATCGGTTCCCAGGTACGCCATGATCAGATTCCTTTCTGGATGTGGGTGTGAATGGCGTTGTGGCACTGGAAGGTGTTCTTCAGAACTCCTCCAGTGGCCGCGCGTTGGGACCGAAGTAGGGCGGGATACCGTCCGGGAACGGATCTCGTACCCAATCGGGCATGGAGTCCTGGCCGTCGCTCGTGGTGAACGATTCGCAGTGCTCCAGTGCCGTGACCAGCGCCTCAGCCAATGCGGCAGCCTCGGCGAGACTGAGGTACGCCTGTACTCCGGTCTCGGGGTCGGGCTGCCAGGTGATGGCGATCGACGGCTCGGCCTGCCCCAGCTCCAGCAGGAGGTTGGTGGTCAGTTCGTGCCAGTGGGTCGTTATCTTCTTGCCGCTGCCGTTGGGTTCCTCGGCCCGGCTCAGGACACACGCCATGATCAGGCCACCTCATCCTCGTTCGGCTGGACACTGGCCCACGGGTCATCGCTGGCCCCGGAGTTGTTGTCAGCCTTGGGATTCGGTCGACCACCGCCACTGCGGCTCTTGGATCGGACGGGTTTGGCCACGGCGTATTTCAGGGACACTCCCACCTCGTCGGCCACTAACTCCATGACCTGGCGCTTGATGCCTTCGCGGTCGGTGTACTCCCGCTGTTGCAGTTTGCCGACCACGACGACGCGCGATCCCTTGATGAGGGAATCGGCGACGTTCTGACCGGGCTCGCGCCACTGGGTGCAGCGCAGGAACAGCGCCGGACCGTCCTTCCACTGCTTGGACTTCTGATCGAAGACCCGCGGGGTGGAAGCGACCGTGAAGTTGACCACCGCGTCACCCGTGTCGTTCATGAAACGGATGGTCGGGTCGGCGGTCAGGTTGCCGATGATGGTGAGAGTCGTCTCTCCAGACATTTCAGATACTCCTGAAAGTTGTTGAAATAATTCGGTTTCCGAGACTTGGTCTCGGTGAGGTTGTCCAAGCCTCAGGAATGTGATGCCAAGACATCACGGGCGTTCAGCTGTCGTATTGGTTGCTCCTTTCTGTGTTGTTGTTGAAAAACCATGGGGCACAGCCATTTCGGTCATGCCTCGGCCTGCATCTGCGCGGCTTCGGCCTCGGGCTTCACCCACGCTTCGGCGATTCGCTCGGCCGCGGGCCGCTGCTCCTCGCTCCGCTGCTCGGGATCGGCCTCGGCCTGCGCGGCAGGGCCGCCGTGCGTTACGGCTTCGGCCTGCTGGGCTGCGCCGTCGCCGTTATGGGCTTCGGCCTGCTGACGGGCATGCTGGCGGGCCTTGTGGTTGTTGCGGGCCGGACCGTGGCCGTTGGTGGCCTCGGTGTTCGCGGTCTGCTGAGGGATCAGGGTGTTGAGGCGCTCTTCGAGTGCGTCCAGGCGTCCGGCGAGATCGTCGAACCGGCGCGTGTTGTCCTGCCGCAGTTTCGTGATCTCCGAGTTCGCCGGTTGGACGGCGGCAGTCGCGGTCTGGATGAGCTGTTCGCGATGCTGGACCACCTCCTGCTCACTGGCCCCCGCCGCATACCGGGCCTGCACCGCAGCCTTCCCGCTGATGGGTTCGAATACGTTGCGTGCCAATGGCTTCGCGGGGTCGTTGTCGACGGCATCGAGGGCCTGCACGACTTGGCCGCGCTGTTCGGTGGTGAGCACGGTGTCGTGGACGGTGTGCTCGATGCTGGCGCGTAACCCGGACAGGTACGCGGTCGCCTTGGTCTGCTCCTCCGGGGATGCGCCGGCCGCAGCGCGGGCCTTGGCGGCGGCCGATTCACGCTGGTAGTCCTCGGTGCGGGCCTGATACCACGCGCGGGTCGTGGTGATCTCGTGGTTGAGGGTCTTCTGGGCGTCGCGCAACTCGGTGACGAACTGTTTGTAGTCGGTGCGGGACAGGCGGATCGAGCCATCGGCGCTGGCGTGCTGGATGCGCTGTAGCAGCTGCATCAGCAGCGCCATGAGCTGTGGCCAGTTGCGGGCGGCTTCGTCGGCTTCGTTACCGGACATCGGAATCGGCTCCCGTCCCGGCGGCGTTCATGTCGGCGGCCAGGCCCTGCAGCATCAGGGCCAGCTCGGTCACGATTGGCGGTTTGGCCGACTGCATCACCGCGACCTCGGCGGCGACCTCCGGATCGCTGGCCCATGCGGTGGTTAACCAGACCGGGTTGATTCGCTCGATCAATTCCGGCATCGACCGCGGCGGGCTGGTATCCGGGGCGGTGCAGGCCAGGTTGAGCACGAAGGCACGGGCATCCGCGAAGTACTGCCCGGCAAGGCCACGAGTGTGTTCGTCGAACATCTCCGCGAACTCACTGGCCATGGCCTGGCCGTTCATGGCCCACAACTCGGCGGTGAACTTCGGATCAAAGAAGTTGCTGGACATAATGATTGGTTCCCTTCAAGTGGTGGTGAATCAGGCGATGGTCGGCACCGAGACGACCTCGGTACGATCTCGGTCACGGGCGGCCCGCCAAGCCCGCCAGCGGGCGCGCAGGGGACGGGAATGGGCGAAGTAGAACCGCGAAGCGGCCTCGAATCCGGCGGTACCGAGATCGCGGGCGGTATGGGCGGAGATGCTCCAGTCCGGGCGGCCCAGACTGATCCACGCGCCGTACCCGATCCAGCCCGTCAGCCACACCACCACCGGGAGCACAGCTGCCTCGGGTGCCCCCGACTCCGCGGTGACCCACATCAGCGGCCCCGTGATCACGACCGTGGCCATGAAGGCGCGGGCTCCGAGAATTCGGCGGCGGGCTCGTGTGGTCCATTTCGGGCGGACGAGTTCGGTGAGTTTGATGCCCGAGGACTCCATGAGCATTTGCAGCTCACCGTCCCAATCGATGCCCTTGCCGTTGTTGTTGGTGCTCATGCCAGGACTCCTTCGTGGTTGTCGTGGTGGTTGGTGTCGATGCCGCGCAGCCATTCCGCGGGCAGCACGCTCGCGCTGGTGTCCGCCGGAACCGGGGCATCCGCCCGGATGTCCTCGCTGGTGTCCGCGTGGCCACTGGTGGCCGGATCGGTGTCCGCCCCGGGGGACACGTAGCGGCGGATGGTGCGCTTGCTGACCCCGAGTTCAGCGGCGATGCGGCCATGACTCCAGTTCTGGGCGTGCAATTCCCGTGCCAGCTGGCGGCGGGTATCCGCCTCGCTGTCCTCGGTGCTGTCCGCCCCGGCACCGGTCGTGTCCGCGTGTCCGGACACCATGGCCACGGCTTCGGGAGCCGAGCGGACAGGCTCGCCCATCGCTTCGATCTGGGCCGCCAAGGGAATCTCCCGCACGGCAAGGGATTCCGGGCGTGCCTGATCGGCACTCGGTCGAACTGGGATCGTCGGGGCGTCTGCCTCGGTGGGGGTGAGTGACAGCAGCGCGAACCCGCACACCACCATCAGCCCATCCAGGGTCAGCGGCCCGAACTCGGCGGCCGGATGACCATATCCCCAGGCCAACAGCACGTCCCGGACGTGGCTGTAGGAAATCACCGCCGACCCGAGCGCGACCGTGCCCGCCCCGCCGAAGCGAGCCAATGCCCAGCCACGGCCACGCCGCCACGCCACCCGCGCCAGTACCTCGATGCTGAGCAGCAGCCCGAGCGGCCAGGCGGCGGACCCGATGCGGGCCGCGATCACCAGCGCCACCCCGGAGGGCATGTGGACAGTGGGGAGATAGGTGTGCAGGACATTGGTGGCCACTGAGGTCAGCGACCCGAACACGAACCCGGCCTGAGCGACCCGGTGGCCGCGGGGTTTGTCGGTGTGCTTGGTCATCGTGTCCACCCCCTGTCCGCCTCGTTGTCCGGGGTGTCTTCGGTGGTGTCCGCCCGGCTGTCCTGGGCGGTCACGCGGTCCGCCGTGGCCTGTCCGGGGTGGTCATCACTGGGGTGGTGGTGGCCGGTCTGGGTGGCCACGTAGGCGGTCATGGGGCGCAGGTAGTCGGTCATGCGACCTCACCGCCTTCGCCGTCGGCACCGAAGTCGGCGCGGCGGGCACGCCCGGAATCCAGATCCCGCACCGCCCGCAGCGGGACCCGCGGCTGTGTGGTGGCCCAGCGCTCCGGGTAAGGGTCGGCAGGGAGTTCGGTGATCTCGTCCAGCTCGACCGGGACCACGTGCCCCCATTGGGCTTTGAGGGCGTGCACCCACACCACGTCCCCGCGGCCGAATTCGGCGAGCCGGTTCGGGTCGATGAAGAAGGTTTCCCGGTTGCCCAGGGTGCCTTCGTCGCCGACCTTGCCGCCCTTGGAGTGCCGGGAGTTCTCGGTGACCGGGCGGGTGCCGAAGACTTCCGAGACCTTGCCTGCGCCTTCGAGATTCATCAGCAGCGCCCCGGAGGGGCATGCCTCCATCAGGCGGCGGCGTTCGTCCTGGGTTTGGCCGAGCCCGTATTGGTTCTGGGCGGAGAAGATCCCGATCACGCCCATGCCCAGCAGACGTTCGGCGATGGTGAATTGGTTGATACCGCCGGTCTTGTCCGACACCGCCGACATCTCGTCGATGATCAAAATGATCTGCCGGTCATGATCACTGCATGCGAACTGAGAGATCAGAGTCGTGATCGCGGCGACCTGGGCGCGGGCATACTCGCCGCGGACGGTGCCGGGCACGGTGGCGTAGATGACGTCGAAGGAGTCGAGGGGTCGGCCGCCGTCGAAGCCCTCGCCGATCGCGTTGAAGATGTTGCGGAACTTGCCCGCCACATCCCCGATCGCGGGCGGCTTGTTCTGCTGAAGATCCGCGATCTCCGCCAGGATCGCCTTGTGGCCTGCCCAGGCATTGGTGAGCCAGTCCAGCGAAAGCCTTTGCAGGAAGTCGTCTCTGCTCTTGGGTTTCCCGCCCGGGGCTTTCACTGCCAGCTGCACGACCCGGATGCGGTTCTGTTTGAAGTGCTCTGCGCCCGCGTCGGTGGCTTGCACCGGGTTGATCATCGTTTCGAGGGTGGCGGTCTGGTCGTCCTCGTTCATGTCCCAGATGTCGAACCGGCTCGTGATGGGCCACAACGCAATCCGCTGTGGCTGGGTCCCTTGACGGTGCGCGATCTTGACCACCTGGCGGCCCGTCGCCAATCCGGCCTTGCCGCCCTTGCAATCCAGATAGATCAGCAATGGGCGCTTCTCGCCGGTCCGCACGTAGCGGTGCCAGTACGCCTCGTACAGGGCGGTGCCGAGACGGACTTGCATGGTGGTCTTGCCAGCCATCTGCGACTTACCCAGCACGATCATGTGCCCGAGGTTCTCGATCGGGATCTCCAACTTCGCCGACCGCTTCTGGGCCAGTTGCGTGATCGTGGTCGGCTGCGTCGCGTCGGTCTTCTCCGACAGCGGCCCCAGCACGACACGGTTCTTCAGCCACCCCGTGGTCAGCGGCGCACCATACTTCGCGGCACGGCGTGCAGCATCGGCCTGTCCGTGCTGCTGACGGCGCAGCAGCCGCCGGGTCTTCCACGGTGAGTCCACGCCCTCGGTACCGAGCCGGGACAGGAACCGCGATCGATACACCGCTGCGGCACCCCACGCCAGCGGCAGACAGCCCGCGGTCATCGCCACCAAGGCCCCGGACCCGGGACCCGAATGCGCGAAGACCTGAGTGCCCTGCCACCACAGGGACGGGGCTGCGAACCAGGAGTTCGCGATGGCCATGGCCCCGAGCGGCAGTACCAGCGCGCCGAGGGCGTAGTTGCGGACCTGCCGGGCATCCCAGCGCCGCCAGTGCGCCAACCACACCATCGCCACCGCCAGCCCGACCAGGAACCCGAGCCCGAGCAGCAGCGTGCCCAGCCAGGCGATCACGTCGGTCACGCTGGAGATGTGCAGGTGCCAGTTCGGGGCATGCCAGCCATTGGGCAGCGAGGAGTTCTCGAACCGGTCCGGCGAAGGTGTCTGCGGGGCAACCGAATTCACCACGACCTCCGGCGACGACGGCGGCGGATCGGGCACCGGGGCGACCGGGGTCGGCGCGGGCGGTACGGCGGGGGTGGTGCCGCAGTCCTGCGAGGTGATCAACGGGACACATCCGGTCATGACTGCACCTCCCCACCCGGCAGGTGTGACTGATCGAGGAGCCGCTCCAACTCCTTGCGGATGTCCTTCGCGGGCATCGCCCACAGATCCGGGCACGGAATGTTCGGCCACAGACCAACGTGCTCGGGGGGAATCCCCAGCCGGGCGAAGGCCCTTCGCATCTGGCGTGTGAGATCGGTATCCGATGCGCCGCCCATCTCGTCGATGAGGATCAGTAGCGGACGGTTTTTCCTGGGTTGGGGCATGGTTACTGCACTCCTTTGCGCGCCAAAGTGGCGTCGAGGTCATGGATTTCGAGATTCGGGAGGTGATCGAGGTTGCGCTGATGCGCGATCCGAGTGGCGACGCCCTTCACGGCCTTGCGCACGCTGTCCCCGCGGACGAAGTAGAGGACGCCGGCCAAGTCATTACGTTCGGCGATATCCAGTGCGGCGGTCATCGTGCGCTGGAGGCGGCCGTCGCCGAACTTGCGCGACAGCTCGACCTCGATCGCCCACACCTTGTCCGGGTCGGTGAAGTCCCGGAACCAGGCATCGTGAATGTGGACATCGGGGCGTCCGGTGTCGGTCTTGAGCCAGCGTCGCAACAGCCGCTCACTCGTCCACGCCTGCGGATCGGTCTCCAGGCCGGTCAGCGCAAGCCGCAATTCCGTGACCGCGGTCAGATGCGCCGCCGTCGACGGCTTCGGCCGCCAGTCCCCCGGATCGAATTCCAGGTAACCCCAATTGGTTTCACGGGTCAGCGACAGCCACAGAGGACCGTGCGGGACGGTCTCCGACTCGTCGAAGGTCGATGAGTTCCGCCACGGCCCCGGCGACCCGTAATCGACCCGGGCCACCTCCGCGTGCCCGAGCTTCTTCAACCGGGACGAAAACCGGTACGCGTCCCGCGGTCTCTTGCCGATGGCTTTGATCAGCGTGTCGAACGACAGCGCGTACTGCTGAGCCGTGAACTCCGAGAGCCGAGTCTCCCACGCCTGCAACCGAATCCCCGGCTCACTCATGACTCACCGCCTCACGCGGGCAGCCCTTCGGCCACACCGCCACCTGCTGCATGCCGGGCGCAGGGCACGTCACCACGGTGGACGGCAACGCCTCCCGGGTGCCGAACAGCAGCACACCCAGGTACAAGCCCGCGGCGAACACGAACCCGAGCAACATCAGCACCGCCAGAGCCATCGGCGAGACCGGAATGCCCGCCCGGTCACGATCGTGGTAGCCGAACATCAAGTAGTCGTTCATCGCCGACCACCCCGTCGACGACGGCTGAAGGGGCTGGAGCAGCTCCAGATCAGACCGGCCGCACCCAGCAGAAGCACTGCGATCAGGAGAAGGACCCCGAGCTGAGGGAGGAAAAGCCCAAGTGCTAGAACAACAATGAGCAGCACAAGCGAAAGGCTGATCATGCCGCACCACCCGTCAGGGGCTGTGCCAATGTCAGTACCTCGCGTCGGCTGACGAACAGCAGCCGCGGTCCTTGCCGATAGCCGGTCAAGAGTTCGAGATCAATCCAGCGTCGAATCGTCTTGGGGTGCACGCCACCTGCGAGTTGTGCGGCACTCCGTAACGTGATCAGGTCCTCCGGAAGTGGGCTATCCAGATCGACCGTCCGTCTCCTTGCCATGCGTTCCTCCTTTGCTCTACTTGCCCTGATTCGTTGGGGCACAGCCAGATTCGCTGGAGCAGGAAGGACAACATCAGCCCGCGGAAAGCCTTGTCCGGACGTCTGATGGACAACTACGATGTCCATAGATGTCCTGAAGGGGATTGGCATGCCGAATGATCGGTTGCGGGACGCGCTTCTTCGCCATGGCCTCACACCTGAACGCGTGGCCTGCGAACTCGGTGTCAGCACAAAGACGGTTGATCGATGGATCAGAAACGAGACAATGCCTTATCCGAAGCACCGCTTCGAGCTCGCGGCATTGCTGAAGGAATCCGAGCAGTTCATCTGGCCGGACGCGCTTTCGCCCGAACGCGCAGCAGAGGTCGCCGCGTCGGAGGTGGTTACCGTATATCCACACCGGCACGAGGTTCCGCGCGATCTATGGTTGAAACTGTTCGACGGGGTCGAGAACCAGCTCGACATCCTCGTCTACGCCGGAATGTTCTTGACCGATGACACAGCGCTTCTGAAGAAGCTGAAAAGAAAGGGGCAGAACGGCGCGAAAATTCGTCTGCTCCTAGGGAATCCGGAGGGCGATACCGTTCGACAGCGAACCGCTGAGGAACGAATCGGCGAGGGCGCGATCGCAGCCAAGATCCGGAACGTACTGGCGTTCTTCGAACCCGTCACAGGAGAGGCAGGGATCGAGTTCCGCCTCCACGACACGACTCTCTACAATTCGATTTTCCGATTTGATGATCAGATGCTGATCAACATGCATGTCCACGGGCGGATGGCACCGCAGTCTCCGGCCATGCACCTTCGCCGACTCTTCGAGGGAAGCTTGTTCGAGCTCTACTCCGAGAGCTTCGATAGCATATGGGAGAGCTCCGAGCCGTACCCGTCGACTCACTAGCCGAGGAGCACTGTGGCACGTATCGAGTACTACAATGACCCAAGCGCACCCAAGGCCAACAACATCGTTGTCGCGGCTACCGCGTTCGTTCTGGACGATCGAAATCGCGTGCTGCTCATTCAGCGCAGCGACAACGGGCGGTGGGCGATCCCCGGCGGCGGACAGGACTTCGGCGAGTACCTAGCAGACACGGCCATACGAGAGACTCGCGAAGAGACCGGGATTGAGATCGAAGTTACCGGCCTGGTCGGCGTCTACTCCAATCCGAATCATGTGATGGCATATTCGGATGGCGAAGTTCGACAGCAGTTCTCAATCTGCTTCCGTGCGAAGCCGGTTGGCGGCCAGCTTCATACAAGTCCTGAATCTCCAAGTGTTCGATGGGTCTCACAGACCGAGCTGGACGGTTTGAATATTCATCCGTCCGTACGGCTCCGGATAGACCATGGATACGCTCGGCTAGCCGAGCCTTACATCGGCTGATCCGCAGACTATTCGAGTTTCGGTTCGCTCTACAGCAGCAAGCAGATCATCGCGGGCCGCCTGGATGAAGTCGTACACGATGCTCCCCTCACCGTAGCGTGACAAGATTTCGGACAATCTTTGCTCCACACCGACCAAATCCCCGTCCGGGCTGGTGGTCATGTCGCAAAACCACAGAGCATCTCGCAGAGGCGAATTTTCGTCCTCAAAGGTCAGCAATTCGTTCTCCAAGCCGCGCAATCTCGCTTCGCGGATCGCGCAGGAGTGGTGGGCTACAAGTGCACATATGCGCTCATCCCAACCGTGATCGCGCAGGAACGTAGCCCCATCCAGTGGATGAAAACCCGTGCTAGCCAACGGCGGTGCGTATCCGACATCATGAAGCCAGCACGCCGCGACGAGTGTGTCTGCTTCGACCCCGAAGGCTGATGCGATCCAAGTACCCTGGCGGGCAACGCCGTTGACATGTCGCCATCGCCGCGGCAATGCCGTACCGAGATGAACCTCCGCAAGGTTCCGGGCGTCGCTCACGAGCTCACTCACCAACCTCACGTTACCTGGACATTCAGGCCTGTCGACACGAAGCGGCGTTCTCAGCGGCGGTCAGGATCGGATGGAGGTTTGAACCATGGGGTGGGCCGAAAAGTTACCCAGCGGTCGATACCGGGCTGTCTACCGCGATAGGCGCGGAGTCAAGAGAAGCGCGGGCATCTTCCCGACCAAAGACCTTGCGCGACGCAAGGCTACAGCCAAGGAGGACAACGAGCGCGAGTCGATCTACCGGGAGGCGCCGGCCATGACTTGGTCCGAATGGCAACCACGCTGGGAGATGCGACGGATGATCGAAGAGAGCACTCGGAAAGCCGATCACCATCGCATCATCCGGCACCTGAAGCCCAAGTGGGGCAACTACATACTGACTGACATCACTCAATCGGACGTCCAGGATTGGATCTCCGAGCTACACGCGGAGCTGGCGCCGACATCGGTCGAAAAGTGCTACCGCCTGCTCAGCAACTCCATGACGGCCGCACGTAAGGCCAACCTGATCGACAAAAGCCCATGCGTAGATATCGTCCTACCGAAGCCCGGTCCCTCGCCGGAGCGGCATCTAGAGGACGACGAAATCGCCGCGCTCCGTGCACCTCTCGACATGTTCGACCAACTGATCGTCGATGTTCTCCTCGGCACCGGCATGCGAGTAGGTGAGGCGCAGGGCCTGCACAAGGAGCACATCGACCTCAAGCGCAAGACGATCAGTATCGAATGGGCATGGGACAAGGCCGGTAAGCGAATGAAGGCTCCCAAGGACGCCGAGCGGCGGGTTATCCCGATCGGTGAGGCGCTGACGAAGACCCTTACCGCTGTGATCAAGCGAGACGGACTCGGGACTCCCGCATCTGTTCCCTACGTCGATGACGGTCGGAAGGTTCGTAGCGGTCTGCTGCTGGCTCATGTCGATCAGCGTCCGTTCGATCAGGACAACTTCAAGAAGCGCTTCGATGCAGCGACACGCGTCGCTTGGGTTGGCGAAGACAACGACAGGCGTCGGCTCGGGAAGGTACGTCCGCACGATCTACGCCACACCTACGCCGGCCGATTGGTCCGGGCAGGCATTCCACTTCAACAGGTCCAAAAGCTACTCGGCCATGCCTCGATCAGAACAACACAGAGGTACGCAAGTCTTGGTGAAAGTCAGTGGTCCCTGGTCCGGCTAGTTCTTGGCTAGCGATGACTGCCCCACGTTTGCCCCACGAAATAGCCGCAAGGTCAAAGTTGCCCCATGAAATACAGGCTGTGACCTGCTTTTTCTAGCGTGGGCGCAGAGGGGATCGAACCCCCGACCGCTGGTGTGTAAAACCAGTGCTCTACCGCTGAGCTATACGCCCCGATCGCCCGGGCGGGCCCGGGGTGGATTGGTGTGCCGGACGCGGACGTCCGGGCAACGGTTTATGAATCTAGTGTGGCGAGGGCTTTTTCCCAAGCGTGCTGGTCACGGGGCTCGCCGGGGCTGTTCATTTCGGCGAAGCGGACGATGCCGTCCTTGTCGACGACGAAGGTGCCGCGGTTGGGGTAGCCGGACTTCTCGTTGAAGACGCCGTAGTTCTGGGCCACGGCGCCGTGCGGCCAGAAGTCGGAGAGAAGGGGGAAGGTGTAGCCCTGTTCGGCTGCCCAGATCTTGTGGGTGGGCGGCGGGCCTACGGAGATGGCGAGAATCTCGGCGTTGTCGTTCTGGAACTTGGGGAGTTCGTCCCGAACCTTGCAGAGTTCGCCCTGGCAGATACCGGTGAAGGCCAGGGGGTAGAAGACGATCAGGACGTTCTTCTCGCCGCGGAAGCTCGACAGCGTGACTTCCTGATTGTTCTGGTCCTTCAGCGTGAAGTCCGGTGCGACCGAACCGACCTCGAGCGGCATACCTTCCCCTCCATCCTCATGTCCTGAGCGCAGCACCGAGCGACGCGGCGTGGAGACACACGAAATCCACCGTTGTCACTCGGCCTACCTGAAACCTTAGTGGAGGCCTCAGCGCTGCTTGGAAGGTGTCTTGGGTTGGGTGAGTTTGGTACCCGTCCAGGTCCCCAGGGAGACCGGGGTGGTCGCGGTGAGACCGGCGGGGGTCGCCGACTCGCCGATTTCGCTCGGATCGACATGGCCGAGTTGACCGGTCTTGGGGGTGAGCACCCAGACGACGCCGTCGTCGGCGAGCGGGGTGATCACGTTCAGTAGCTCATCCACCAGGTCACCGTCACCCTCACGCCACCACAGCAGCACAACGTCGACCACCTCGTCGGTGTCTTCGTCGAGCAGCTCGGAACCGGTGGCTTCCTCGATCTCGGCGCGAAGCGCGTCGTCGGTATCTTCGTCCCAGCCCAGTTCCTGAACCACCATGTCGTGTGAAATGCCAAGCTTCTGAGCGTAGTTCTGCGCGTCCGCCGCGGCGACCACGGTGGTGTCCTCCTCAACTCCCGACAATAGGTAGTTGCAAGCGAACATGGTAAATGCCCCCAGCGCAAGCCGATCGGCCGAAATCGCACCCTAAATGTCGTATCTGAGACCGGTGAGATCCATTGGACAAGCCGGTTTCACACCATGGGAACGGTCCGATTCACTTGGCCGGGCAGGCGTTCCGGACCGCGCTCAGAGCATCGTTGACCTTGTGACTCGCGTCGTTCAGCGGCGACACCGACGAGCTGGTCGTCATCTTCCGCACCTCCGCGGCCAGCGACCGCGCCGCGGTCACATAGTCGGTGAACTTCTGCCCCAGATCCGCCTGCAGGTCGGCACCCGACGCACCCACCTGAGTCTCGACCGTCTTCGCGGCGTCCTCGAGCGCGGACGCCGCCGCGTCGCGCTTGGCGATCTGGTCGGCCGTGTTCCCGTCGTGCGCATCGACGAACTCGTTGTAGCGATCGACAGCGGTCCCGGTGATCTTGCGGAACGGATCGCAGTTGTCGGAGGTCGCCTTGGCGGTCGCCGCCGCCGCCTTCGACGAGGCGGCGGCGGCCGAGGACGACGCGGCCTCGGCCTTGTACGACGTCACCTGAACCTGATTCGCCGTCGGAGTACCCTCGACGGTGTTCGCGCACCCGGCTAGAACCATTCCTCCCGCCACCGCCGCGGACGCGCACACCAGTCCGAACCCCCGCGGGTTCAGCAGCTTCACTTGGTTCCTCCCCGATCCAGCCCGGCGGTGTTGGATGGCGTCGCGAGCGGCGCGGTTCCCTGCGCAACCGTACTGGATTTCCGGCTGACATGATGACCTGGGCCGCATCATCGGCAAGGATGTGAGATGCGCCCCAGACCAATCGTTGCGGGTATGCCGCCCACCAGCGGATACCCGGGGTATTGACGCCACACCAGATGTCCCACCCCATGTGTACGAGGAGCAAACGTCTTGACCGACTTGATGCACCCGACTTCGTCGAATTCCACCAATGGATCGGCACGCAAATCCCCGGCGGGAGGCCGGGTTCGAGTGATTCGCGAGGGGGTGGCGTCATACCTGCCGGACATCGACCCGGAGGAGACCAGTGAATGGCTCGACTCCTTCGATGAAATGCTCACCCGCGAGGGCCCCGGCCGCGCCCGCTACCTCATGCTGCGCCTGCTCGAACGCGCCGGTGAGCGCCATGTCGCCATCCCCGCGCTGACCTCCACCGACTACGTCAACACCATTCCCACCGAGAACGAGCCGTGGTTCCCCGGCGACGAGGAGGTGGAGCGCCGCTTCCGCGCCTACATCCGCTGGAACGCCGCGGTCATGGTGCACCGCGCCCAGCGGCCGGGAATCGGTGTGGGCGGCCACATTTCGACCTACGCGTCCTCGGCGGCGCTCTACGAGGTCGGTTTCAACCACTTCTTCCGCGGCAAGGATCACGCGGGCGGCGGCGACCAGGTGTTCATCCAGGGCCACGCCTCCCCCGGCATCTATGCCCGCGCCTTCCTCGAAGGCCGCCTCACCACGGACCAGATGGACGGCTTCCGCCAGGAGTACAGCCACGGCGGTCCGGGCCACGGCCTGTCCTCGTACCCGCACCCGCGGCTGATGCCGGACTTCTGGGAATTCCCCACGGTGTCAATGGGTTTGGGCCCGATGAACGCCATCTACCAGGCCCGCTTCAACCACTACCTGCACGACCGCGGCCTCAAGGACACCTCGGACCAGCATGTCTGGGCGTTCCTCGGCGACGGCGAGATGGACGAGCCGGAGTCGCGCGGCCTGATCCAGGTGGCCGCCAACGAGGGCCTGGACAACCTGACCTTCGTCATCAACTGCAACCTGCAGCGCCTCGACGGCCCGGTCCGCGGCAACGGCAAGATCATTCAGGAGCTGGAGTCGTTCTTCCGCGGCGCCGGCTGGAATGTCATCAAGGTGGTCTGGGGCCGTGAGTGGGACGCCCTGCTGCAGGCCGACCGCGACGGCGCGCTGGTGAACCTGATGAACTCCACGCCCGACGGCGATTACCAGACCTACAAGGCCAATGACGGTGCGTACGTGCGCGAGCACTTCTTCGGCCGCGACCCGCGCACCAAGGAACTGGTCAAGGGGCTGTCGGACGCCGAGGTCTGGAACCTCAAGCGTGGTGGCCACGACTACCGCAAGATCTACGCCGCCTACGCCGCGGCCATGGCACACCAGGGTCAGCCGACGGTCATCCTGGCCAAGACCATCAAGGGCTACGGCCTGGGCAAGCACTTCGAGGCCCGCAATGCCACGCACCAGATGAAGAAGATGACCCTCGACGATCTGAAGGCGTTCCGCGACGTGCAGCGCATTCCGATCACCGACGCCGAGCTCGAGGCCAACCCGTACCTGCCGCCGTACTACCACCCCGGCCAGGACGCGCCCGAGATCCAGTACATGATGGATCGCCGCAAGCAGCTGGGCGGTTTCGTCCCCGAGCGCCGCACGCTGGCAAAGCCGCTGCAACTTCCTGGCGACGAAGCCTACCGCTCGGTTCGCAAGGGTTCGGGCAAGCAGGCGGTGGCCACCACCATGGCCTTCGTGCGCCTGATGAAAGAGCTGTTGCGCGACAAGGAGATCGGCAAGCGCATCGTCCCGATCATCCCCGACGAGGCCCGCACCTTCGGTATGGACTCATGGTTCCCCTCGTTGAAGATCTACAACCGCAACGGCCAGTTGTACACGTCGGTCGACGCGGATTTGATGCTTGCCTACAAAGAGTCGAGCATCGGCCAGATTCTGCACGAGGGCATCAACGAGGCCGGTTCCACCGCGAGCTTCACCGCGGTCGGCACCTCCTACGCCACCCACGGCGAGCCGATGATCCCGCTGTACATCTTCTATTCGATGTTCGGCTTCCAGCGCACGGGCGACGGCCTCTGGGCGGCAGCGGATCAGATGGCCCGCGGCTTCGTGCTCGGAGCTACCGCCGGGCGAACCACGCTCACCGGTGAGGGCCTGCAGCACAACGACGGTCACTCGCTGCTGCTGGCGTCCACCAACCCGGCCTGTGTCGCCTACGATCCGGCCTTCTCCTTCGAGATCGCCCACATCGTGCGCGACGGCATGCGCCGCATGTACGGCGGCGGCCTGGCCCAGGGCTATCAGGAGGCGCTGCCCGGCACCGATCCCGAATCGCATTCGGTGCACCACGAATTCGGCGGCGAGGACATCTTCTACTACATCACCCTCTACAACGAGCCCTACGTCCAACCGGCCGAGCCGGAGAACCTGGACGTGGCGGGCCTGCTCAAGGGCATCTATCTGTACCGACCCGGCGGCGCCGGCGACCTGCGCGCCAATATCCTGGTCGCGGGCGTCACCATGCCCGACGGCATGCGCGCGCAGGAGATGCTGGCCCAGGAGTGGGGTGTGCAGGCCGATGTCTACTCGGTGACTTCGTGGGGCGAGCTCCGCAAGGAGGCGCTCGCGAAGGAGATCGCCAAACTCCGTCACCCCGACCAGGATCCGGGCCTGCCCTACATCACCGAGGTGCTGTCCAAGGCGCAGGGTCCGGTCGTCGCCGCCTCCGACTGGATGCGCGCGGTGCCCGACCAGATCCGCCAGTGGGTGCCGACCGAATACATCACCCTCGGTACGGATGGTTTCGGTTTCTCCGACACCCGCCCGGCCGCGCGCCGCGTCTTCAATGTGGATGCCGCGTCCATCGTGGTCGCCGCACTGCAGGGTCTCGCTGCTCAGGGCCGGATTTCACCCGCCACGGTGGCCGAGGCGGCACGCCGCTACGCAATCGACGACGTGAACGCCGCGCCGAAGGCGGCACCCGGTACCGAAGGCGGCGACGCATAACCGAACATAAATACTGTGGAACGTAAACCGCCGAGGCCGCGCCGGATCAACGAGGAGGGCACCTCCTCCCATGAGGTCTATCTCCCGACCGGCGCGCTCTCCCCGAATCGGCAGACGCGCGACCCGCTTCCGGACACCCTCCTGAAACGGGTCAAGCAGTTCTCCGGTCGCCTGTCCACCGAGGCCGTGGCCTCGATGCAGGATCGGTTGCCGTTCTTCGACAATCTGGACGCCGCCCAGCGGGCCGGCGTCCAGATGCTGGTGCAGACGGCGGTGGTGAACTTCCTGGAGTGGCTACAGGACCCGGAATCGGATATCCGCTTCAGTCTCGATGCCTTCCAAGTGATTCCGGACGATCTGGCACGGCGGCTGACGCTGCGCCAGACCGTCGACATGGTCCGGGTGGCCATGGAGTTCTTCGAGCAGTGGCTGCCGGCCCTGGCGCGCAACGACCGTCAGCTGGTGGCGCTCACCGAGGCGGTGCTGCGGTACGGGCGGGAGCTCGGTTTCGCCGCCGCCTCGGTGTACGCCTCGGCCGCGGAGTCGCGCGGCGCGTGGGACACCCGATTGGAGGCCCTGGTCGTCGATGCCGTGGTGCGCGGCGACAACGGCCCCGAAATGCTCTCCCGTGCGGCCACTCTCAATTGGGATGCGACCGCCCCCGCGACGGTTCTTGTGGGCACTCCCCCCAAGGACCAGGTGGCTGTTGTCAGTTCCGTACATAGTGTGGCCGGGCGGCACGGCCGCAACGCGCTCGCCGTGGTGCAGGGTTCGCGGCTGGTAATGGTAGTCAGCGGACATCTCGGTGACCCGATGTATCCGTCGCAGTTCCTGGCGGACCTGCTCGCCGAGGCCTTCTCCGAGGGTCCGGTGGTGATCGGCCCGACCATGCGGGCGCTGTCCGCCGCGCATGTCAGTTCGGTGGAGGCGATGGCCGGCATGGAGGCCGTGGTGGGCTGGCGGGGTGCGCCACGCCCGGTGCACGCCTCCGAACTCCTGCCCGAACGCGCCCTGCTCGGCGACCGCGCGGCCATAGACGCCCTGAACGAGCACCTCGTGCTACCGTTGGCCGCCGCCAGCGCCGATCTGTCGGACACGCTGGACGCGTATCTGGATTGCGGTGGAGCCGTCGAGACCTGCGCCCGCCAGCTGTTCGTTCATCCAAATACGGTGCGCTATCGCCTCAAGCGAATCGCCGACATCACGGGCCGGGATCCGATGAATCCGCGTGATGCCTATGTGTTACGTATCGCGGCCACAGTAGGTCGGCTGACACGAACTCGTAACGAATCACCCACTCCTGCCACAGATGTGACTCCCATCACAGATCCGAAGGATAGGGTGTAACGAGATTCGAGGATCGGGCGATCCGGACAGCCCACTTGGTCTTTTGTGGACTCCTCACAAAACTGCCAAGCAAGCTTCATTCGCGCCGACATCTCGTGAGAGCGGCTTCACAGTGTTTTCTTGAGTCGTGATCGCATTGCTCGCCCCTGGACAGGGCTCTCAGACTCCCGGCATGCTCACCCCTTGGCTCGAACTTCCCGGCGCTGCGGACCGCATCGCGCTGTGGTCGAAGGCCTCGGGGCTGGACCTGCTGCGGTTGGGCACGACTGCGACCGCCGAAGAAATCGTCGACACGGCTGTCACCCAGCCGCTCGTCGTCGCGGCTGCCCTCATGGCTTTCGCGGAAATCCCGCAGGATTCGCTTCCCGCGGATACAGTCGTCGCCGGACACTCGGTCGGCGAATTCGCCGCCGCTGCCGTCGCCGGAGTCATCTCCGCCGATGACGCGGTGGTCCTGGCCGCCATCCGCGGAGCGGAAATGGCCAAAGCTTGCGCACTCGAGCCGACCGGTATGTCCGCGGTGCTCGGTGGTGACGAAGCGGAGGTGCTCGCTCGTCTCGACGAACTCGGCCTGATTCCGGCCAACCGCAATGCGGTGGGTCAGATCGTGGCCGCGGGTAAGCTCGAGGCGCTCGAAGCCCTTGCCGCGAACCCGCCCGAAAAGGTCCGCGTCCGTGCACTGCCGGTCGCCGGCGCCTTCCACACCGCGTTCATGGCTCCCGCCCAGGACGCGGTCGCGGAGGCCATCGCCAAGATCGCGCCCAGCGCGCCGGTCAGGACCCTGCTGTCGAACTTCGACGGGCAGCCGGTCAGCTCCGGCCAGGACGCGGTCGACAAGCTCGCTGCCCAGGTCACGCGCCCCGTGCGCTGGGATCTGTGCACTGAAACGATTCGTGCGGCAGGGGTTTCCGCGGTGGCAGAGTTGCCGCCGGCGGGCACCCTGGTCGGCATCGCCAAGCGGGAGCTCAAGGGCACCCCGAATCTGGCGCTGAAGACACCCACGGACCTCCCCGCGCTCGCCGAACTCACCGCGGCAAGCTAGCTTGGCTCGCGGCCCGCTCCTATCAACGGCGATGGAGCAACGGGGTCGCAAACAATTGAAAATCCACCCTCTACAAGAAATAAGAAGGGAGCCACCACAGTGGCCGCTCTGACCCAGGAACAGATCGTCGAAGAGCTCGGGAAGATCATCGAAGAGGTGACCGGTATCGAGCCCTCCGAGGTGACCATCGAGAAGTCCTTCGTCGACGACCTGGACATCGACTCGCTGTCGATGGTCGAGATCGCCGTCCAGACCGAGGACAAGTACGGCGTCAAGATCCCCGACGAGGACCTGGCGAGCCTGAAGACCGTCGGCGACGCGGTGGCGTACATCCAGAAGCTCGAGGCCGAGAACTCCGACGCGGCCGCTGAGCTGAAGGCCAAGTTCGGCGCCGAGGGCGAGTAGGAACCGACACCGTGACCACTCCTTCCACCTTGAACGGGAACTTTCCCAACGTCGTCGTAACGAGCATGGCGGCGACCACGTCGATCGCCGGTGACGTCGATGCGACGTGGAAGGGCCTCCTCAATGGCGAGAGCGGCATCGACACTCTCGAGGACGACTTCATTGCGGAGTACGACCTTCCGGTTCGAATCGGCGGCCACCTGAAGGTGTCGCCGGACACGCTGCTCGATCGGGTCGAGATTCGTCGCATGGCGTACGTCGAGCGACTGGCGACCGTGCTCGGTCGCGAGGTGTGGAAGAACACCGGCTCTCCCGAGGTCGACCCGCTGCGGCTGGGTGTGGCCATCGGCACCGGTCTCGGCGGCGGCGACGCGCTGATCGATTCGGTGGACAAGCTGAAGAACGGCGGCTATCGCAAGATCTCGCCGCTGGCTGTTCAGATGGTCATGCCGAATGGCCCGTCCGCCGTGGTCGGTCTCGAGCTCAAGGCCCGGGCGGGAGTGGTCACTCCGGTCTCGGCATGCTCGTCGGGTTCGGAGGCCATCGCCAACGCGTGGCGGATGATCGTCATGGGTGACGCCGACATGGTCGTCACCGGCGGCGTCGAGGGCTTCATCGACTCGGTGCCGATCGCCGCGTTCTCCATGATGCGGGCCATGTCGACCCGCAACGACGATCCGAAGGCGGCCTCGCGCCCCTTCGACAAGGATCGCGACGGCTTCGTCTTCGGCGAAGCGGGCGCGCTCATGGTCATCGAGACCGAGGAGCACGCCAAGGCTCGCGGCGCCACCATCCACGCCCGGCTGATGGGCGCGGGTATCACCTCCGACGGGTTCCACCTGGTGGCTCCCGATCCGGAGGGCAGCGGTGCGGCTCGCGCCATGCAGCGCGCGATGCAGACCGCCGGGTTGTCCCCCAAGGACATCACCCACATCAATGCTCACGCGACTGCCACCCCCGTCGGTGACACCGCGGAAGCGAACGCGATTCACAAGGCCGGTGTCAAGCACGCCTCGGTCTACGCCCCCAAGTCGGCCCTGGGCCACTCGATCGGTGCCGTCGGCGCCCTCGAGTCGATACTCACGGTGCTCAGCATCCGGGATGGCATCGTCCCCCCGACGCTGAACCTGGAGAACCAGGATCCGGCGATCGATCTGGATGTCGTGCACGGCGAGGCTCGCCGTCAGGACATCGAGTTCGCGATCAACAACTCCTTCGGTTTCGGTGGGCACAATGTCGCGCTCGCCTTCGGCCGGTACTGACACGGATTCATCCCGGTAAACCGGAAATCCGGCTCAGCTTTACCGGTCGGTAAGACAAGCGGTCCCGGCATGGGTTTCGGATGGAGACCCCCCGAAATCCCTGCCGGGACTTCGACATTCGCAGCCGCTCTCAGCGACCGCACTTCCCCCTTTGAGGAGAGTTTGCGATGACCATCATGGCTCCCGCGCATGCGGACACCACGACCGATCCCCGTGACCCGCTGGGTCGGTTGCAGCGCTTCTTCGATCCCGGAACCGTTCTCCCGCTACACCCCCGCGACAAGTCCGGTGTGCTCGCCGCCATCGGTGAGGTCGACGGCGTTCGCACCGTCGCCTACTGCTCCGATGCCACCGTGATGGGCGGCGCCATGGGCGTGGAGGGTTGCAAGCACATCGTCGACGCGATCGACACCGCCATCGATTCCAAGGTTCCCGTTGTGGGCCTGTGGCATTCGGGTGGCGCCCGGCTGGCCGAGGGCGTCGAGGCCCTGCACGCCGTCGGCCTGGTCTTCGAGGCCATGGTTCGCGCGTCCGGCCAGGTCCCCCAGATTTCCGTGGTGCTCGGCTTCGCCGCCGGCGGCGCCGCCTACGGCCCCGCGCTGACCGACATCGTCATCATGGCTCCCGAAGGCCGCGTCTTCGTGACCGGCCCGGACATCGTGAAGACGGTGACCGGTGAGAGCGTCGACATGGCGACCCTGGGTGGCCCGATCACCCACGGCAAGAAGTCCGGCGTCTGCCACATCGTCGCCGAGGACGAGTCCGATGCCATGCACCGTGCCCGCCGCCTGGTGTCGATGTTCGCCGAGCAGGGCGAGTTCGATCTGGCCGCGGCCGCGCACGGCGATGTGGATCTCAAGGCCATGATGCCGGAGTCGGCCAAGCGCGCCTACGACGTCAAGCCGATCATCAACGAGCTGCTCGACAACGTCGACGGCGAGAGCACCTTCGAGGAGCTGCAGGGCGGCTACGCCCGCTCCATGGTGGTCGGTCTGGGCCGGCTCGGCGGCCGCACCGTCGGTGTGCTGGCCAACAACCCGATCCGCCTGGGTGGCTGCCTCAACTCCGAAAGTGCCGAGAAGGCTTCGCGTTTCGTGCGCCTGTGCAACGCCTTCGGTATCCCACTGATCGTCGTCACCGACGTGCCGGGCTACCTGCCGGGCGTCTCGCAGGAGTTCGACGGCGTGGTGCGCCGCGGCGCCAAGCTGCTGCACGCCTTCGCCGAGGCCCGTGTCCCCCGCGTCACCCTGGTCACCCGCAAGATCTACGGCGGCGCCTACATCGCGATGAACGCCCGCTCGCTGGGCGCCACCGCCGTGTACGCCTGGCCCGGTTCGGAAGTCGCGGTCATGGGCGCCAAGGCCGCGGTCGGCATCCTGCACAAGAAGGCTCTCGCGGCCACCCCGGAGGAGGAGCGCGAGGCCCTGCTGGAGCGTCTGACCGAGGAGCACGAGCGCATCGCCGGCGGCGTCCAGCGCGCCATCTCGATCGGCGTCGTGGACGAGGTCATCGAGCCCGCCAAGACCCGCTCCACCATCGCCGCCGCTCTGGCCGCCGCCCCGGCGCGGCCGCAGCACAACAAGAACATTCCGCTGTAATCGGTTACACGGCAACGCGATAGCGGGCGGTCTCCTCGGAGGCCGCCCGCTTTTCGTTGGCCCGGAACGGGTTTCGCTGTCAGGCCGGGGGATGTTGGCGTTGTGGTGGAAGACGTTGTCGGGGTCCCAGGCGGATTTGTGGGCGACGAGGCGGGAATGCTTGTCGCCGTGGGATTCCCGGACCCGATGGCGGTCGTCGCAGATCGGGATTCTCGTCCGGAGCGGCGGTCACGACACAGCCGTCGGCGGTGACCACCTCGGCGGAAGCCACACTGTCGCAGGTCAATCCGGCGGGCATGGTGAGCCAGCCCGTGCCACCGCGGAGGGTCAGCTCGCCGATGCCGGTGCTGCTGATGCCCCCAGGTTCATCGCCGATCCCGACCGGGAGCCGACGTCAGGACTGGAGGCGGACCTTGTCGGCGGACTCGTTCTGGCTCGAACATTCCTGATAGGGGTTGGGAGCGGAGGGGTGTTCGCCGCAGACCCACCGGACGGTGCCGACGATGACGGCGATGTCGCCGGTGGATTGTTTGGCGCGCTCGTCGGCATAGGCGGTGACGACGGAGAGCGCGGTGGGGCAGAACCCGGTGCCCTTGGCGGTGGAGACCACCACCGTCAGGCCCCAGGGGCCGGCGCCGCACTGGACGGCCTCGTGGCCCGCGGCCGGGAAGGCGGCGGCGGAGGTGGCGGGGTGGGCCGAGGGGCCGGAGGCGACGGTGGGGGTGTTGTCGTTACAGGCGGTGAGGGCGAAGGCCGTCGCCATGGCCAGGGCCGCACCCGCGATCGCTGTGGTCCGCACGAATCCTCCTCGTCGGCTACCCCTTCCCTGGGCATTGTGCCCGGTTTGGGGCGTTCGGGAGGGCTGGCTCGCTGGGTTCGGCGGCCGTGCCGCTGGATCAGCCGACGTCGCGGCGCAGCCAGGTGACTTCCGCGCCCTCGCCGCCGAGGCGGTAGGGCTCGAGGATGTCGTCCCAGGCGGCGCCGAGGGCGCGGTCGATATCGGCGGCGATCTCGGCGGCGGAGCCGCGGCCGTGGGCGCGGGCCTCGGCGACGATGGCGCGCAGGCGCATCTCGCCGACCATGACGTCGCCGCCGGCGCCGGTGGAGCCGCTCCAGAGGCCGAGGCCGGGGACGAAACTGAAGCGGGCGCCGTCGACGCCCTCGCTGGGGTTCTCGGTGACTTCGAAATACAGTACGGGCCAATCCCGCAATGCTCTGGCTAATTTACCGCCGGTGCCAACCGGGCCGCACCAATCGGTGGTGGCGCGCAGATGTCCGGGATCGGCCGGCTGCGCGGTCCAGCGCAGTTTCGCGGGGGCCTTGAGAGTGGAGGTGAGAGCCCATTCGACATGCGGGCACAGCGCGGCCGGCGACGAATGGATGTAGACGACTCCAGACGTCGCCTCCGCGAACTGACTAGACGCGTGCACCACTGACACCTCCGGCTCGACGAGGGACGTCTTCCCCAACGGCCCCTGTCCGAGCTCGGCGTTGCCCGAGTTTACTGGAGTGCCCGGTGTTGCGTGTGTTACTTGATGCCCGTGTCGGTCTCTACGCAAACTCCGCGATTACAGCGTCACTGAGGGTCGGCCACACCGCCCGGGCCCAGTCCCCGAAATTTTCGTCCGCCAGCGCGAGACACGCCATACCGACTTCCGGATCCACCCAGAGGAATGTGCCGGACTGCCCGAAGTGCCCGAAGGTCCGCGGCGAGTTCGCACCACCGGTCCAATGCGGCGATTTGTGGTCGCGGATTTCGAAACCCAAACCCCAGTCGTTGGGGCGCTGTGACCCGTAACCGGGAAGGACACCATTGCACCCCGGGAATTGCACTGTGCTTGCTTCGGAAACCAATTCGGCACTCACGACGGCTGGCTCCAGCAATTCCTCGGCGAATCGCAGGAGATCTGCGACCGTGGACCGGCCGGCATGTCCGGCCGAACCGACCAGCGCCGAGGAGTTCATGCCCAGCGGCTCGAAGACGGCCTCGTGCAGGTACTGATCGAACGGGATACCGGTCTGCGCCGCAACGAAATCCGCGAGTACCTCGAACCCGGCGCTGGAGTAGATCCGCTTCGCGCCGGGCTGGGCCAGCACGACGGTGGTGTCGAAGGCCAGGCCGGAGGTGTGCGCGAGCAGGTGCCGCACCGTCGATCCGGGCGGCCCGGCGGACTGGTCCAGCTCGATCGCGCCCTCCTCGACGGCCACCAGAACCCCGTATGCCACAAGGGGTTTTGTCACCGAGGCGAGCGGGAAAACGTGCGCGGTGTCACCCTCGGTGTCCACCACACCCTTGCCGCGGACGACGACACCCGCCGCGGCGTTCCGGACCGGCCACCGTCGAATCTGCTCCAGCGCTCGCACGTATCGAGCCTACTGTGTTCGATTTTGCCCTCCGCTTCGCTCCGGTCGGGTTCGCGGCACCGAGGTCTCGATTCTTTCCTCCTCCGCTCCTTCGCTTCGCTCTCCCGCTCCAACGAGACCCCGCGCAGACCGTATGCCCGGTTACGATCGAACCCATCATGAGTGAGCAGGTCACGATCCACGGCGAGGTGGACGCTGGTTTCGGCCCGGTCGCCGACGCGTTCCGCCGCAACTTCACCAGGCACGGGGAGATCGGTGCGGCGGTGGCGGTCTACGACGGGGATCGTCCCGTGGTGGATCTGTGGGCGGGGCATCGTGATCGCAAGCGCCGGGTGATGTGGGAGCGCGACACCATGGCCCCGGTGTGGTCCTCGACCAAGGGCATGACCGCGTTCGCGGTGGCGTCGGTGGTGTCACGGGGGCTGCTGGACTACGAGGATCCGGTGGCACTGCACTGGCCGGAGTTCGCCGCGCACGGCAAGGAGTCCATCACCGTGCGGCAGCTGCTGGACCATCAGGCCGGACTGGCGGCGCTGGATCGGCCGATCCGGCTCACGGATATGGCCGATCTGGATCGGATGGCGGTGGTGCTGGCCGAGCAGAAACCGTTGTGGCGGCCGGGAACCCGGCACGGCTACCACCCGATCACGGCCGGGCTGTATCAGGGCGAGCTGCTGCGGCGGGTCGATCCGGAGCATCGCACGCTGGGCCGCATCTTCGCCGAGGATATTGCCGGACCGCTGGGTGCGGAGTTCTATATCGGCCTGCCGGACGAGGTTTCGCTGGATCGGGTGGCCACGCTGTCGGCGACCGAGGGCCTCGACATTCTGCGCTATGAGCGAGATCTGCCGGTGCGCATCGGCATTCAGCTCTACAGCAAGCGCGGCCTGTCCTTCCGAGCGCTGAACAGCCCGCAGGTCGGTGCGCCCGCCCGGGCCGCCCGGCGCGAATTCCTGGCGGTGGAGAGCCCGGCCGCCGGCGGTGTCGGCACCGCGCGAGCGCTGGCGCGGGTGTACGGCGCGGCGGCGGGGCGGACCGGTGAGCTGCCCATCGAGCCGAGCCTGCTGGACCGCCTGGCCTCCCCCGACACCGCCGACGACGTTCCGGCCGAGGACCTGGTGCTGCTCACCCCGAGCCGCTATCACCTCGGCTTCCGCCGGTCGCGCGGCGGTTTCCGGTTCGGCTCCGACGAACGCGCCTACGGCACCACCGGCTACGGCGGCTCGTTCGGATTCGCCGATCCGGCAACGGGTCTGGGGTTCGGCTATGTGATGAACCGTCTGGGTATGGCGGTGCTCGACGATGTCCGTTCGCGCAATCTCCGTGAGGCCCTGCTCCGCTGTCGCTGACCGAAAGGAATAGGTCCATGCCGCAACCGTGGGTGATGCCCGACGAAGGACAGCCACATCGGCGGACCTGGATGGCCTTCGGGGCCGATGAGCGGGTGTGGACGGCCGAGCTGCTCCCCCGCATTCGCGAGGATGTGGCCCGGATCGCCCGCACCGTCGCGCGATTCGAGCCGGTGTCGATGCTGGTGCGGCCGGAGGAATTCGATCTGGCCCGCGCGCTGGCCGGTCCGGAGGTGGCGCTGGTGCCCGCGGAGATGGACGATCTGTGGCTGCGCGACAGCGGCCCGGTCTTCGTCGGCGGCGAGGGCGCCATGGCAGCCGTCGATTTCAACTTCAATGCCTGGGGCGACAAGCAGGAGTATCGGGAGGACGCGCAGCTGGCCGGGCTGGTCGCCGAGCGCACCGGGGCGGAACTGCTGGCGACCGAGCTGGTGCTGGAGGGCGGCGGCATCGAGGTCGACGGCGCGGGCACCGCCATCGTCACCGAGAGCTGCGTGCTCAACGACAATCGCAATCCTGGCTGGCAGCGCGAGGACGTGGAGGCGGAACTGGCTCGGCTGCTGGGGATTTCGAAGGTCATCTGGCTGCCCGGCATCGCCGGTTACGACGTCACCGACGGACACACCGATTTCTATGCGCGGTTCGCGGGCCCGGGCGTGGTGGTGGCCGGTCGCGAGGACGATGTGGGCTGCTACGACTACGACGTCACCCGCCGCCATCTCGCCATCCTCCAGGACTCCGCCGACGCCCGGGGCGGCCCGCTGCGGGTGGAGGTGATTCCGGGCCCGGCGCGGGTGCGCGACGAGTTCGCCCGCGACGAGTTCGCGGCCGGTTACATGAACTTCTATGTCTGCAACGGCGGCGTCGTGGCCCCCGAGTTCGGGGATCCGGAGGCCGACGCCTTCGCCGAAGCCACACTGGCGCGGGTGTTTCCGGGCCGCCAGGTGGTGCAGATCGATATCGACGCGGTCGCCGCGGGCGGCGGCGGCATCCACTGCACGACCCAACAGGAGCCGGCGTAGTGCGGCCCGGTCGGACCAACGTGCCGTGCCGTCACTCCATCAGCTTGTGCGCCTTCTCGAACAGTTCGAGGGTGATGGCGTGCAGGAAATCACCGACCTGCTTGGGCGCCTTGCCCGCACAGGCTCGGGCGTGCGTGCCCTCGAGCACGATGCCCAGCTTGAAGCAGGCGAGCACGGTGTACCAGGTGACGTGGGTCAGGTCGCGGTCGGAGAACTTCGCGTAGTGGGCGATCATCTCCTCGGGTGCGGGCAGGCCGCCCACCGCGCCGAGGGAGCCGACCAGCGCCGCGCCGGTGGTGCCGGGGACCGGGCGGGTGGCGATCTGCCAGCCCAGGTCCAGCAGCGGGTCGCCGATGGTGGACATCTCCCAGTCGACCATGGCCACCACCTCGGGACCGTCGTAGGAGAACATCATGTTGGCGAGGTGGCAGTCGCCGTGCAGGATGCCGGCTTTCGGCTGGGCGGGGCGGTTGCGGTCGAGCCAGTCGCCGACCTGTGCGACGCCGGGGATCTCCGGGCCGGGGTAGCCGTCGTTGACGCTGTAGGAGTCGAGTTCCTTGAGCCAGCGCGGCACCTGGCGTTCCAGGAAGCCCTCCGGCTTGCCGTAGTCGGCCAGGCCGAGCGCCTCGTGGTCGAGCGAGCCGAGGCGGGCGATGGCCTCGACCGCGGACAGGCCCATCTGCCGGCGCACCTCGGGATCGGAAGCGTGCGGTTCGGGCAGTTCGTTCTGCGGGTTGAAGCCGACGATCGGCTCCATGAGGTAGAAGGACGCGCCGAGTACGGATTCGTCGGGGCAGGCGGCGATCACCTTGGGGGCGCGGATCTCGGTGTCGCCGAGGGCGCCGAGGATGCGGGATTCGCGCTGGATGACGGTGTTGCTGGCGGCCCGCAGATGCTTGGGTCCGCGTCGGAGTACGTACTCACGGCCGCCGCGGCGGAAGCGGAGCATGATGTTCTGGGTGCCGCCGCCGAGCGGCTTCACCTCCTCGAACTCCCCGCCGGGCAAGCCCTGCTCTTCCATCCACTTTCCGACGATGGCGAAATCGACGACGTCACGATCCACTTCGACCGGCTGCGCAACAGACATGCCGCCCATTCTGCCGTAGCGGTCCACACCAACTGAAGGCAGTCGCCAGCAGAAGCCCCACTGAAAGTTCGCGGCCGCCTAGATTCTGGACCGCGCTCCGCCTCCCCGCGCTTGGAGCGACGGAACGAAGCGGAGGAGCGGAGGGAGGGAAGAATCGAGGCATTGGGGCCGCGAACCCCGCCCGGAGCGAAGCGGAGGGCAAACAGCGCAGAGCGTAATGTGCGTGGTCAAATGCGCACCCTGTTGATCGACAACTACGACTCGTTCACCTACAACCTGTATCAGCTGATCAGCGAGGTGAACGGGGTCGAACCCGTGGTCGTGCGCAATGACGAGGCGACCTCGATCGAGGAGCTCGGGCTCGGGGAGTTCGACAACATCGTCATCTCCCCCGGGCCCGGCCGGCCGGATGTCCCGCGCGATTTCGGCATCTCGGCGGCGTTGATCGCCGGAGCCGAGCTGCCGTTGCTGGGCGTGTGCCTGGGGCATCAGGGCATCGTGATCGCGGCGGGTGGGCAGGTGGTCGCCGCGCCGCAGGCCCGGCACGGCTACCCGGATCTGATCGGCCATGACGGGCAGGACCTGTTCGCCGGTGTGCCGCAGGGCTTCTCGGCGGTGCGCTACCACTCGCTGTGTGGGGCGCGACCACTGCCGGAGGATCTCGAAGTCACCGCGACCACGCCGGACGGAGTGATCATGGGCGTGCGGCACCGCACCCGGCCGCAGTGGGGGGTGCAGTTCCATCCCGAGTCGATTTCCAGCGAGCACGGGAAACGGTTGCTGCGCAATTTCTCCGCGCTGACCGCTGAATATCAACGACGGGAGGGCATATCCCGACGATCCACGCCGACAGCAGCGACGCGCGGCCGGACCGGAGCCGAGACTTCGAGACCGCCCACCGTCGGCGCGCCCGTCCGCTATCGGGTCGAGCAGACGGTCGTGGAGCGGGCCGTCGATACCGAGGCGGTCTTCGACGCGCTGTATGCCGGTTCCCCGCATGCCTTCTGGCTCGACAGCGAGCATGTGGAGCCGGGACTGGATCGCTTCTCGTTCCTGGGTGATGCGTCCGGGCCGCTGGCGGAGGTGGTGCGGTATCGGGTCGGCAGCGGCCGGGTCGAGATCGAGTCGGCGGCGGGACCGTGCACGGCGCCGGGCGGGGTGCTCGATTATCTATCCGCCGAGCTGCGCCGCCGGGAGATCGAATTCCCGGATGTGCCTTTCGATTTCGCCGGTGGCTATGTCGGCTATCTCGGCTACGAGATGAAGGCCGACTGCGGTGCCGAGGCGGTGCATCGCGCGGCCACACCCGACGCCCAGTGGATCTTCGCGGACCGGCTGATCGTGGTCGACCACGAGGCGGGCCGCACCCATCTGCTGGCGCTGGCCGAGCCGGATGCCGCTGCCGCCGCACAGGATTGGCTCGCCGCCACCCGGGCCGTGGTGGAAACCCTTCCGACCTGGGAGAATCCGCCGGACCTCGCACTGCGCGCCGACGAGGGCATGGTCGCGCCGTTCCTCACGCGCGGCCGGGAGCGCTATCTCGCCGATGTGGCGGCCTGCCGGGAGCAGCTGCTCGCGGGCGAGTCGTACGAAATCTGCATCACCGACAGCGCTCATCCCCCGGGCGACGCCGACGGCCTCTCCGTGTATCGCACACTGCGCCGGTGCAATCCGGCTCCCTACGCCGCCTTCCTGCGCTTCGCCGGGCTGGAGGTGGCGTGTTCCTCGCCCGAGCGCTTCCTCAAGGTGGATCGCGCCCGCACGGTGGAGAGCAAGCCGATCAAGGGCACCGCTCCGCGCGGGGGCACCGCCGCCGAGGACGCCGAGCTGAAAGCCGAGCTGGCCCGCAGCCCCAAGACCCGCGCCGAGAACCTCATGATCGTGGATCTGCTCCGCAACGACCTGGGCCGGGTCTGCGAGATCGGCTCGGTGCACGTGCCCAAGCTCATGGCCGTCGAGACCTACACGACTCTGCACCAGCTGGTATCGACCGTGCGCGGCACCCTCCGCCCGGACCTGGACGTCATCGACTGTCTCCGAGCCTGTTTCCCCGGCGGTTCCATGACCGGCGCCCCCAAACTCCGCACCCTCGAAATCATCGACTCCCTCGAAACCGAGGCCCGCGGCATCTATTCCGGCACCATCGGCTTCCTCGGCCTCGGCGGCACCGCCGACCTGAACATCGTCATCCGCACCGCCGTCCGCCACGACAATCGCTGGCGAGTCGGCGCCGGCGGCGCGGTCGTCCTCGACTCCGACCCGGCCGACGAGTACCACGAGATGGTCTGGAAGGCCGCCGCCGCGCTGCGCGCCCTCCCCGGCCTGGGCGTCCCGCCCCGCGACCGCATTCCCTCGGCCGGGTAGTCCGGCCCGGCGCCGGGGTGCTGCGGTGTCACTTGCGGCGGGAGCGGCGGGACTTGCCTTCGGGCGGTTCGGGTTCCGGGTTCCCGCGGGTTCCGGTGAGGCGGCCGAGCAGGGAGACGCCGGGGAGTTTGTCGAGGCGGGTGAAGACCTCCTCGCCGAGGGCGGTGGCCGCCTCGAGGCGGGTGAGGATTTTGTCGTAGGCGACGAAGGCGGGTTCGGCCAGGGCGAGGGTGCGGTCGAGGCGGTCGATGGTGGAGTTGAGGCGTTCGACGGCGATGGTGAGGCTCTGGATCAGGTCGGGCAGCTGGGCGGCGAGCTGGATGGAGGCGGGCGGAAGGCGGACGGCGGTGTCGAAGGCGGTCGACGCGGTCACCTGGGCGGAATCCAGGGCCTGACCGGCCGCGCTCTGGGCGGCTTCGACCGCGGCCTGGGCCGCCGCCAGGATGTCCCCGGCGGTGGGAACGCGCGAGGTCGAGGGTTTGGCGGGCTGACGGTCACTCCCCTTGGGGTTGGTCATACCTCTACTGTGCCGCACGATTTTCAGATTGGCCCGCAGGGCCGGGCATGCGGTTTTGTCGGAGGGTCGTGGCATAGTTCGACCACGATGAAACTGACCATGGGTGGCCATACGACGGTCCCGACATCGCTTCTGACGGTTGTGCTTTCGTGGCGGTCTGAGCATGCGGTCCGGGCGCAGGCCGTGCTGGTGGCCGAGCACGGGCGGGCCCGGTCGGATCGGGATTTCGTCTGGTTCGACGCGCCCCGGCACGTCTCGCAGGCGGTGACGCTGGATCGTGAGCCCGCGCCGGGGACGGGACGGCTGTCGGTCTCGCTCCCGCGCACCGGGCCGGAGGTGGCGGGGATCGTGGTCATCGGTTCGGTGCCAGGCGGTTTCGCCGATGTCGCGGGCCTGCGGCTGACCGTGTTCGACCACGACCACCCGGTCGCCTGGTACGACGTGGACACGCCGGACCCGGTCCCGGCCCTGGTGCTGGGTGAATTCACCCGCGCCGCGGAGGGCTGGGAGTTCCGGGCGCTGGCCGACGCCGGGGTCAGCCTGGCGGGGCTGGTACGCGAGTTCGGGGTGCGGATCGATCCCGCGCACAGCTTCGAGCCCGAGCCGCGTCGCACGCCGCCGCCCCCGGATCCCGAACGGGCGGAATGGCATCCGGATCCCCGCGATCGGGCCCGCCTGCGCTGGTGGGACGGCACGACATGGACGGCGTCGGCACGCCCGGCCCCGCCGCAGGATTCCCGCCACTGCCCGCGCTGCGGTGCGCCGCGCCGCCGCGTGTTCGGCGCGGCGCTGTTCGGTGCCACGCCGCTGTGCCGCGAATGTGCCACCGAGACAGCCGAATACCTGCGCACCTGGCGTCCCCGCGCCGAGCGCGCCCTGCGTGGCCTCTCCCCGCACGATGACTGGGAGACGCTCTGGGCCGCGTTGCGCTTCCAGCGCGTCGACCGCGCCGCCGCCCTGGATCTGCTGCGCCCGCTCGCCCTCGATCAGCTGGAACGTCTGGTGGCCTTCACCTTCGCCGACGGCGTGGTGGACGAGTCCGACGTGGACGACTTCGAGGACACCGTCGCGGAGCTGTCCCTGTCGGGCCCGGTCATCGAGGACCTGCGCCGCCGCCTGCAGCGCGGCCGCCTGCTGACCCGCCTACGGTCCGGCGAGCTGCCACAGCAGCCCACGACGGGCCTGCACCTGGATCCCGACGAGCGGGTCCATTTGAACCTCCCCGCCGTACACATCCGGCAGCTGGCCCGCGGCCCCAAGCGCACCCAGGGCCGTCTGATCGTCAGCAACCGCAAGCTGCGCTTCACCGGCCCGGACACCGGCACCGAAATGCCTTGGTCCCGAGTGGTTTCGGTGACCGCAGCCGATGGTCTGGTCGAGGTGTCGGCCACTTCCTCGCGCGGCGGCGCGATCCTCGAGGTCGCCGATCCCGACTTCGTGGCCGCCGCCATGGAGGGCGCGCTGCGCATCGCCAAGCGCCTGGCCCTCACCCCGGGCCGCCGCGACACCCGCTCCATCCCACCGGATGTCAAGGCCGTGGTCTGGCAGCGCGACGGCGGCAAATGCGTCGAATGCGGCGACAGCCACTACCTGGAGTTCGACCACATCATCCCGATCAGCCGCGGCGGCGCGACCAGCCCCGCCAATCTGCAGATCCTCTGCCGCGCCTGCAACCGCACCAAGGGCGCGCACATCTGACCCCGCGAAGCCGCGCATCCAACCCCATCGACGCGCGGGGCACGGGCGAATGTGGGGAATCCGACGGCATGCGATGAATCATGTTGAGCGGCAAACGGTGTGGTTCTAGCGTCCGAGGAAGGCCGGTCGAGGAAGGGATCCGACATGCAGGTGGCGGTTGTGGGCGGTACCGGGACGCTGGGTACGCCGGTGGTGCGGGATCTGGTGGCGCGCGGGCATACGGTGCGGGTGCTGAGCCGGTCCGCGCCCGCCGAGAAGGTGCCGGGGACCACGCATCACGCGGTGGATCTGGTCACCGGTGCGGGGATGGACGAGGCGCTGGAGGGTGTGTACGCGGTGGTGGACGCGGCCTCCCATCGCGGACTGCGCAGCGCGCGGGTGATGGTCGAGGGTGTGCGGACCCTGCTGGCCGCCGAGCAGCGCGCCCGGGTCGGCCACCATGTGGAGATCTCGATCGTCGGTTGTGAGCAGGTGCCGTTCAGCTACTACCGCACCAAGGTCGCCCAGGAGCGGGTGGTCACCCAGGGTCCGGTGCCGTGGACCCTGTTGCGCGCCACGCAGTTCCACGAGCTCATCGACGAAATGGCCGGCGCGGCCGCGAAGTTCCGTGTCGCGCCGCGCACCGGCATGCGGTTCCAGCCGGTCGACGTGGTCGCGGTGGCGGGCCGGCTGGCCGACGCGGTCGAGGCGGGCCCGTCCGGGCGGATCCGCGATCTGGGCGGTCCGGTCGTGCAGACCCTGGGCGAACTGGCCGAGCTCCGCCGCCACGCTCTCGGCCAGGCGCTGCTGCCGCTGCCGGTGCCGCCGGTCGGCCGGATCGTGCGACGGTTGCGCGACGCTGCGCTGTGCCTCGACGCCGATGGCGAGACCGTGTCGTACGACTATGCCGAGTGGCTGCGCCGGCGGTATTCGAAGCCGGTGAGCTGACCCCCACCGGCGACCTGCCCGCGCGTCAGCGCCTCACACGCAGCACGGTTGGTTCGGCGCAGAACTGGCCGGTGGCCTGATCCAGGGTGAGTCCGGTGCGGTTCAGCCCGCCGCTGTCGATCACCGTGCAGTCGCTGCCGCCGACGTGCCCGGTGCCGTCGTCGAGGAGCCGGACCTCGGCGGTGACCAGGGGTTGCAGCTTCTCGGCGTCGAAGGTCCAGAATTCGATGTTCCAGAGTTCGTAGCTGTCGCGCGCGGTGACCACGGTGTAACCGGCCGCGGAGGTGTCGATGCCGATGCCCGCGAGTTCGCCCGCGCGCTGGAACTGCCCGTCGCCGGCCGCGTGGTAGATGACGTAGCGAGTATTGGCGCTGGCCAGCATGATCGGGATGATCAGTTCGTCGCGGCCGTCGTTGTCGAGGTCGCGCAGCCGTGGCTCGGTGGTGCCGACGGCCTGTTCGGTGAGGGTCTGCAACTGTGCGCCGACGGGGTCCAGCACGGTGATGGCGACCGACCCCTGCTGTCCCGTACCGCGGTGCCGCACTTCGAAGGTCAGCCCGGCGGCGTCGTGGGATTGCAGGTAGCAGTCGGGAGGCGTGGCGGCGGAGGCGATATCGCCGCAGGGCGGGAGGGCGGAGACGGGGGTGACCGGACCGGGGACCACGTGATCGCTGGTATGCGGGGAGAGGTCGCCGGCCATGGGTGCGGTAGCGGGGTGTTGTGCGCACGCGGCCAGCGTGAGTGTGGCGGCAGCCAGGACGCCGGCCACGAGATTCCTCCCCATGGAAGCGAGGATAGCGACGAATGTGCAGCAATCGGACCAAGCGAGGCCGACGGCACACATATATCCGACATCATGTGCACAACTGCGCACATATAGGTTTATAGTGGCTGTGTGCTCGACGTGCTCCGCCATCCTCAGTTCCGCAAGCTGTTCACCGCCCAGGTCGTCGCCCTGGTCGGCACCGGACTGCTCACCGTCGCCCTGGGCCTGCTCGCCTACGAGGTGGCCGGGGGCCAGGCGGGCGCGGTGCTGGGCACCGCCCTGGCCATCAAGATGGTGGCGTATGTGGCCGTCGCGCCGGTGATCTCGGCGCTCACCCTGCGGCTGCCCCGGCGGCTGGTGCTGGTGTCGGCGGACGCGGTGCGCGCGGGGATCGCGCTCATGCTGCCGTTCGTCACGCACACCTGGCAGATCTATGTGCTGATCGCGGTGCTGCAGTCGGCCTCGGCCACCTTCACTCCGGCGTTCCAGTCGCTGATCCCCTCGATCCTGGTCGACGAGGAGGACTACACTCGCGGGCTGTCGCTGTCACGGCTGGCCTACGACATGGAGTCGCTGCTGAGCCCGGTCCTCGCGGCCGCGCTACTGACGGTCATCAGCTATCACTCGCTGTTCGTGGGCACCGCGGCCGGTTTCGTGGCCTCGGCGCTGCTGGTGGTGACCACTCGGCTGCCCCGGCTCGCCGCGCCCGAGCGGTCCGCCCCGCTATTGCGGCGCATCACCGAGGGCGCCCGGATCATGATGAACCGGCCGGTGCTGCGCGGGCTGCTGGCCATGAACATGGTGGTGGCCGCGGCCACCGCCCTGGTGATCGTGAATACCGTTGTGTACGTGCGGGATCAGCTGGGCGGCTCCAATACAGCAGTGGCATTGGCGCTGGGCTGCTTCGGATTCGGTTCCATGGCGGTGGCACTGTCGACCCCGCGGTTGCTGACGCGGGTGTCCGATCGCCGGTTCATGATGACCGGCTGTGTCCTGCTGCCGCTGGGCCTGATCGCGGCGTCGCTGCCGACCCTGCTCCCCCGCGGGGCCGGTGCGCTCGTGCTGGCGGTGACCTGGGTGCTGCTGGGCGCGGGTACCTCGATGATCAACACTCCGTCCGCCCGCCTGCTGCGCGCTCAGTCCGAACCCGACACCCGCACAGCAGTTTTCACCGCGCAATTCTCCCTCTCGCACGCGTGCTTCCTGGTGACCTACCCGGTCGCGGGCAAGCTGGGCGCGCTGGCGGGCCTGCCGATCACGGCGATCGCGCTGGCCGCCCTCGCTACACTGGCAGCTACGACGGCGGCCCGCGCTTGGCCCGCACACGTGCCGGCAGGCCCCGAGGTGGTGGCGGCAGGAAGGTGAACTGGTGAGCGAGGAGACCGAACCGGCACCCGCCGCACCCAGCCTCATCCACCCGGTCCATCCGGATCAGCCCCACCTGGACGTGGCCACCGCCACCTTCCGCATGCTGTCGGATCCGACCCGCCTGCACATCCTCTGGATCCTCGCCTCCGACGAGGCCGATGTCACCGCCCTCACCGAGGCCTGCGGCGCCTCGCGCACCGCGGTCAGCCAGCACCTGGCCAAACTCCGCTTCAGCGGCCTGGTCGACACCCGCCGCGAGGGCCGCCGCATCATCTACCGCATCCGCGACGGCCACCTGGCCCGCCTGGTCCGCGAGGGCTTGAACCATGCCGATCACATCGTGACCGGCGAACCCTCCCACGAATAGCGAGCATTTCCCGGGACTCGGCTCCTGGTCAGTGGGACGTGGTATCGCCGAGTGCCCGCATGCGCCGTGACGATATGCCTATTCGAAATATCTCGAGACGAATAGTGAGAGGTCGCGCATGCATCCCGAGCAGGGCAGCCCATTCGATGTGATCATCATCGGTGCCGGATTCGCCGGACTCTACGGCGTCCACCAGGCGGCGAAGGCCGGATTGAACGTGCGCGGCCTGGAGGCGGGCGACGGTGTCGGCGGCACCTGGTTCTGGAACCGCTACCCGGGTGCGCGCTGCGACGTGGAGAGCGTCGACTACTCCTACTCGTTCGACGAGAACCTGCAGCAGAGCTGGACCTGGACCGAGCGTTTCGCCGCCCAGCCGGAGATCCTGGCCTACCTCAACCACGTGGCGGACCACTTCGAGTTGAAACAGCGCTATCGGTTCGGTCAGCGCGTCGTCGGCGCCCGCTTCGACGACGAGGCCGCCGTCTGGACGCTGCGCACCGAGGCCGGCGACGAATTCCGCTCGCAGTTCGTGGTTTTCGCCACCGGCTGCCTGTCCGCGCCGATCAAGCCGAACATCCCCGGCATCGAAACCTTCGCGGGCGAGGAGCTTTTCACCGCACAGTGGCCGGAGCAGGGTGTGTCCTTCGAGGGCAAGCGGGTCGGCGTCATCGGCACCGGCTCCTCGGGCATCCAGGTCACGCCGATCATCGCGCGAGAAGCGGAGGCGCTCACCGTCTTCCAGCGTTCGGCCAACTTCAGTGTCCCGGTGCCCAACCGGCCGTGGACCGACGAGGAGCAGGGCGAGATCCGCGCCACCTACCGGCAGCGGCGCGAGAACTCCTACTATGCACCGGCAGCCACCCCGCACCGCTCGCTGGAGATCAAGGCCCTGGACCTGACCGCCGAGGAGCGCGAGCAGGCGATGCAGGACCGCTGGGACGGCGGCGGCGTGCTGTTCAACAAGGTCTTCCCCGATCAGAACAGCGATCTGGCCGCCAATGAGCTGGTACGCGAGTTCGCGGTCGCCAAGATCCGCGCCAAGGTGGACGACCAGGCGGTGGCCGACGACCTCATCCCCTACGACCACCCCATCGGCACCAAGCGCATCTGCACCGACTCCGGCTACTACGAGATGTTCAACCGGCCGAACGTGTCGCTGGTGAACCTGCGCCGCGAGACCATCGAGGAGGTCACCCCGACCGGCATCCGCACCGCCGACAAGTTCATCGAACTCGACACCCTGGTCTACGCAACGGGTTTCGACGCCATGACCGGTGCGCTGCTGCGCATCGACATGCACGGCGCGCGCGATACCCGCCTCGGTGACCTGTGGGCCGATGGGCCGGTCACCTACCTGGGCTTCGGCATCCCCGGTTTCCCGAACATGTTCAGCATCAACAGTGTCGGCACCCCGTCGGTGATGGCGAACATGGTGCTGCACTCCGAGCAGCAGCTGGACTGGGTGCTGGCGCTGGTGGAGCACTGCCGCGCCAACGGGATCCGCAAGGCCGAGGCTCGCGCGGAGGCGGCGGTCAAGTGGACCGATCACCTGCTCGAGGTCGCCGAGGGCACGCTGTTCGTGAAGGCCAACTCCTGGTACATGGGCGCGAACATCGAGGGCAAGAAGCGCGTATTCATGCCCTACATCGGCGGTTTCGGCAACTACCGCCGCTACTGCGATGACGAGCGCGACAACGGGTACCCGAACTTCGAGCTCACCGCGTAGTCACCCGCTGACACGACGAGACCGGCCCGCCCCCTGGAGGCGTGCCGGTCTTTTCGTCTCCGCTCAGGCGGGCAGACCCAGGCCGGTCGCCAGGACGGGCCACGACCGCTTCATCGCGTCCTCCCAATAACCCCACGAGTGGGTGCCTGTCGGCGTGAAGTCATAGGTGGCCGCGATGCCGAGGCCGTCGAGCTTGGCCTTCAGATTGTGGCTGCAGAAGTCGGTGGCGGCCTCGATCCCGCCACCGATGGTCAACTGCTGGAGCCAGCCGTCTGTGCCCGGCAGGGTGTGCGGGCCGCCGGGGGCGTCCCACCGGCCCGGCAGCCCGGAACCACTGGAGATGAACAGATTCAGGCCGCGCAGCTGGTCGGCGTGCACATAGGGATCGTTGACGGCCCACTCGCGATCGCCCTCGGGGCCATACATGTTCGCGCTGTTCCCGCCGCCCTTCGTGACCACGTCATTGGCGAAGTGATATCCGATGGGGTCACTGATCTGGGCACAGCCGCTGTAGACCGCAACCGACCGATACAACCCGGGCGCGGCGATGGCCAGCTGCAGCGCCGAGGTGCCCGCCATCGACAGACCCGCGATCGCGTTGCGCCCGTCGGCATTCAGCGCCTCGTCGACGAGCGGTGGCAGTTCCTCGGTCAGGAAGGTCTTCCACTTGTTCACGCCCAGAGCGGGATCCGGGGCCCGCCAATCGGTGTAGTAGGTGAAATCCCCGCCGATCGGCTGCACCACATCGACGTTCTTCTCGGCCAGAAAGTCCAGCACATCGGTCTGTGTCTGCCAGGTAACGGCGTCGGCGGCGCCCGCGCCACCGAGCAGGTACAGCACCGGGGCGGGCTGGGAGGTGCCGGGCGGACGGTGCACATCGACCTGAATGCTCTTGTCCATTGCGGCCGAATAGACCTGCAGAGTCACGAGACGGGTGTCGGCGGTCATGCTGGAGACGATGCGCGAGCCGTCTGCGGAGGTGCCGGTGTAGGTCACCGGGGTGTCCGGTTGAGCGGAGGCCGTGCCCGCGGCCATCGACACCAGAATGGTTGCGGTCAAGGCCGATACCGCGCTGCCCAAGGTAATTGTGGAACGCACGCTGTCTCCTCCGGCAGGTTCCCGGTTGTCACGAGTCAGCACTTCAGCGTGCCGAGCGGCTTCGGAAAATGCTGGCCCGGAACTGAACTGACTCCGAGAGTACGTTTCCGGCCGTAGGGTCAGGGCGCGATTCGGGGTGCGAGGTCCGGATCCGCGAAAAGTCGCGGTAAGCCCTATGGCGGCCGTCTTGCACCTGGTGACACGAACCGGAGCGGGCGGCCGGCCACAGGTCCAGTGACACACCGGGCGGCGCAGCATCCGCCGAAAGTCGAGCGGATATCGGCGCGGCCCAATATCGGTGCAGGTCAAGCGAACTTCGTTGTTTTCGCGCGGATGCTACGGCTGTCGCCGATTGGGGTCCCAGTAGTAATCGCCGTAATCGCCGAAAAAACAACGGATATGACGTATCCGCAGGTAGTCGGGGGGTCCGAGGCTACGGGGTCATCTTGTTGAGGTGCCGGTAGATCGTGGGGCGGGTGATGCCGAACAGCCTGAACCGGTCACGGGTGGTGAGCGTGCCCAAGGGCTGGCTGGCCGGGCGCGCGACGCCGGTGCGGTGGTAGGGCGCCAGCAGATGCCGCGCCACCTCGGTGGGGTCGGTGTCGGGGTGCCGGCAAGCGGCGCTGACCGCCCGGCGGATCTCCGCGACCGGGCCGATCCCGCGGTCAGTAGGTTGGTGGGATGAGCGCCGACCCGATGCAGGAGCGCGGTCCCGTGGCCGTGCGGCGGTCTGTCGCGGGTCGGCTGCGGGCACTGCCGGGAAGCATCGGCTATTTGCTGGTTGGCGGTGCTACCGGCGTGGCGGCCACGGTCGCCACGGTTGGTTTGTTCGTGGTGGCGGCCACCAGCCTCGGTGGGGTGGGCATTCCGGCGATTCCCGAGTACCTGCGGTTGATCCGGCCGCTGACCGAGTTCGAACGGCGGCGGGCGGGCAAGCGGTTGGGTGCGCCGATCGTGGTGGCGTATCAGCCGATGACCGGCGGGCTGCGCCAACGGCTGGCGAGCGCCTTCCGGGATCCGGCGAACGGCCGGGATATCGCGTGGCTGTTCGTGCACGGGGTGCCCGGCATGGTGGTGGCGTTGTTCTCGATCGGACTGCCGTCGGGTGTGCTGAATCAGCTGGCGATTCCGGTGTATTGGCAGATCGTGCCACCGGGCACCGTCGACAGCTTCGGCTTCGTGGTCGATTCCTGGCCGCTGGCCGGGCTCAGCGCCCTCATCGCGATTCCCCTGGCGGCCCTGGTGCTCCGGCTGCCCACGGTGGCCCGCTGGCAGGCGCTGCTGGCGCGGACGCTGCTCGGTCCGGCGCCGGGCGCCGAGCTCGCGGTGCGGGTGGCGGAGTTGACCGCCACCCGGGCCGCCGCGCTCGATGCGCACGGGGCGGAACTGCGACGCATCGAACGGGATCTGCACGATGGCGCGCAGGCGCGGATCGCGGCGGTCATCATGCAGCTCGGGCTGGCCGATCAATTGCGCGAACGGGATCCGGCCGCATCGTCCGATCTGGTACGCAAGGCGCAGGACACGGCCGAGGCCGCGCTGGCCGAACTTCGGGATGTGGTGCGGACGGTGTATCCGCCGGTGCTCGCGGATCGTGGTCTGGCGAGCGCGATTTCGGCGTTGGCCGCGCGCTCCCCGATTCCCGTCGAACTCGCTCTCGGCGACACTGTCGGGCCGCGCCGGGACACGGTCGAGGTAGCGGATTCGAGCAGATCGGGACCACGGTGGCCCGCGGCTGTCGAAGCGGCCGCGTATTTCGTCATCTCCGAGGCGATCACCAACGCGACCAAACATTCCGGGGCCGAACATCTTCGGGTATCCCTCGGAGGCGATGCCGGGCTGCTGACCGTCGAGGTCTTGGACGACGGGGTGGGCGGGGCTCGGGAGACCGAGGGCGGCGGGCTGGCCGGGATCCGGCGACGGGCCGAGGCTCTGGACGGGCGGATGCTGCTCAGCAGTCCGGCGGGTGGGCCTACCGTGGTGCGAGTGGAGCTGCCATGCGGGTCGTGATCGCCGAGGACGATGCCCTGTTGCGGGAGGGGCTGGCGCTGCTGTTGCAGACGGCGGGGATCGAGGTGGTCGCCGCGGTCGACAATGCGGAGGACTTTCTCACGGTGGTGACCGCCGACCGGCCCGATGCCGTGGTCGTGGATGTGCGTCTGCCGCCCACCTTCACCGATGACGGATTGCGAGCCGCGGTGCGGGCCCGCGAGATTCACCCCGGCCTGCCGGTGCTGGTGCTCTCGGCCTGGGTCGAGGACAGCTATGCCGCCGAACTGCTCGGCGATGGGGCGGGCGGGATCGGATACCTGCTCAAGGAGCGGGTCGGGAAGGTGGATCGGTTCCTGGATTCGCTGCGGCGGGTCGCCGAGGGTGGGACCGCCATGGATCCGGAAGTGATCTCGCAGCTGCTGGTGCGGCGCAAGACCGACGATCCGCTGGCCGCGCTGACCCCGCGCGAGCGCGAGGTGCTGGCGCTCATGGCCGAGGGGCTCGACAATGCGACCATTGCCGAGCGCCTCGTGGTCACCGAAGGTGCTGTGCTCAAACACATTCGGAGCATCTTCGCCAAGCTGGGGTTGTTCGCCGACGAGGTGGGACACCGGCGGGTGCTGGCCGTCCTCGCCTATCTGAATGCCGGATGATCAGTCGTCGCGACAGGTGAGGTCGGCGGCGGGCAGGGTGCCGTCGGCCAGGTAGGTGTTCACGGCGTCGTACACGCAGGAATTCGGGTAGCGGCCGAGGATCGAGTGGATGGCGACGTCCTGCAACGTGACCATGCGAGAGCCGGTGAGCGCCCGGTGCATGGCGAGTGCTCCGCCGTAGTTGGTGCGGGTGTCGCCGGTGGCCTGGATGATCAGGTTGGGCACCGAATTGCCGATCGCGGTGGGGGATTCGGCGGGCGGGGCCCAGAACGCACACGGCGTGATGTTGTTCGCCATCGCGCCGAAGACCGGCTGGGTGGCGCGGGAGGCTTCGATATTGCGCCGGTACCAGTCGGGGTCTCGGGGTGCGCCGACATCTCCGCAGAGGATGGCCATCTGGGGTGACATGTCGCGCGGCTGCGCGCGCAGGATCATGGCCAGCTTGCCCGCCAGATCCTCGTCCGGCCGTACCGGTTTCCCGTCGGCGGCGTCGGCCAGCTCCCGGATCTGTTGTGCGGCAAGACCGTAGCCGTGCGGTGAATCGAAGGGGATGTACAGCACCAATGGCAGGGAATGCGCGTCGAGGTCGTAGTCGCCGATCCGGATCGGCTGGGCGGCGGCGTGTTCGATCAGCCGCACGACCAGACCGCGAACGGCCGCACCGGTGGTGCCGAGGTGATATTCGTCGTCGCGCTGTGCGGTCCAGGCCGCCCAGGCGTCGAGCACGGCCTCGTTGGGTGAGCCCATGTCCTGCAACATGCCGACCGCGCCGTAGCGGTCCGGGTCCACGCTGCCGTCCAGCACCATGCGGCCGGAACGGTCCGGGAACATCTGCATGTACACCGCACCCAGATAGGTGCCATAGGAGGTGCCCAGATAACTGATCTTGGTTTCGCCGAGCACCGTACGGATCACGTCCATGTCCCGAGCGGTATTGCGAGTGGTGAAGTGCGGTAGGCGATCTCCTTCTGCCGTGGCGCAGCGCGCCGCCAGATCGGCTTGGTCGGCAACGGATTCGGCGAACCCCTTGGCATCGATACCGGCGAACTGCAGGCCGAAGCCGTGCGGCCAGTGGCAGTTCACCGCCGAGGAGCGTCCGACACCGCGTGGGTCCATCCCGATCAGGTCGTAGCGGGCGCGGACCTCGGGGGTCAGGGCCTGGCTCGTGTCCACGAAGTAGTCCAGGCCCGCACCGCCCGGACCGCCCGGGTTGGACAGGATGACGCCGCGCCGCTGGGCCGGGTCGGTGGCGGGGATGCGCGAGATGGCGACCGTAATCGTGCGGCCCTGCGGCTCGGCGTAATTCAGGGGCACCGTGACATCGGCACACTGCGCGCCCATGCCGTCCAGGCCCGGTGCATCGCAGGACTTCCAGGTAAGCGGCTGGTGGTAGTAGCGGTCCAAGGGCTCGGCCGCACCGGCGCGATCGGTGACGGCGGTCGTCGTGAACGCCACCGCGCCGACGAGTCCGGTGACCGCGAACGCTGCCGGAACACTCAGTGCCCAAGCGAGCTTGTGTCGAAACACGAATATTCTCCTCATCGTGCGCAGACGGCGGCATCGAACAGCTTCGATACCGCGTCCGAGGCGGCCGTATCGACCGGGAGCTGATTGACGGTCACCACGACGGCGGTGCCGTCGGACCCCACGCCATTGCGGGTTTCGAAGCCGGGGATGCTGCCGCCGTGGCCCCACACGTCCTTGCCACAGGAGACCGGGTGGTGAATCAGGCCGAGTCCGTAACCGGAAACGGGTTCGCCGCGGTCCCAGGGGAGGGTCTGTTTCATCTCGGCCAATTGCGCTGCGGGCAGCAGCTTCCCGGCGAGCAGGGCGGTGAAGAAACGGTTCAGGTCGTCGGGGGTGGCGACCATCGCGCCTGCGGTGTCGGCCCAGGACGGGTCCAGATCGGTGAAATCGATGCGCCGGCCGCCGGTTTCCTGATATCCGCGCGGATGCGGCCCCCGGATGCCGATCTCGTGCGCGTCTGGGAAGTAGGTGTCGCGCAAGCCCAGCGGTTCCAGGATGCGGCCAGCGATCTCGGCCTCGGCCGAGCGGCCGGTGACCTTCTCGATCAGCATGCCGAGCAGGATGTAATTGGTGTTCGTGTAGACCGAACGCGCACCCGGTTCGAATCGGGGCGGCATGGACAGGGCAATGCGCACCAGGTCCGCGGGTTCGTAATGGGCCCACCGGATTTCGTCGGCATCGGGCCTCAGCTGCGGGGTGTTCGCGGCAGCCGTCAGATCCGGATCGCCGCCGCCCAGGTAGTCCGGCAGGCCGCTGGTGTGCTGGAGCAGTTGGCGGACCGTGATGCGGTTGCCGTCATTGCCATTGCCCTGCACGATGCCCGGTAACGAGCGCTCGATCGGGGCCTCGAGATCGACCTTGCCCTCGGCGACCAGTTGCAGCACGACAGTGGCGACGAAGGTCTTGGTATTGCTGCCGATCCGGACTCGGGCATCGTCGGCGATGGGCTCTCCGGTGGCCAGGTCGCCCGCGCCGGCGGTCAGCACCCGGTGACCGTCCGGGCCGTCGATGGTGACCTGCGCGCCCGGGAAGCCGCTGCGGACCAGCGTGTCGAGGGCCTGTGTGACGGTCCGATACATCTCCTTGCGGGTCGGTTCGCCGCCGATGTCGGTGCCGCACGCTGGGAATACGAGCGCGCCCAGCAGCCCGACACCGGCCAGCGCGACCCTTCGGCGATGTCGCCGCATTGCGCTCATGAAGACATTCCTCCTGTTCAGTTCGGGTTTTCGGCCAGTTCGAGCGTAGGAATCCGGATCCGCGCGGCCCATGCCCCGCACGCCCGAATCACGGTCGCGCGCGCTACCTGGGAGGAGGTAGCGCCAGCGCCACCTATATGCACCTTGTTGCATATAGGTAACTCTCGCCTACTGTCCGAGATGCGAGAGCTTCCGCCCTGCCGACTTCACCCCAAAGCTGGCGCGGCTCAACGCCATCCGGCTGGTATTCGCGCCGACGACCTTGTTCGAGGACACACAACGCGGGAACCGACGGCTGGCGCCACTGGTACCAGAAGAAAGTGACTCTGTCGGCCGGTACGAACAGCGTCAGCCGCTTCTTTGGACCGTGATTCATAGCGACCGCGAGGGGGCGCGGTCTGAGCAGGCCGGTGATCTCGCCCTCCGAGGGGCCCTCCCTCGTGCCGAGATTGGCGCTGTTCAGAAAACGATGGTTCCCATACGCCGACGGTCCTTGGTCCGGGCATCCCGCGCTGTGACTCGCAGCGATCGGTGGCGGTGTTCTCGCACCATCAGGTGGCGCTGATTCAGGCCCGTTCAGGCAGTGTGAGCCGAAGCACGGTAGTTGTCACAAAGGCGAAATGGTTGTCACCGAGCGGTTTTGGGTGTAGCTCGCTTCCAGGGCACTCGCCAGCAGATCCTATTCGTTGGTCGGTGAGGTCTGTGGTCCGGGCGTCGGCTACGGTCTGGATCTTTCAGCTGGGGTTCTTGTCGGCTGTGGCAGCCTGATGCGACCAGTACTGTGCCTGGTGATCGTCGCCGCGGCGTTGGTATCGGGCGGCCAGGTTCCGCATGGCGCGGATATAACCTGCTGCAGCGGCATCGTGTAACCAGGACTCCGACTCGGCGTCATCACCGTTGCGTTCGGCAAGCAGGATTGCCAGGTTGTTCATGGCACGAGGGTCACCTGCCGTAGCAGCCTCGCGATACCAGTATTCGGCCTCGGCCATGCTCCCATGCTCGTCGCAGGCGACCGCGAGATCGAACATGGCATCGACATCCCCTGTCAAGGCGGCCATGCGCCAGCCCATGGCCGCCTTGCGGTACCAGTGTTCCGCGGCCGCGTGATCGCCTCGTCGCGCGCAGCAATCACCGATATTGCACTGGCTCAGCGGGTCGGACCGGGTCTCCTCGGCGCGGCGGAACCAGAACTCGGCTTCCACGTGGTCGCCGGATCTCTGCAACTGCGCACCCAGATTGTTCATGGCAACCGGATGCCCGGCGTCGGCTGTGCGACGCAGCAGCGTGACGGCCTCCGCAGTATCACCGAGGATCTCGGCCAGAGCTACCGGCGAATTCGGGTTGCCGGCCTCATCTCCCATCCGGAACCATCGGATCGCATCCTCGCGTGTTCCTCGCCGATACGCCAGCACGCCAAGGTTATGCATGGCAACGGGCAATCCTGCCGCGGCGGCCTCGCGATACCAGTCCTCGGCCGCGGTGTCGTCGCCGCGGTCGAGGAGAATCTCCGCCAACATGGCCATCCCGACCGGGTTACCCTTCTCGGCGGCCCACCGGAACGAATCTTCGGCCAGGCGCCGCTGCCATGGGTACTTGCTGCGCAACAGTAGAAAGCCGGCAGCTACCCAAGCCTCGGGATCATCGGCCAACTGGCCGCGCAGCAGCCGGATATAGTCGCGTATCGCTCGAAAGTTCTTCTGCACCCGGATCTTCGACATGCCCCCACCGCTTCTTCCGGGCCGGACGCCAGGAAGGCCCGGGCGTACCGGAATGTGTACCCGCTCGGCGACCCCGCAACACCCACCCTGACAGTGTCCGGATACGTTCGTTCGCGAGACACTTTGGGCCTCCGGGGATTCCCGCAGGTCGGATCCCACCGAATCTGTAAAGGTTGCCGAGGATTCCCGAGATCCTCTATGTCGATCACGCCAACGGGTGGGCTCGTCACAGCAGACTGGAAGGGTGCCCGATCTTGTTGCGCTCCAGGCAAAATTCGCTCCATGAGCCCGAACCGGCGTCAACGGCAACGCCGCATGCCCGACTTCGCTTCGGCCAGGCCATGAGTTTGCCAGTAGGTTGCTCCGGCGCATAGCGGTATCGTGTATGCGAGCCTCCGCCGTTGGATTGGAGAGCACGGTGAGCGACAATCCGGCCCGCAAGAAATTCTCCGAGCTCAAGAAGCGCGCCGGACAGCGTCTGGTGACCGGACCACGGCGTTTCCTCATCCCCGACGCCGACCTCGACGAGTTCTGGGCCACGCTGGAGCCCGCGACCGTCGACTTCATGATCGGTGAATGGGAGGGTGGCGAGTTCGACACCGGCCATCGCGAAAACGGAACGCTGGCCCTGATCAACTGGTTCGGCAAGACCTTCTATTCGGCCACCGACGTGCAACCTCTGGTCTGCGTGGACGCCGACGGCAACAGGTATTCGAACACCGAGAACGGCGAAGGCAGCCTCTGGATGGAGGAGTTCCGTGGCGAGGTCACCGCGACGATGGTGTTCGACGGGCAGCCCGTTCACGACCATTTCAAGAAGATCGACGACGACGCCGTGATGGGCATCATGGACGGCAAGAACGCCCTCGACAGCGGCCGGTACGCATATTTCTATCTCGAGCGGGTCTAGGACCGTCGATTCCACCGGAAGTGCCGCCATTGGTGGCCGTCTTCCACGGCCGTGCCTATCAACACGACGCCGGGAATCTTGGAGATCGCTTTCAGACTGCGCTCGTTGTCGACGCGGATGCAGACATGGAAGGTGACCGCGCGCGCTGCAGCCCGGATGGTCACAGGCCATCATTTTCGCGGCCGCCGAGTACCCACGACCCCAGAGTTCGGGATCGACCAGCGTGGTGAACGACATCGTTGGACCCGGAATGTCGACATCCGACTCCACGGGGAAGAACACCTCCGGCGGGCGCCATCTCGACAGAAGCTCCGCGAAGAGGAACGCGACCGGGCGGTCGCCGTCATGGGCCACCCAGCTGTGGACGTCGAGGTAGCTCTCCGGCCACGCCCCGATTCCCACCCTCGTTACCACACTTGTACACAAGACGAAACCGGCTCGCTTCCCCTGAAGGCGTGCCGGTTTCGTCGTTCACCGGTCAGGCCGGCAGGCCCAGACCGGTAGCCAGGACGGGCCACGACTTCTTCAGCGCGTCCTGCCAGTACCCCCACGAGTGGGTGCCGGTGGGCGTGAAGTCGTAGGTGGCCGCGATGCCGAGGCCGTCGAGCTTGGCCTTCAGGTTGTGGGTGCAGTAGTTGGTGGCGACCTCGAGCGTGCCGCCCAGGGCCACCTGGTTCGCCCAGCCGCCCGCGCCGGGCAGGGTGTGCGGGCCGCCGAGGGCGTCCCACTGGCCTGGCAGGCCGGAACCGCTGGAAATGAACAGGTTCAGGCCGCGTAGCTGGTCGGCGTGCACGTAGGGATCGTTGGCGGCCCACATGGGATCGCCCTGCGGGCCGTACATGTTCGCGCTGTCGCCACCGCCCGCGGCGACCACGGTATTGACGAAGTTGTAGCCGAGCGGGTCGCTGATCTGGGCGCAACCGCTGTAGGCGGCCACCGACTGGTAGAGGCCGGGCGCGGCGATGGGCAGCTGCAGCACCGAGGTGCCCGCCATGGACAGACCGGCAATGGCATTGCGGCCGTTGGTGTTCAGCGCCCGGTCGATGAGCGGCGGCAGTTCCTCGGTGAGGAACGTCTTCCACTTGTTCACGCCCAGAACGGGATCCGGCGCGCGCCAGTCGGTGTAGTAGCTGAATCCGCCGCCGATCGGCTGCACCACATTGACGTTCTTGTCGGACAGGAAGTTCAGGACGTCGGTCTGCTTCTGCCAGGTGGCGGAGTCGGTGCCGCCGCCCGCGCCGTTGAGCAGGTACAGCACCGGGGTGGGCGCCGAGGTGTCGGCGGCGCGCTGCACATCGACCTCGATGTTCTTGTCCATGGCGGCCGAATAGACCTGCAGCGTCAGGGTGCGCGCGTCGGTGACCTTGCTGGAGGCGATGCGGGAGCCGTCGGCGGAGGTGCCCGCGGAGGCCGGCGAGGTCCCCGGGTCAACGGAGGCGGCGCCCGCGGCCACCGGTAGCAGAACGGTTGCGGTCAATGCCAATACCGCGCTGCCCCAGATCTTCGTTGAACGCACGCCTTCTCCTTCGGCAGTTTTCTCTGGTGTTACGAGTCTTTTATGCAGGTGTCACGAATCAGCCCCCCACGTTGCACACGGGCTCTTAGCAATTGCTGACTCGAAGCTGAGCTGCGCCTGAGAGGGTGGAGGGACCGCCGGTCGGAGGCGGAAATCGGTTCGGGTGAGCTCACTCACGGCCGCAGCCGACCGGGATCCGCACCACTGAGGAGGGCGGTCGGTGCCCTGTCGGTCATGGTCAGTGCACTGTCGGTGAGCTGTCAGCGCGGGTCGGCATCGTCATGGACACCCACGAACAGCCATCACCGAAAGGCGCCGCAATGTCCGAGAACGCGCACATCGATTCCGCCCTGACCGATTTCGTCGCGGCCACCGCCGCCGAGTACGGGATGCCCGGCATCGCCGTCGGCGTCTGGGTCGACGGGCGGGAGATCCACGCCAATGTCGGTGTGACCAGCACCGAGAACCCGGTGCCGATTACCGAGCACACGATCTTCGCGATCGGCTCGACCAGCAAGACCTTCACCACCACCGCCCTGATGCAGCTGGTCGCGGCGGGCCGGGTCGATCTCGACGCGCCGGTGCGCACCTATGTGCCCGAGCTGGAGCTGATCGACGAGGAGTCCGCGGCGACGATCACTGTGCGGCAGTTGCTCAACCACACCGCCGGGCTGGAGTGGAACGTCATCAACAACACCGGCGACGGCGCGGACGGGCTGGCCGCCTTCGTGGCGACACTGGCCGAACTGCCGCTGATCGGCGCGCCCGGCGAGCGGGCGTCCTACAGCCAGGCGGGCTTCAATCTGCTGGGCCGCGTCATCGAGAAGGTGACCGGGGAGTCGTTCGAAAAGGTCGTCGCCGACACGGTTCTGGAGCCGGTGGGGCTGGACGAGAGCTTCTACTTCCAGGGCGATGTCATGACCCGCCGCTTCGCCGCCGGGCACGAGCGGCAGCAGGACGGTGGGCTCGAGGTGTCGCGGGCCTGGAAGGGCAGTCGCGCCAACAACCCTGGCGGCGGGCTCGGCTCCACGGTGTCGGATCTGTTGCGCTGGGGCCGATTCCACCTCGGTGACGGCCGCACCGAGAGCGGCGCGACGGTGCTGCCGGCCGAGCTGATGCACCGGATGCAGCAGCCGACCGTCGAGCTGCGGGCCAGCACCCTCGCCGACGCCTTCGGCCTGTGCTGGATGCTGCGCGATGTGGACGGGGTCCGCACGGTCGGCCACGATGGTTCCGGCTTCGGCCAGTTCGCCAATTTCCAGCTGGTTCCCGAACGCGATTTCGCGGTGGTCGTGCTCTCCAACGCCAGCCCCGACGGCATCCCCGCCAACCAGGCCATCATCCGCTGGGCTCTCGAGCACTACCTGGGCGTCGTCGACAAGGACCCCGAGCCGGCCCCCTTCGACGCCGAGCGCGCCCCGGAACTGTTCGGCGTCTACGACATCGACGCCATGACCATGACCTGCTACGCCGACGGCGACCAGCTCTACCTCGACTGCAGGGTCAAGCCCGAGATCCGCGCCGCCGCCGGCGCCGAGATCCCCCAGGACCACCCGCCCTTCCCGTTCGGCCTCCTGCCCGGCGGCGATGAATACGTCGTCACCGACGGCTCTTTCCAGGGCCAGCGCGGGTACTTCACCCGCAACACCAACGGCGACATCATCGCCATCGACCTGGCGGGCCGCGTCTTCACCCGACTCTCCTGACACCTCTGAATGCTCCTGACACCTTCGAACGAGAGGGCGCCCCCGATACCCGGGCAGGCGTCCTCTCATTGGTGCGTCGAGAGACAACGGACGCTGCTGGTCGTCGAGTGCGGCTCTGCTCAGATCTGCGCAGGGCGGGCACCACGCCGCCGGGGCCGCATCTGGTGCAGGCGATACCAGGCCAGCGCGAGGAAGATCGCCGCCAGACCGGCGACGACTCCCATATCGAGCAGCCACGCGCCGATGGTGTGTTTCCACAGCGGGTCGGGCCCACCATTGTGCGGCGAGAGGGTGTCGAGGTCGAGACTGGCCGCGGCAGCGCCGTAGCCCCAACGGGACGGCGACAGGTAGGACAGCTGTTGCAGAACGGGCGTGCCGGGAAGCCGCACCAGCCCGCCGGTGAGCACCAGTTGCGCCATCGACAGCACGATCAACAGCGGCAGTGTCTTTTCCGAGGTGTTCACCGAGGCCGACACCAGCAAGCCCAGCGCCAGCGACGCGATGCCCAGAATCGCCATCGCCAAGATCAACTCCAGCTGGACCGAGGTGAATATCCCTGTCGGCGGGAAACTCTCACCGATAGTGCCGATCAAGAACAACACCGCTGTCTGAAGGACCGTGATCACGCCCAGGACCAGCAGTTTCGACATCAAATAGACTCCCGACGACAGTCCTGCCGCGCGTTCTCTGCGGTAGATCGTCTGTTCCTTGACGATCTCGCGAATCGCGTTGCCGGTGCCGACGAAGCATGCACCGAATATCAAGATCATGAGCTTGGTCCCGGCATCGGTGTTGGTTCCCGGCGCCCCGGTGAACCCCTCGCCCGACGGCACCGCAGCGATCAAACCGCCCAGCAGCAGCGGCATCGCGCCGAGCAACGCCAGATAACTGCGGTCCGAGGCGATCACCGCCAGATACCGCCGGCACAGTGTGCTGAGCTGGCTGAGCTTGGACTGCGGCGCGGGCGGCGGCGCCGGTGTGTGCACTTCCGCCGGTCCGACATCATTGGTCAGCCCGACAGCGACGTAGTTCTCGAAGCGCGGGGAGTCCCGGAACTCACCAGCCCAGTCGCGGTCCTCCTCCCGGTCGAATGCCTGGAACACCTCGGCCCAGGTGCGCTGCCCGAACTCTTGTAACCCCTCTGCGGGCGGTCCGTAATAGGCCAGCTTGCCGCCGGGCACCAACACCAGAAGGCGGTCACAGGAATCGAGATTCGCCACGCTGTGGGTCACGACGATGACGGTCCGCCCGTCGTGGGCGAGTTCGGACAGCATTTCCATGACCGTCTTGTCCAGGCCGGGGTCCAGGCCCGAGGTCGGTTCGTCGAGGAACAGCAGGGACGGTTTGGTCAGCAATTCCAATGCGACGCTCACCCGTTTGCGCTGCCCGCCGGAGAGCCGGTCGATGCGGGTGTCGGCATGCCGCGACAAGCCGAGTTCGTCGAGGACTTCGTCGACTCGCTGCTCGCGCTCCTCGCTGCGTGTGTCACCGGGGAAGCGCAGCTCGGCCGCGTAGAGCAGGGCGCGTCGCGTCGCGAGCTGGTTGTGCAGGATGTCCTCCTGCGGAACCAACCCGATCCGGTGTCTCAGCTCGTCGTAATCGGTGTACAGGTCACGTCCGTCGTAGCGGACGGTTCCCTCGGTCGCGGGCCGCAGCCCGGTGACCGCGCCCAACAGCGTCGACTTGCCCGCGCCGCTGGGTCCGATAACCCCGACGAGTGAGCGCTGCGCGATGGGGAAGCTCACCTCGTCGAGCAGCACTTTGCCTTCCGGTGTCCGCACTATGAGGTTCTGTACCGAGACCGAGATGTCACCGGTGTCGACGGACTCGCGCAGTTCGTTGCCGACGAGCCGGTAGGTGGTGTGTCCCATGCCGATCAAGTCGGACTCGGACAAGTCCGCGGCATCGATCCGATGGCCGTTGACATAGGTGCCGTTGTGGCTGTCGAGGTCGACGACTCGATACCTGCCGTCCGCGATCACCTGCAGTTCGGCGTGATGGCGAGAGACCATGAGGTCGGGCACCACGATGTCGTTGTCGGCGGCGCGCCCGATGCGGAGCGTGCCCGAGACGATCCGTACTGCCGCAGTGGGGCGGGCGGCCGGACGCGACGACCGCGACACTCGCCGGGGCAGGCCCGGCTCGAACTTGGTGACCGTGACTTCATCTTCCAAGTCATAGCCAGGATTCGGGACGACCATCGTGTCCTCACCGATATCGGCATCGGGCTCGGATTTGGGTGATGTTTCCAGCGAGCAGGACAACCGCGCACCGTCTTTGGCATGCCCTAGCTGGAAGGTCTCGTCGTGGTCGATCAGCATCCGCTCGACGCGGCGACCGTCGAAAAAGGTGCCGTTCAGGCTGTGCGCGTCCTCGATTTCCCAACCGTGCGATCCCCGCTCCAGCACGGCATGCAAGGCCGAAACACGCGGATCGGTGACAACAATGTCGGCGGCCGGATCGCGGCCGATGTTGTACGCACCCCCGGCGCGTAGTCGATAGACGTGTTCTCGGGTCTGCACCACAAGAACCGGCGATTCGGAGAATTCGGTGGAGGACCGCTCATCCGCCATAACGGAAGTATACGACCGCGCTTAACTGTCGCGGCGATAATCGGCCACAACCATCCTCTCGTAATGTCCACTTTGCCCAGTTCGCACCCTGGGCAACACCAGCCTGACCAGCACAAATTCCGCCTGACGAGCGGATAGATAATCCCATTCGATCTCACGGAATCCATAGCGAAGCCGCTCGGCGGCCACACGACCGAGCCCGGACGAAGAATGCCGATGGGATTTTGAAATACTAATCCGATAGAACCTGACACAAGATCGACACCGAATATTTCTCAATTTGTTTCGTATACCGAATTTTGTTACATCCCATATGCGGGTTCACCGGCGCTTTTCGGCGCTCACATAGCGCGCCTGCTGCATGAGGTCGAGCAGTTCGGCGGGCATGTCGGTGATCGGCTGGGCGTAGCCGGCGGCGAGGTCGACAGGGGTGGTGCTGTGGACCGACCAGCCGTGCCGTGCCAGCCAGTCGCCGGGAACAGCGCGGGCGTCGTCGTACCAGAGGTCGCTCACGTCCAGGTTGCCGAAGGGATTGCTGCCGAAGAACTTTTCCTCCGTATCGGCGAAGCGTTGCGGGTCCAAGCCGCGGCCGAAATCATCGGTGGCCACGCTGCTCCCGGGCGAGGACAGGGCGTCGATGCGTTCGAACAATGCGTCGTGTGCCGAACCCGGGAGGAACGGCAACAGCCCCTCGGCCGACCACGCCGTCGGCCGCTCCGGATCGAATCCCGCGGCGGTGAGCGCGGCGGGCCAATCGTCGCGTAGATCGACCGCCACCACGCGCCGATCGGCCTTGGCCACGGCACCGCGCTCGGCGAGAACCCGGTCCTTGAACTCCAGCACCCGGGGCTGATCGATCTCGAAGACGACCGTGCCCGCGGGCCAATCCAGTCGGTACGCCCGCGCATCCAGACCGGATGCCAGGATCACCGCCTGCCGCACGCCCTGCTGCCACGCCGCGGCGAAGAACTCATCGAAGAACCTCGTCCGCACACCCATGAACCGCCCGAACCGCCTCATCTTGCCCACGGACGCCGGGTCGTCCAGCATCTGCGTGAAGTGCGGTTCACCCGCCGCCTCGACGAACCACGCCGCGTAATCGTCGTGGATCATCGGCTCGGGATCGATCGTCTCGAGTGCGCGAAACGTGGCAACGCCCAAGGCGGTCAGCCCCACGCTCGTCACGATGTCCCAGCTGTCCCCTTCGGTCCGCATCAAGGTCACCCCATGGTGTCAGCGATCGTCTGAGCTATCTCGAGCGGAGCCAACGCCCCGCATCCAACCCGGTCGATTCTGCTCCCATGAAGAACCCCATGGCAACCGACCGGTTATCGCTCCGGCGCGGGGGATGTATCAGCCTGATTTCTCCGCCACGCCGCCAACCCGCGGCCAGTTCGTGAACACAGCAATGTTTCGGCAAGCCCGATTCTGCTGCGCCGCCGACCATGACGTCGTTACCGTTGGAGAGGTCCATAGCTCCCTATCTGGAGGTGACCCATGACTACCGCTCGCGACATCATGCACCCGGGCGCGCACTGGATGACCAGCACGGATACTGTCCAGCGCGCTGCGCAGACAATGCGCAAACTAGGCGTTGGAGCCCTGCCGGTCGGCGACAAGAACGAGCGAATGATCGGAATCATCACCGATCGCGACATTGTCGTGAAATGCACTGCCGACGGGCGTGATCCGGCGAAGCTCTCTTGCGCCGAACTGTGCGAGGGTACGCCGCGTTGGATCGATGCCGATGCCGACGTGAAGGATGTCCTGCACGAGATGGAAAGCCATCGGATCCGGCGGCTGCCCGTGATCGAGAACAAGAGGATGGTCGGCATGATCAGTGAGGCAGATCTGGCCAGGCATCTACCTGACAGTCAACTCGCCGAATTTGCCGGATTCATCTACTCACAGGCCCCGGGGCAGCGCTGACGAATGCCGACAATTCGGTGTGGTCTCAACGGGTCGGCGCACACGCAGACCCGTTGAGACCACCGGCCTCTGTTGCGAGGCGGGCCAGGGCCTCTGGTCTGGGGAGGTCTGCGCCGAGGTGGTAGGCGCGCTGATATTCGGTGTCGCCCAGGCGGTTTGTAAGGGCGGCGGTCAGGGTGGTGAGTTCGGGCTCGCCATGGTCGGCGGTGCCGCGGATGACTTGGCCGAGGCCGAGGGCAGTGGCGGCGGCGGACGGGTTGGCTTCCAGGAGAAGGAGTTTCGCGAGGAGTTCGGCGGTGTGGGCTTGAGCCTGGGCGGTGGCGGCGGAGTCGCCGTAGGTGAAAGCGCCTTCGATGGCGCGGGGTAGGAGGGCGCGGGCCGCGACGGGTGATCCTTCGGTGAGGCGGTTGCGGAGGCGGGCGACCGTTATGTGATTGGCGGCCATGGCTGCTGGATAGGGCAGGTGGCGGAGGCGATGCCCGAGTTCGTCGAGGTCTTGGTCCGAGCGGGTGATATCGCCGGTGCGGCGGTGTAATTCGGCGCTGGTGAGCAGGATGACGGCGGAGAGGCGGGGGAAGCTCTGGTCGGCGGCCAGACGCTGGGCGGCGTCGATGTCGCGGGCGGCTTCGGCGAGTTCGCCGCTGCGCATGCGTTCGTCAGCGAGGGCGGTGCGGGCGGCGACGATGTCGTCCTCGGTGCCGAGTTCGGAGGCGAGGGTGACGGCGCGGGCGTAGGCCGCGCGGGCCTGGTCGTGGTCGCCCTGCAACGAGTGGGCGCGGCCGACGGCGAGCAGCGCCATGCCCAGGCCCCAGCGGTCGCCGACGATTTCGAAGCCGCGCAGGGCTTCCCGGCGCGCGGCCGCCCCCTCGTGCAGGCGTCCCTGCCCGGTCAGGGCAATGTCGCGAGCGAGCTGCGCGCTGGCCCGCACCCAGGGGTCCGGCCAGGTCATCGCCTGTTCGAGCTGTCGTTCGGCCAGCTTCTCGTCGTCGGCGCGCGCCGCCAGGAGCGCCGTCCAGAGTGGTACGGCCGCATGGAATTCCAGCCCTCCGGCCCGTACGCAGTCCTCGATGAGCCCGGTCAGCGAGCTCCCGGCGGGCGGCGAGCCGGCCATCAGCGCGATCACCCGGAGGGCGGCCCGCGCGGCCGCCGGGAGCTCGTCCCCGAACCGCAGAACGGCTTCGAGCGAACTCTCGAACTGGGTGCTCATTCCCCGGATTCCCCAGTACCAGAACATGGCCCGCACCAGCCGCACCGCAGTATCCGGGACGGTGCCGAGGGCGATGCGCAGGGCGGCCGCGAGGTTGGCGTGTTCCGCATCGAAAAGGGCTATGGCGGTGAGCTGTTCGGTACCGCGGAGGTGGGGTTCGGCCTGTTCGGCGAGGGTGAGGTAGTAGTCGGTGAAGAGCGGGGTCAGGTCGTCGGGTGAGCGGGTGAGCTGGCCGGCGGCGTAGGCGCGGATGGTTTCCAGCATGCGGTAGCGCGGCGGGTCGTCGGGGGTGACGGTGACGAGGGACTTCTCGACCAGGGCGTCGAGGAGGTAGAGGATGTCCGCGGCGGGGAGGTCGCCGTCGGCGCAGATGGCTTCCACGGCCTCGGCGGTGGCGCCGCCCGGGAAGGCGGAAAGCCTTCGGGCCAGGATCTTTTCGGGTTCGTCGAGCAGGTCCCAGCTCCATTCCACCAGCGCGAGCAGGGTGCGCTGCCGGGGTAGGGCGGTGCGACTGCCGGAGGTGAGCAGCCGGAAGCGGTCGCCGAGCCGCCGGGCGACCTGGTCGACACTCATGGCGCGCAGTTTGGCGGCGGCGAGTTCCAGAGCCAGTGGGAGGCCGTCGAGTTGGCGGCAGATCTCCACCACGGGGGCGACGGTGGCGTTATCGACGGCGAAGCCGGGTCGGATGGCGGCGGCGCGGTCCGCGAACAGCCGCACGGCCGGCGCGCTCTGGGCCACAACGGGATCCGCAGTCTCGACCGGAATGCCGAGCGGTCCCAGGTGGCACAGCGCCTCGCCGGTGATGGCCAAGGGTTCCCGGCTGGTGGCCAGTACGCGCAGCCGCGGCAGTCGATCCAGCAGTTGTTCGGCGAGGGCCGCGGCGGCCGCGATGACATGCTCGCAGTTGTCGAGCACCAGTACCGCGGGCCCGACGTCCAGTAGTTCGGTCAGCCGGGCGGTCTTGTCCGGCCGCTCGGCGGAGTCGCTGTCGAGCGCCCCGGCCACCGCGTCCGCGAGCTGGTCGGGTGCGCCCAGTTCGGCCAGCGGCACGAAGAACACCGCCCCCGTCGACTGCTGTTCCATGGCTTCCAGCGCGAGCCGGGTCTTGCCCGCTCCGCCGGGTCCGACAATCGTGACCAGCCGCGAATCCGCCAGCAGCCCGGCCAGTTCCGTGAGTTCCGCCTCGCGCCCGATGAATCCGGTCAGCCGCACCGGCAGCGTCCTGGTCACGGGTTCCCAACGCGGAGGGGGGATTTCGAGCTCGCCCCGCAGCAGTGCGAGATGCGTGTCCCGCAGGGTGGCCCCCGGGTCGATGCCGAGTTCCTCGTCCAGCCGCTCCCGCATCTCCTCGTAGACGGCCAGCGCCTCCGACTGTCGTCCCGCCGCCGCCAACGCCCGCATGCGCAGCGCGGCCAGCCGCTCGCTGAGCGGATTGTCCGCTCCGGCGATCTCGAGATCGGTGAGCACATCGGCGTACCGGCCCAGCCGCAGCTCGGCCTCGAATCGATCCTCGACCGCCGCGGCCTGCAGATCGTCCAACCTGGTCGCGGCGGCTCGAGCGAACGGGGCGTCCTGCACATCGCCGAGCGCGGGTCCGCGCCACAGCGCGAGGGCCTCGCCCAGCCGGCGGGTGGCCGCCTCTGCCCGCCCGGCGGCCAGCTCCTGACGGCCCTGTCGCACCAGGTCCTCGAACCGGTCGGCGTCCACCGCCACCCCGGGCAGCCGGTAGCCGCCGGTCCCGAATTCGACCGTGCCCACGCCGCGCAATGCCTTCCGCAGCCGGGACACCGCGGCCTGCAATGCGCCGGCCGCCTCGGCCGGCGGCTCCTCACCCCAGAGTCCGTCGATGAGCGCTGTCACCGGCACGTCCCGCCCCGATTCCAGAGCCAGCCGCGCCAACAGCATCCGCACCCGGACGCCGGGGATCTCGACCGGCGTCCCGTCCTCGGCATGGACCCGAACGGGCCCCAGCACACCAACCTGCACTCCTCCGCCTCTCCGAGCCTTCAGCGGACAGCTGAGAGCCGCTATCTGTCGCGCACCCGTGCCGCCGGTTGGGCGCCGAACCAATTCTGGACGTACCCGGTGAGTTACCCCAACCGTCACGACTTCAGCTGTCGCGCTGGCATACGCAAATCCGATTACCCGTAAGGTAATCGACTCACGGCTCGGCGTCGGGCACAGTCGATCTCATGACCGACATCGAGATCGCCACCGCCCCGACGGGCGCACAGCTGTTCGCCACCATGCCGTTCACCGAGGGCCTCGGCGTCCAGGTCCTGGAGTGCGGCCCGGAGCTGGTGCGCAGCCGCCTGGAGTGGCGCGAGAACCTGTGCACCCTGGGCGGATCGATGCACGGCGGCGCGCTCATGTCGCTGGCCGACGCCACCGCCGCGGTGTGCGCCTTCCTGAATCTGCCGGCGGGCAAGCAGGGGACGACCACGGTGGAGTCGAAGACGAATTTCCTGCGGGCCCTGCGCTCGGGGCACGCCACCGCCACGGCCCGTCCGCTGCACGCCGGGCGCAGCTTCATCGTGGTGGAGACCGAAATCCGCGACGACGCGGGCAAACTCGTCGCCAAGGTGACCCAGACCCAGGCGGTGCTGTAGTCGGGCCACCGGCGTCCGACTACCCGACGAGGATCGGCACCAGATACGTGCGCGCGAATTCCGCCAGCTCGTCCGGGGTTTCCAGCGCGGCCGCGCCGCCGTCCACGAGTATCAGCGAATGCACTATGCGGCAGCTGATTTCGGTGCGCGCGGCCAGATCGGCCGGGGCCTCGAACAGGCCCCGCGCGGCAGCCCGCTCCAGGATCTGGATGGTCGCCGCGACGGACACGGCGAAGGTGGTCGCACCTTCGACGGTGAGTTTCACCAGGATTCGGTCCGGCTCGACCGCGAGCAGCCGTTGCACCAGCGGATGGGCCCGCCAGCTGGTGATGACGGTGACGAAGATGTCGGCGACCAGTCCGGGCAGGTCGTCGTGCCGGTCCGGCATGCTCGACAGCTCGGCCAGCAGGTTGCCGACCTCGCGGCTGACGACTGCCTGCACCAGGTCGTCGCGGGAGCCGAGCCGGCGGTAGACGGTCACCCGGTCGACCCCGGCCTGCTTGGCGACATCCTCGATCGTCGTCTTCTTGACCCCGACCTTCTGGAACTGCACGAGCGCCGCGTCGAGGATGCGCGTCTCGATGTCATCGGCGGCATCCGTGCGGGTCAGCGGGTTTTTCGACGCGGTCGTCACGGGATCCACGCTAGCAGGCACCACCCCCGATGCAACAATCTCGGACAATTTGTGGCTGCAACATTGCAATAGGATTTGTTGCGCTGTACGGTTCGGTCATGGCTGACAAGGCTGGCGCGACGCAGCGCCACTACCGCGACGAGGCGCACGCCATCTCCGCCCGCGACGTGCGGTTCGATTTCGATTCCGTTCCGCTGCACTACATTCCGGGCGAAGTCCTGGCAACCCACATTGTCGACGTCATGCACCTGGTGCTGCCGGAGGGCGAACGGGCCATGGCGCAGACGCTGTCGGAGGCCCTCCCCCACATCCACGACGAGCGGTTGCGTGAGGAGGTGACCGGGTTCATCGGGCAGGAGTCCATGCATGCCAGCAGTCACGAGGCGGCGCGCCGGCACCTGCAGTCCCTCGGGCTGGACGTGGACTCCTATGTCGATGCCATTGCCTGGCTGGTCGATCGGATTCTCGGCGATCACGGGCTGAGCGGCCGGGCCCGGGAGGAGTGGCTCAAGGAGCGGCTCGGCCTGTTCGCCGGGATGGAGCACTACACGGCCGTCATCGGCGAATGGCTGCTCAATGCCGACATTCTGGAGGCCGAGGGCATGCATCCGGCCATGCTGGACCTGGTGCGCTGGCACGGGGCCGAGGAGGTCGAGCACCGTAGCGTGGTCTACGACGCCTACATGTATCTCGACGGCGGGTATCTGCGGAAGGCGCGTACCGCGGTGCTGGCCAGCGCGACGCTGCTGCCGCTGTTCATCGTGTCGGCCGGGTATCTGTATCGGAAGGATCCGTCGCCGCGAAAGGGGCGGTTCTGGGCTCGGCAGTTCCTGAGTGCGACGCGGCGCGGCGTGATTCCCAGCTGGACGGTGTTCTTCACCGAGATTCCGCGGTATCTGCGGCCGGGCTTCCATCCGTCGCAACTGGGTCCGATGGATGTGGCGCTGCGGTATCTGGCGCATTCCCCGGCGGCGCGGGCGGCGGCCGAATGAGCGCGGGGGCAGCGCCCGTTTCAACGCAGGCGATGCCCGCGACCCTGCGGGTGCTGGGCGGAGTGATGGACGCCTACAAGCGGGTGTTCGTGAGCGGGCGCGCCGCATCGGTACTGTCGCCGGCGAATCCGGTGCGCCGCAGCGGTTTCGAGCTGGCCACCGTCGTGGAACGGCTGGAGCGGCCCGCACCCGATGTGCTCGCGGTGACGCTGCGGGCCCCGGACGGGCGGGAGCTGCCGAGCTGGCGGCCCGGGGCGCACGTGGATGTGTTCCTGCCGTCGGGGCGGCAGCGGCAGTACTCGCTGTGCGGGGATCCGCGGGATCGGACCCGGTACCGGATCGCGGTCCGGCTGATCCCCGACGGCGAGGGCGGGTCGCGCGAGCTGCACGAGTCGCTGTGGGTCGGGGACCGCATGCGAATTCGCGGGCCGCGCAATGCTTTCACGCTGGTGGACGCGCCATCGTATCTGTTCCTGGCGGGCGGGATCGGCATCACCCCGATTCTGCCGATGGTGCGGGCCGCAGGATCGCGCGGGCGACTGGTGTACGCGGGACGGTCGCGGGCGACGATGCCGTTCCTGAACGAGCTGCCCGACGCGGAAATACGGCCCGATGACGAGGTCGGACCGCCCGATGTCGCCGCCATCATCGCGAGCGCGGCACCCGGTGCGGCCGTCTACGTGTGCGGTCCGCCCGCCATGCTGGCGGCGGCGCAGCGCTGCCGGTTCGCACTGGATCCGACGGGATCGCTGCACACGGAACGCTTTTCGGCGCCGCCCGTGGTCGACGGGCGAGCCTTCGACATCACCCTGGCGCGTAGCGGCCGGACGGTCCGGGTCGGCGCGGACGAGACGGCGTTGACGGCGGTGCGGCGGGTGCAGCCCGATGTGAACTACTCCTGCCGCCAAGGCTTCTGCGGCACCTGCAAGGTCGGGGTCCGCGCGGGCGACGTGGACCACCGCGACCGGCTGCTCACCGCGGCCGAGCGGGAGAACCGGATGCTGCTCTGCGTGTCCCGCGCCTGCGGCGACGCGCTCGTGCTCGATCTCTGAACGCGGGGAAACTCATGTCGATTGATACGGAAACAGCCGTGGCCGAACCTGACTCGGGCGAGACCGAGCATGTCGGGATCGCCGTCGTCGGGGCGGGATTCGGGGGCATCGGCCTGGCGATCAAACTACGCGAGGCCGGGTTCGAGGACCTGGTGATTCTCGAGCGGGCCGAGGATCTGGGCGGGACCTGGCGGGCCAACACCTATCCCGGGTGCGCCTGCGATGTGCCCTCGCAGCTCTACAGCTATTCGTTCGCCCCGAACCCGGACTGGTCGCGGACCTATGGGCGGCAGGCGGAGATCCTGGAGTATCTGCGCCGGGTCGCCGTGGACCACGATGTGGTGCGGCACATCCGATTCGGCGCCGAACTGCTGGATGCCCGCTGGGACGAGGAGCACTCGCGGTGGCGGGTGGAGACCAGTCGGGGTGCGCTCACCGCCGATGTCCTGATCTCCGCGGCGGGCATCTTCGCGGAGGCCAGATATCCCGAGCTGCCCGGTCTGGATCGGTTCGCGGGCAAGGCTTTCCATTCGCTGCACTGGGATCACGACCATGATCTGACCGGCGAGCTGGTGGCCGTGATCGGGACGGGCGCGTCGGCGGTGCAGTTCGTGCCGGAGATCCAGCCGATTGTCGACCGGCTGCTGCTGTTCCAACGCTCCGCACCGTGGATCGTGCCGCGGATGGACCGGCGCACGCTGCGGCTGGAACGAACGTTGCTGCGGCGGATTCCTCTCGCCCGGAAGGCGATCCGCGGCGGCTGGTATGCGGCCATCGAGGGCTTCGGGCTGATCTCGCTGGTGGACAAGCGGTTCCGGCATCCGTACGAGGCACTGGGCCGGTTGCAGCTGCTACGGCAGGTACGCGATCCGGCGCTGCGCAAGACCCTGACCCCGGACTACGTCATCGGATGCAAACGCGCCATCTTCTCCGATGCCTACCTGCCCGCGCTGGATCAGCCGAATGTCGAGGTCGTCACCGACGGCATCGCCGAGGTGCGCCCGCATTCGATAGTGCTGCGCGACGGCACCGAGCACGCGGTCGACACCATCATCTTCGGCACCGGCTTCACCTCGATTCCGTCGGCGTATCACCGCTATATCGGGCGGCACGGGCAGTCTCTCGCGGACCTGTATCACCACGAGCCGCAGAGCTATCTCGGGGCGGCCGTCGCCGGCTTCCCCAATTTCTTCTGCACGCTGGGGCCGTTCGGCGCGGCCGGGAACCAATCCGCCGTCTACATGATCGAATCCCAGATCGCCTACATCGTGGATGCGGTGAAGGCCATGCGCGACAGGGGAATCGACCGTATCGAGCTGCGTCCCGAGGTGCAGGACGACTTCCTCGACGAGATGGACCGTCGCAGCGCCGACACCGTGTGGCTGACCGGCGGCTGCCAGAGCTACTACACCACCGCAGACGGCCGCAATGCCGGCCTGTACCCCAACTGGAGCTTCGAATACCGCCGGCGCACTCGGCGTTTCGACTCCGACTCCTACGAAATGAGCCGCTGATGTCCACTCCGCGTTGCCTCCCCGGTCCCGGCCCCTTCCGTCCCGCGGGGCGGGTCGCCCTGATCACCGGGGCCGGTCAGGGTATCGGGCGCGAACTCGCCGGGATGCTGTACCGGCGGGGTGCGTCGGTGGCCATCGTCGATGTCGATGCCCGGGCCGCCACCTCGCTGGCCGCCGCACTGGGTGATCGGGCGCTGCCGGTGATCGCGGATGTCTCCGACCGGGCCGCCATGGCCGAGGCGATTCCGCAGGTGGTCGCCTACTTCGGGCATCTCGACATCGTGGTGGCGAACGCGGGCGTGGTGCCGCCGCCGGCGACGCTGCGGACCATGGAGCCCGCCGAGTTCGACCGGGTCATCGGCATCAACCTCACGGGGGTGTTCAATACCGTGCACCCGGCGCTGGACCACATCATCACCGCGCGGGGGCATGTCGAGGTCGTGTCCTCGTGCGCCGCTTTCGCTCCGGGGATGGGCGGCGCGCCGTACATGATCAGCAAGGCGGCGGTCGAGCAGCTCGGCCGGGCGCTGCGGGTCGAGCTGGCGCCGCACGGGGCGTCCGCGGGCATCGCCTATTTCGGGATCGTCGACACCGAGATGACCCACTCGACCCTCGACCGGGACGAGCTCGGCCGCCGCATCGAGGCGCTGCTGCCGTGGCCGCTGAGCACCCGGATCACCGCCGAGCAGGCCGCGCGCACCATTGCCGACGCCATCGAACACCGGGTACCGCAGGCTATTTCGCCGCTGGCCTGGACGCCCTACTCGCTGTTGCGCGGCGTGATCAATACGGTGCTCGATTCCCGCCTGGCCCGCGATCCGCGGGTGCACGCGCTGCTGCGGGAAGTCGAGCGCCGCAGTCTCGAAAAGCCGCCCGCACCAGCGGAAGCACCCGTCGACAGGGCGCGCGCGGAGGCGCTTTCCTGATCTCACATCGCCGCGATCAATTCCATTGCAGCTCCGGCGAGTACAGATCCAGCCAGGTGCCGATATCGATGGCCCGGTCGAGACCGACGCGGACCTGCGGGGCCATGCGGGCCGGGTCCTGTTCCACGGCCCGCAGTAGCCACTCACGGTCGAGGAGGTCGAACAGTGGCGAATCATGTTCCATCAGGCGTTCTTTCACGTGCTGCTGCAGATTGGCGGCGTACCCGGGGTCCTGGGTGGACGGGTACGGGCTCTTGACGCGGTCCGCGACCGATTGCGGCAGCACGTGTTTCGCTGCCGCCCGCAGCAGGCTCTTCTCGCGGCCGTCGAAGGTCTTTAGTTCCCAGGGCGTGTTGTACACGTACTCGACGAGCCGGTGATCGCAGAACGGCACGCGCACTTCGAGTCCCACCGCCATGGACATGCGGTCCTTGCGGTCCAGCAGCTGGCGGACGAAGCGGGTCAGATGCAGGTGGCAGACCGTGCGCATACGGTGTTCGAGGTCGGATTCACCCGGGAGGTGATCGACCTCGGCGACGGCCGTGGCGTACTGGTCGGCCACGTATTCGGGGAGGCGCAGGCGGCCGCGCAGGTCGGGGTGAATGATGTCCCAGCGGGATTCGAGGGTGAAGGCCGTGTTGAAGGCGAGCCATGGGAAGGTGTCGGCCTTCAGGGCCACGCCGTCGTGGAACCAGCGGTAGCCGCCGAATACCTCGTCGGCGGATTCGCCGGACAGCGCCACGGTCGACTGCTCCCGGATCGCGCGGAACAGCAGGTACAGGGAGCTGTCCAGATCGCCGAGGCCGAGCGGCAGGTCGCGGGCGCCGATCACCGCCCGGCGCACCGAAAGATCGGAGAGCTCGGCCGGATTCAGCACCACATCGCGGTGCTCGGAGCCCACCAGGTGGGCGACATCGCGGACGAACGGGGAATCCGGGGTGTCGCGCATCTCGTCCGGGACGAAGTTCGCCTCCTGGTTCACGAAGTCCACCGAGAAGGTGCGCAGCCGCTCGCCACGGCGGGCCAGCTGCCGGGCGGCGAGGCCGGTGATGGCGCTGGAATCCAGGCCGCCCGACAGCAGGACACAGCGCGGCACGTCGGACACGAGTTGCCGATCGATGATGTCGGTGAGCAGGTCGCGCACCTTCTCCACCGTCCGGCCGGTGTCGTCGCAGTGCTCGCGGGCGGTGAGCCGCCAGTAGGGGCGCCGGCGGATTCCCCTGCGGTCCACCGTCATCACCGTGCCGGGTAGGAGCTCGGTCATTCCCCGCCACAGCGCCCAGTCGGGAGCCTTGGTGAACGCGAACAGTTCCCGCATCCCGTCGATGTCGACGGCCGTGCGGACGAGCGGATTGGCCAGGATCGCCTTCGGCTCCGATCCGAATATCACTCCGTCCGGCGTCGGGTGGATGTACAGCGGCTTGATCCCCATCCGATCCCGTACCAGCACCAGCTTCTCGCCCTGCTGATCCCAGATCGCGAACGCGTACATGCCGTTCAGCCGCTCCACCACCCCCTCGCCCCACTCCAGATACCCCCGCAGCACCACCTCGGTATCACTATCGGTCCGGAAGGCATGCCCCAATCCCCTGAGCCGAGATCGCAATTCGCGATAGTTGTAGACCTCCCCCGAATACACGATGGCTACCTGTCCCCCACCGGTCTCGGCCACCATGGGCTGCGTCCCACCCGGCAGATCGATCACCGCCAGCCGCCGGTGCCCCAGCGCCACATGCTCGCACACGAACGTCCCCCGCGCATCCGGCCCCCGGCACGCCATGGTCTCCGTCATCCCGTCCACCACCCCCTGCCGCCGCGTCAGATCCGCCTCGAACGACACCCACCCTGCAATCCCACACATTCGGGGACCTCCAGATTGTTAGCAACGTGAACTATCTGTAATTCCGTTGTAACACATCGGAACCAGCATCAGACAGTGGTCCAGAGAAACCTGCCGCAATCGAGACATGTTGCCACGCAATAGCTTTGATCAAGCTCGCGCCCGAAGTTCTGGATCGACCACGAAACTTCCCTGAGTGCGCCGCGCGAAACTCGTCGTGACGGCGGTCGCGGGCGTGGGCGCGCTGCTGCTGGCCGCGGCTCCGACAGCGAACGGGCGGGACCTTCGAACGCGACCTCAGATTATCAACGAATCCAGCTCCGCCACACCATGATCCGCACCACCGACATCACGCATGGCCACCCACCCACATCGGTGTCGCTGCGGTACCAATCCCTCAGCTAATAGCCCTTCGGGCCGAAACCCGATGATCTACCTAGCGTGTCACCTCAGCATCAGAGCGATCCAGGTCAGGCCGGATGACCGAACTTCCCGTCGACCACACCAGAGGTGAAGGCATCCCACTCACCCGGCCCGAAGACTAGAGCCGGACCGGTCGGATTCTTGGAGTCCCGGACACCGACCATGCCACCGTCCAGATGCGCGACCTCGACGCAATCACCTTGACTGCCACTGAAGCTACTTTTGAACCACTTGGGCTCGGAGGGATCAATGCTGCTCACGCTCATACTCCTTCGTCACCCGGCGTACCAACTCCCGGGTGGGTCCTTCGTCCAGTGCCGAGCTTCGAATCGCTGACGCAAGCTCACTATAGAGTCGCACTTCGTCGGGTTTTTCCAGGTACACGTCCTGAGTCGGCCCGCCCTCGATATACACGATGGGCGGTTCTACTGGCTCATGCCTGGAGTCAGCGTCGAACTCCAAGACCGTGAACGACCCTCGTGGCATTCCCCAGGTCATCCCCGCCGCGAACGGGTGAATGCGCACCGTGAGGTTGTCCAGCTTCGATACTTCGGCCAGGTGGCGCAACTGGGCGGCCATGGTCTGCCGGTTGCCGATCATCCGGTGTAATGCCGACTCGTGCAGCAACACCTCCAGGACAACAGGATTGGTCTTGCGAGTAACAATCGCCTGTCGCTTCAGCCGATGTTCGACTCGGCGGTCGATGTCGGCGGAATCGACAAATCCCGGATACGCGCCGATGATGGCGCGGGCATAGTCAGCCGTCTGCAGGAGACCTGGAATGTGCTCGTGGTAGGTGATCAGTCGCCGCGCAGCTGCTTCGAGTCCCACATACATGTTGAACGCCTCCGAATACAGCCCGCCATATGCGTGATACCAGCCTTGCATCCTGGCCACTGCCGCCAAATCGGCTGCGGCAGCGGCATCGCCGGAGGCGACCCCGTAGATCTCACACAGTGCACGCACGTCTTGCTTGCGCACCTTCTGGGTCTGGCCTGCCTCGATACGCTGCAGAGCCGACGCGGACAAATCGACCAGTTTCGCGGCGGCCGCGATGGTAAAGCCGTTGGCTTCGCGCCATTCGCGTAGAAACCGACCTAATTGCCGCCTCGGCAGCGTCGAACTCGGAGTGTTCCCGGTGTCGTCGTCGTACGCACTGGTCATGTCGACGTCCCATCACTACGTGAAATCGGGTCGATCGGAGCACGAAATCGGGTACGGTCCACAGGATTTACGGATCGGCTCATGGAGCTTTGGACGACTTCGGACCGGGTACCCAATATCACTGTATCCGCTGCATCGCCGGTGGTGTGCTGGAACCACAACGACAGCAGGGAGACAGCGAGATGTCGAGCGACAACCAGTGGTCGGTGCAGGCGATCATCGACCGCATCGAAGGTGAGCGGAAGGTTGCCGACTCCAACCCCATGGGTGCCGAACGTATCCGCGGCGGGTATGCGATCCGCGGGTTGTGGTCGTGCTACTCGGATCCCAGCGAACTCACTGCCGCGCAAGCGCATACGGCCATGCAATTGCATCTCGGGTGCGGCGTTGATACCTGCCGGGTGCGGTGGCGGGCACGCACCGCGCTGGTCGCGGCCGGACGCATGGTGCTGGACCCGCGTGCCACGCGCACCAGGGAAGCCCGGAGATCGCCGCTCACCTTGCTGCGCGACGCGCTGTCCGGTTGGGGTGCTGTGTTTCTCGGCGGTCGCCATGCCCTGCGATGACTGCGACCGGGATGATTACGACCGAGTCGAGATCCAAGTGATCCAGGATGTTCTCGATATCGTCGAGGTCCGCTTGCGCGACCACGAGCGGTGCGGATGGCGACTGACCGTGCCCCGCTCCCAGATCTACGCAACCATCTTGCATGCGGTCATCGTCAGCGCGCGTGAATCACACCGAGTCCCGGCCACTCTCGACCGGGCCGCCATCCTCGACATCATCCTCGATGGTGCCGATCCCCCGGATTCCGGTCCGACGCCGAGCCCGGTCGACAACGTCATCCGACGCCACACCGCGAACATGAATTGACCTCGCAAAACTCCCCACGCTCTCGAGGTTCAATGGGGAGTGGGTACGGCCTCCGGCCGGTGCAGACGTCAGAATCACGCACTATCCCCAGGCATTCGGCGAAATCTCGTTTCCGCGCTCCCTAATCGGCATCGCAGGCATGAACCGCATGATGCGGTCGCCATCATCGTGCTGTCCGCCCGCACCGCCGTGGCCGGCAAGATCGCCGCCCTGGACGTCGGCGCCCGTGTCAGGGGACGAGGTGGTGGGCGGTGCTGCGCAGCGTCCACGCGGGGGTGCGATGGTGGAGAGCGGTGGCCGTCAACGGCGGGATGTCGATGCGCCAGAAGGACTCCGCCGGGGCGTTCAAGGCGAGCAACACCGCAGCTCGGACCACGGCGGGGTGAGTGATCGCGACGATGCGGTCGCCGCGGCCGGTCAGGGATGTCAGCCACGAGCCGACGCGGTCGAGGAGTCCGATGATGGATTCGCCGCCGTGGGCGTGGTAGGCAGGATCGGTGAGCCAGGCCATCAGGTGATCGGGCGGGAGTGTGTCCATCGACCGGCCGCTCCAGGTGCCGTGGTCGATATCCCGGAGGGCCGGCTCGGGAGTTCCGGTCAAGTTCAGACCGTAAGTTGTTTGGGCCGTACGGATTTCCGGGGCGTGGTAGACGACGGCGGGTTCGAGGCCGGGGAGGCCACCCGCCTTCTCGACCGACCGCGACCCGAGCGGGTTGAGCGGTTCATCGGCCGGGAAGCGGGCGGCCTGCACGGCGTCGGTGATCGCGTGCGTCACCAGGGTGAGGCGGGCGACCGCGCTCATCCCGCTACTTCGGTGGCGGTCGAGCGGTCGCCGAGCAGGCGCGGGGCGAGCCAGGCGAAGCCGACGCCGATGACCGCCCACAGGATCAGCTGGGCGGCAAAGGAATACAGCCGGAAGTGATAGAGATCGTCGGCGGGGAAGCCGGGGTACACGATCGTTCCGGACGGATCCTTCAGCGGCTGCGGGGTTTCGGTGGTGAAGTCGCCGTACTCCCGGTTGGCCGAGAGCTTCCCGAGGGAGGGGAGCAATGCCATGACCGCGCCCATGACCACCACGAAGGCCGCGGAGGCCGCGATGGTCGCGGTCCAACTGCCCAGGCGTGCCGCCAGTTTGCGGCCCAGCCAGATGACAGCGAGCAACACGACCGCACTGATCACGATCATCCCCACGAACAGCGCCGTACGTTCCTTGATGGTCTCCGGATGCCCGATCGAGGGCGGGTTGGCCGGGTATTTCAGGAACGGCACCGCGTACAGCACCAGGAACATGCCGCCCGACACCAGCAGCGCCAGATTGCGGGGGGCGAGCTTGCCGGCCTTGCGCAGCGCCAGGAAGTAGACGACCGCGAACAGCGCACCGAGCGCAGCGCCGAACACGATCAGGCCGAAGCCCAGACCGATGTTCTCCTGCTGGGTGCGGGTGAAGATGTCGGGACCCATGTCGGCCATGGGCTTTCCGGCGGCCTTGTCGAGGGCCATCTGCACGTCGTCGCGGCCGGATTCGTAGTCGATGGCCCGGTTGATGATGGGCTCGGCCAGGATCCGGGCGAAGACGAACGCCAGCAATCCGCCGAGTGCGCCCAGCAGGACTCCTCGGCCGATGATTCGCTTTTCCATTGTGGTGACTCGATTCCCGCGACTAGTGGCAGGGGAACCCGAGGAAATGTCGTCCGTCGTGCACGAACTCGTGGACGTGCATGTCACTGCCGAAGATCGACACCGCGCCCTGGTCGATGCCGATGAAGTAGATCGCCAGCAGCGCGAGAACGGTGGTGCCGACCAGCCACAGAGCGGTGGTGGGGAGGGCGAGAGCGCCGGTGCCGAGACCGGAACGAGGAGCGTAGGACGTAGCCACGATGACTCCTCGAGTCGGGGGGATTTTCGCGTCCCCGCAGTTGATCGAAACCACGATGCGAGGGTCTGACTCACACCCGTCAGGGGTGTTCACAGTGGCGCGACCGTTCCGGAATTGCACCGGATTCCTCGAGACATCGTCGAATTACCATACGAAAGCCCGTCCGCGCTGGTCAATCCGGGTGCATCCGGCCGTCCACCCATTGGGATAGGACCGGCCGTGCGCGAGGTGGCGGCAACCTTCGCTATATTCGCCATCGCAGCTGGTTCGCCGGAGGTGGAGTCGAGGAGCCCCTGATCCATCCGATGGCGTCGAAGCCCGGCGGTGCGTCGACGCGCCGCGCGGGTGAGAGGGAACCCGGTGAGAATCCGGGACTGTCCCGCAGCGGTGAGTGGGAACGACAGCCGTCATTCGCACTGGGCGCATGAAGTGATGCCTGGGAAGCGACGGCCAGTAGGACCAGCCCCGGCCCCGAGCGCCGGGGCCGACCCTTCCCGGGTCGATGCCCACGAGTCCGAAGACCTGCCCGTTGTGCCGGATACGCCGTATCCGGCGGTCGTCGCCTCGTGGATTGGGCGGTACGCCGAGTGGGACCCGGGCACGGGATCGATGCTTTGCGGGCTCCATCAGCGTGCGCTCTGTGTAGGCGGCGGCCATCGGCTGCTGACCATGGAGTTCATCAATGTTGAACCCTGACAACACTTTCACCGCCACGGTGCTCGGATTGCCCCGCATCGGGCCGAACCGGGAGCTCAAGCGGGCGATCGAGTCGTACTGGGCCGGGCGGATCGACGCCGCGACCCTGCACGACATCGCGGCGGGACTGCGTGCCGCACAGCTCGTGCGGGTGCGGGACGCCGGGCTGGATTCGGTTCCGGTGGGGACGTTCTCGTACTACGACCAGGTGCTCGACACCGCGGTGCTGCTGGGTGCGCTACCCGATCGGGTGCGCGGCATCGAGGACGAGCTGGATCGGTACTTCGCCGCCGCACGCGGGACCGCCGAGGTCGCGCCCTTGGAGATGACCAAGTGGTTCGACACCAACTACCACTACCTCGTGCCGGAGCTCTCGGCCATGACCGAGTTCTCGCTGCACCCGGACAAGCCGCTCGCCGAGCTGAAAGATGCTCTGGCCCTGGGCATTCCGGCGCGCCCGGTGATCGTCGGACCGATCACGTTCCTGAAACTGGCCAAGTCGATGGACGGCAGCGACCTGCTGGACCGGCTGCCGGATCTGCTGCCGCTGTACGAGCGGCTGCTGGGCCTGCTGGCCGAGGCGGGCGCACGCTGGGTGCAGCTCGACGAACCGGTACTGGTCACCGACCTGAGCGAGACCGAACTGGCGCTGGTGCACACCGTCTATCGTCGGCTGGCCGACGTGTCCGCCCGGCCCGCACTGCTGGTGGCCTCGTATTTCGGCCGTTTGGGTGCGGCGCTGCCGATGCTGGCGGCGACCGGTGTCGAGGGAATCGCCGTCGATCTGGTCGCAGGCGGCTACGCGGATGTGGTTGCGGCGCAGTCGCTTCGGGACGTCGTCGTCGTGGCCGGCATCGTCGACGGCTACAACGTGTGGCGCGTCGATCCCGATCGCGCGCTGCCCCGTCTGGCCGCCCTACGCGACGGTGGCGCATCGGTCGCCGTCTCGAGTTCCTGCTCGCTGCTGCATGTTCCGTATGCCCTGGACGCCGAGACGACGCTGGAACCGCGGCTGAGCTCGTGGCTGGCCTTCGGCGCGGAGAAGATCGCGGAGATCCGGATGCTCGCGAGCGCCCTACATGAGGGGCAGGACGCGGTCGGCGAGCAACTGGAGATCGCGCGAACGGCGGTGCGGGACAGGCGATCCGATGCCCGGCTGCACAACGCGACGGTGCGGGCCCGCCTGGCCGGGGCAATCGGCGCCCGGCGCGCCCCGGCTGAAGAGCGGCGGACCCTCCAGCAGCAACGACTGCACCTGCCGCTGTTGCCGACCACGACGATCGGCTCGTTTCCACAGACCGGCCGGATTCGGGTAGCGCGCGCGGAACTGTCGCGCGGGGAGATCGATCGGGCCGAGTACGACGCGCGGATGCGGGCCGAGATCGCCGAAGTCGTTGCGCTGCAGGAAGAAATCGGCCTGGACGTGCTGGTGCACGGCGAGCCGGAGCGCAATGACATGGTGCAGTACTTCGCCGAGCAGCTCGACGGATTCGCCGCCACCGTGCACGGCTGGGTCCAGTCTTACGGCACTCGATGCGTCCGGCCCCCGATCCTGTTCGGCGACGTAGTGCGTCCGGCGGCCATGACGGTCGACTGGAGCAGCTATGCGCAGTCGCTGACCGCCAAGCCGGTCAAGGGCATGCTCACCGGGCCGGTCACCATCCTGGCGTGGTCCTACATCCGCGACGATCAGCCGGTCGCGGACACCGCACGCCAGATAGCGCTGGCGATCAGGGACGAGACGGTGGATCTCGAGGCGGCGGGTATCGGCATCATCCAGGTGGACGAGCCAGCGCTGCGGGAACTGCTGCCGCTGCGCCGCGCCGACCAGGCCGCCTACCTCGACTGGGCGGTGGAGGCGTTCCGGCTGGCGACCTCCGGTGTCGCGGACGCCACGCAGATCCACACGCACCTGTGCTACTCGGAGTTCGGCGAGATCATCGGCGCGATAGCGGGATTGGATGCCGACGTCACCTCGATCGAGGCCGCGCGCTCCCACATGGGGGTGCTCGACGACCTCACTGCCGCGGGCTTCGACCTGGGTGTGGGACCGGGCGTGTACGACATCCACTCGCCGCGCGTGCCGAGTCCGGAGGAGATCGAGAAGTCGCTGAGTCTGGCGTTGAAAGCCGTTCCGGCCGACCGGCTCTGGATCAATCCGGACTGCGGGCTCAAGACGCGTCGCACCGATGAGGTGACCGCCTCGCTGCGCAACCTGGTCGCGGCGGCACAGGCGCTGCGCTGACCGTGCGCCGGGGCGCTCCGTGCCACGGGGCGTCCCGGCGTCGTTTCCACGGCCCGGCTGAAGGCGCGGCCGACACGCGGTGTCACCGCAACTTTCACAGATTTGCAGGGTCGGGTCCGCAAAAGTAGGCAATTGCGAGGGATTCAAGCCGAAGACTGCGCTCGGTAGCGTCCGGAATGTACCGGTGAAATCGACGTCTGGGAGGACCCGACCGTGAAGCACCATCTCGTCCACACCCACCGCTCCGCCGAGCCCTTTCCCCGCGCGGAACACCTCGCCTGGCGGATCGCCGAGGTCGCCGCGGATGCCGTGGAGGTCGCTCCGGAGGTGGAGGCGATGATCGTCAACCGGATCATCGACAACGCCGCGGTCGCGGCGGCCTCGATCGCCCGCCGCCCGGTCGCCAATGCCCGTGCCCAGGCGTTGGCCCACCCCTACCGGCCGGGCGCCACCGTGTTCGGGGTCGCGGGCTCGTACTCCCCGGAGTGGGCGGCGTGGGCCAACGGGGTCGCGGTGCGCGAACTCGACTTCCACGACACCTTCCTGGCCGCCGAGTACTCGCACCCGGGTGACAACATCCCGCCGATCCTGGCCGTCGCGCAGCACACCGGACGCAGCGGCCGCGACCTGATCCGCGGTCTGGCAACGGGTTACGAGATCCAGGTCGACCTGGTGCGCGCGATCTGCCTGCACGAGCACAAGATCGACCATGTCGCCCACCTGGGCCCGTCGGCCGCAGCCGGGATCGGCACGCTGCTCGGCCTGGATACCGAGACCATCTACCAGGCCGTCGGTCAGGCCCTGCACACCACCACCGCGACCCGTCAGTCCCGCAAGGGTGAGATCTCGAGCTGGAAGGCCTACGCACCGGCCTTCGCCGGGAAGATGGCCGTCGAGGCCGTGGATCGCGCCATGCGCGGCGAGGGCGCGCCCGCACCGATCTGGGAGGGCGAGGACGGTGTGATCGCCTGGCTGCTCGGCGGCCCGAACGCCGAATACTCTGTCCCGCTACCGGGTTCCGGCGAGCCCAAGCGCGGCATCCTCGACACCTACACCAAGGAGCATTCGGCCGAATACCAGAGCCAGGCCCCGATCGATCTGGCGCGGCGGATGCGGGAGCGGATCGGTGACCTGGATCAGATCGCGTCGATCGTGCTGCACACCAGTCACCACACCCACTACGTGATCGGCACCGGGTCGAACGATCCGCAGAAGTTCGACCCCGAGGCTTCTCGCGAAACCTTGGACCACTCGGTCATGTACATCTTCGCGGTCGCGCTGCAGGACGGCACCTGGCATCACGAGCGCTCGTACGCTCCCGAACGCGCGCAGCGGCCCGACACCGTCGAGCTGTGGAAGAAGATCTCCACCGCCGAGGACCCGGAGTGGACGCGGCGCTACCACTCGACCGATCCGAACGAGCAGGCCTTCGGCGCCCGCGCCGAAATCACCTTGAAGAGTGGCGAAGTCATCGTCGACGAGCTGGCCGTGGCCGACGCCCACCCGCTGGGCGCGCGCCCGTTCGCCCGGGATCAATACATCGCCAAGTTCCGCACCCTCGCCGAGGGCGTCATCGAGCCCGTCGAACAGGACCGCTTCCTCGAGGTGGTCCAGCGCGCGGGCGGGCTGTCCGCGAACGAGCTGTCGGAGCTCACCTTCACCGTGCCGCCGGATGTGCTCGCCCGCGCGCCCAAGTCGCCGAAGGGACTGTTCCGATGACCGGCCTGCTCGCCGCCGCCACCTCCGCCGCCGACAAACGCGCCACGTTCAAGGCGGGTCTGAACTCCGGCAAGATCCAGCGGTTCCCGGGTGCCTTCAATCCATTGGTGGCCAAGCTGATTCAGGAGATCGGCTTCGAGGGCGTCTACGTCTCAGGCGCGGTACTCTCCGCTGATCTCGGCCTGCCCGACATCGGCCTCACCACCCTGACCGAGGTGTCCGGGCGCGGGCAGCAGATCGCCCGGGTCACCGACCTGCCGGTGCTCATCGACGCCGACACCGGATTCGGCGAACCCATGAGCGCCGCCCGCACGGTCACGATAATGGAGGACGCCGGGATCGCCGGCCTGCACCTCGAGGATCAGGTCAATCCCAAGCGCTGCGGCCACCTCGACGGCAAGGCCGTGGTGCCCACCGCTGATATGGTGCGCCGCCTGCGCGCGGCGGTTTCGGCCCGCCGAGATCCGAACTTCGTGATCTGCGCGCGCACCGACGCCGCGGGGATCGAGGGCATCGACGCCGCCATCGAGCGGGCCGAGGCGTACGCCGACGCCGGTGCGGACCTGATCTTCACCGAGGCGCTGTACACCGAGGCCGATTTCGAGAGGTTTCGCGCGGCGGTCCCGATTCCGTTGCTGGCCAACATGACCGAGTTCGGCAAGTCCGCACTGATTCCCGCGCGAACGCTCGAGTCGATCGGCTACAACGCCGTCATCTACCCGGTCACCACGCTGCGTCTGGCGATGTTCGCCGCCGAAATCGGGCTACGCGAGATCGCGGCGACCGGAACCCAGTCCGGGCTGCTGGATCGCATGCAACACCGCAGCCGCCTCTACGAGCTCCTGCAATACGAGCGATACAACGAATTCGATTCCGACATCTTCAATTTCACCCTGGGAGGGAACCAGTGATGGCCGCATCGCGCAGCGATTCGATGAGGGGTGATGGCCGGGCGACGGGTGGGCCGGAGATCGCGATTCCGATCATTTACAAGGGCCTCGCAGGCGTCGTCGTCGACACCACCGCGATCTCCAAGGTGGTGCCGGAAACCAACTCCCTGACCTACCGCGGCTACCCGGTGCAGGATCTGGCGGCACACTGCAGCTTCGAGCAGGTCGCCTACCTGCTGTGGCACGGCGAACTGCCCGGTGACGCACAGCTGGAGCGGTTCCTCCAGCAGGAACGGGCCGCACGCCGGGTGGATCGGTCGCTGCTCTCACTGGTTGCCAAGCTCCCGGAGAACTGTCATCCGATGGATGTCGTCCGCACGGCCATCAGCTACCTGGGTGCGGAGGATCCGGCCGAGGACGACAGTTCGCCACAGGCCAACCAGGCCAAAGCCCTGCGCATGATGGCGGTCCTGCCGACCATCGTGGCCGCCGATCATCGCCGCCGCCACGGCCTGGATCCCATTGCGCCGCATTCACATCTGGGCTTCGCCGAGAACTTCCTGAACATGTGCTTCGGCAAGGTGCCCACACCGGAACTGGTGAGGGCGTTCGAGATCTCGCTGATCCTGTACGCGGAGCACAGCTTCAACGCCTCCACCTTCGCCGCCCGCGTGGTCACCTCGACGCTCTCGGATATCTACAGCGCGGTCACCGCCGCCATCGGCGCGCTCAAGGGCCCGCTGCACGGCGGCGCCAACGAGGCGGTCATGCACGACATGCTCGAGATCGGCGACCCGGCACTGGCCGCGGAGTGGCTGCGCAACAAGCTCTCCCACGAGGAAAAGGTGATGGGCTTCGGCCACCGCGTCTACAAGAACGGCGACTCGCGGGTACCGACCATGAAGCAGGCGTTCCTCGACATCGCCGCCGCCACCGACGGCCGGCGCTGGGTGCGCATATATGAGACCCTCGAACACACCATGGCCGAGGCCACCGGCCTCCGACCGAACCTCGACTTCCCCACCGGCCCCGCTTATTACCTGCTCGGCTTCGACATCGAGTCCTTCACCCCGATCTTCGTCATGAGCCGCATCACCGGCTGGACCGCCCACATCATCGAACAGGGCGCGTCCAACGCCCTGATCCGCCCGTTGAGCCAATACGTCGGCGTCCCACAGCGTTCCGTCGTCGCCTGACAGAGTTGGCGCGGGCATTCCAGCGGGGCTGTAGCGAGGGCGTAGGGAGAGTGGACCCGGGGTTCGTAGGTTCGGGCCATGACTACTTCGACTCATGGCACCGCAGTGTCGTTCGATGGGGCCGAGCTGGCGTTCGAGGCGATCGGATCGGGGCCGCCGTTGGTGGTGGTGCCGGGGGGACCGCGGGATTCGCGGTATCTCGAGGACCTCGGGGGGCTCGCCGAGAGCCGGACCCTGATTCGGTACGACGCGCGGGGCACGGGATCCACCGCGGCCCCGGACAATCCGGCCAAGTACGCCTATCCGTCGCTCGCCCGGGACGTGGACGCGCTTCGATCTCATCTCGGGGCGGAGACGATCGATGTGCTCGGCCACTCGTCGGGGGCGGTGGTGGCGGCCGTGTACGCCGGGCATCATCCGGATCGGGTGTCCCGGTTGGTGCTGGTCGTGCCGGGACCGGACTTCTTCGGCGGGGGTGGCGATATCGCGAGCCTGCTGAATGCCCGCGCGGACGAGCCGTGGTTCGACGAGGTGCGCACCGCCGCCGGGGAATTGGCGGCGGCCGGGCCGCAGGATCCGCCCGAGGTAGTGCTCGACCTGCTGGACCGCTATGTCCCGGCCGCGTACGGCGGGTGGGGTGAGCGGCAGCGCGCGCATGCCGCGACACAGCGCGAGCAGTTCTCGCTCGAGGCGTGGAAGCACTTCCACGGCAATGGCGATCGCACCGAGCCCGAACGCTTCCTGCCGACGTTCGGACAGGTCACCGCGCCCGTCCTGGTCGTGACGGGCGCCGCGGACGCGCTGACCGGTGTCGAAGCCGGAAACGCCGCCACCGCGCTGTTCCCGGCCGCGACGCACGTGTCGATCGCGAGAGCGGGCCACTATCCGTGGGTCGACAACGCGGCCGAGTTCAGCTCCGTCGTCGAGACTTTCCTGGCCCGCGGCCGATAGTCCGGCCATACGAAAGCGGGGTGGTCACCGATCGGTGACCACCCCGCTTTCGTACGTGCTAATCCCGCGCGGCGAATTCGTCGACATCGAACCCACCCGGGTCCGACAGCGGGAAGACCTCGAACTCCAGGTGCGAGGACAGCGGGTTGCCGTACAGCGCGTCGGTGAGTTCCTCGTGGCTGGCCACCTCGTAGACATTCAGCCCGCCGGACTGTCCGGCAATGATCCAGCTGTGCTTGATGATGCCACGCTTCACGAGATCGACGTGGTGGGCGAATCCCTCGGGCAGCCGGTGCCGGAATTCGTCGGCGCTGATGCCGATGGGGTGCTGCTTGGTGAAGACGGCGAAGAGCGCCATGCTCGAAACTCCTTCTGGTGCGGATGTTTTCTATCGGCCCGGCGCGACGGCCGCCGCCGGGACGCCGGGAGCTGTGCCGTCGACCGCGACGGGCGTCGAGAAGTGCGGCAGCACGTCCTCGGCGAAGAGTTGCACCGAGCGCCGCACGACGGCCTCGGGCGCGGTGCTGGGCGGCGTCTGCAGGCTGATCGTCACGTCGCCGAACGCATCTCGGATACGAGCGATCTGATCGACGACCTGGGCCGGCGTCCCGACAATGGTTTTGTCGGCGGCGAGCTGGGCGGCGAAGGTCCCGCCTGCGACCCGATCGACGATCTTCTCGTACCCTTCGTACTGGGTGCTGCGGGCGGTCGACCAACCGGAGACGGCCCGGGCCAGCGCACGGTGGTTCGTGTTCGCGAACTGCTCGCCGAGGCTGCGCGCCTCGTCCGCGTCGTCGGCGAGAAACGAGCTGTAGCTCAGATGCACTTCCGCCGTGGCGGGGTCGAATCCGGCGGCTTCGCGGGCCACCCGATACCGGGCGATGATGTCCTGCACCTTCTCCCGCGGGTTGATCGACGGCACCAGCAACAGCCCATACCCGGCGGTGCCGGCCCGCTCGGCGGACTCCGGGGTGATCGCCGTGGCCACCAGGATGCGCGGGTGCGGACGCTGCAACGGACGCGGCTGCAGGGTGACCGGCCCGAACGAGTGGAAGCCGTTGTCGATGGTCACATCGGTTCCCGTCCACAGCTCGACGATCGCCGCCACGGTGGCATCGAACCGCGGTCGCGAATCATCCAGGGACAGTTGGAAAGCCGCGAACTCGTCCGGCAGGAATCCGCGTGCGACACCGACATCGAGGCGTCCATGGCTGATGTTGTCCAGCACGGCCAGCCGCGCCGCGAGTTTGATCGGATGATCGAACGCGGGAACCACGGCGCCGGTGATCAGCCGGATCCGTTCGGTCCGGGCGGCCACGGCGGTCAGGAAGGTGGTGGGATCCGGGCTGTAGCCGCCGTATTCGAAGAAGTAGTGCTCGACGGTTTTGACATGGTGGTATCCGAGCTCTTCGGCGTAGATCGCGATCGCAAGCGCGTGATCGTAGTAATCGACCGGCGCCTGATCGTGCGGGCCGACGGTGGGAAAGAGGTTGATGCCGAACTTCATCGCGTCACGTCCTGGAGTGAAGGGGTGGCGGCCGGCAACGCGAACTCGGCGGCGAGGAGTTCGTAGCTGCGCACCCGCGCCTGATGGTCGTGCACCGTGGTGACGACGATGATCTCCTCGACGTCGAGATTCGAGGCGAGCGAACGGATTCGGTCACCGACGCGGTCGGGCGTGCCCCAGAAGTACCGGGGCCATTCGAAGTTCTCGCCTTCGAGGATGTCGCCGTAGCGGGCCAGCTCCGCTAAGGCGGTGTCCGGCTCCGGAACGGGCCGGACATCGTTGCGGAACAACCGATTACGCACCGCGCGCTGGGCCGAGTACAAACGTGCCGCTTCGGCCTCGGTGTCCGCGACCACCGCCGTGATGGCGGCGATCGGCGACCGCGCGGGTGCGAGCCGGTGGTATGCCTCGATGGACTCCCGGGTCGCCCCCGGATTGATGAAATGCGCGAATGCGTAGTCGATGTCGGCCCGGCCCGCCGACACGGCGCTCCCGGGGCTGCTGCCCAGCAGCCAGACATCCGGTGCGGGAGCGTCGAGCGGTACCGCGAGCGGAGCGCGCCGCGCGCCGTCGACGGCCGGGGAGCCGGCCAGGTACGCGCGCAATTGTTCGACCTTCGCGTCGACCGTCGGTCCGCGTCCGGCCTCGGGCGCCGGTCGCAGTGCCAGGGTCTCGACCTCGTCGGCGCCCGTGGACCGTCCGATACCGAGGTCGATACGGCCCGGATGCAGGGCCGTCAGCGTCCGGAACGTCTCGGCCACCTTGAACGGGCTGTAGTGCGTGAGCAGGACCCCACCCGATCCGACCCGCAGCGTCGAGGTCGCCGACGCGATCGCGGTCACCAGAATCTCGGGCGCCGAGATGGCGTGCGAGTACATGGCGTGATGTTCGGCGACCCAGTAGCGGGTGTAGCCGAAGCGTTCGGCGTGACGGGCGAGGTCGAGCGAATTGGCCAGAGCCTGCGACTGGGGCGTGCCCTCGGGGACCGGAGCTTGATCGAGAATGGACAGTCTGATGGTCATAGCGCCTCCAGGGTTTCGTCGAGCAGGGCTACCGCGTTGCGGTGCAAGGGAAATGGCGTATCCGAGGGCAGTCCGGTGCGCTCCGCGCGGCGGGTCACCGCCGCGGTGATGAGCGCGAATTTGAAACCGGCCAGCACCTCGTAGAAGGTGAGATTCCGGAGGGTCCGACCGGACAGCGCGGCATACGCCTCCACGGTTCGGTCCCGGTCGGGCAGCCCGTAGAGCCGCTGTGCGCCGATCCCCCGGCTCAGGTGCCGGTCCAGGTACAGAAACCAGGCGAGATCGCTCTCGGGTTCGCCGTATCCGGTCATCTCCCAATCGACGAGGGCGGCGACCTCGGTGTCGCGATAGATGATGTTGCCGAGCCTGGCGTCACCCCATAGCAACACGTACGGCGACCGGTGGACCGGAATATTGCCCGCCAGCCACCGCTGGGCCCGCCGGATCACCGGATCGTCCGCACAGCGATAGAAGTCCAGCGCATCGCTCCAATACCGCACCTGCGCAGCCGGACCCGCGGAACCCAGATCGGGCAGACCGGCGGTGTCCGCCGCGATCGAATGCAGTCGCTCGAGCGCGGTCAGCGCAGCCCACCAGACCGCCGTGCGTTCGCTGGGCACCAGGTCGGCGACCCACCCAGACCGGTGGTAGGACGGAAAGTCCGGCGGGACCCGGCCGTCGACGAACTCCATCAGGAAGAACGGCGCGCCCAGCACGGTGGCATCGGATTCGACGGCCAGCACCTCGGGCACGGGCACATCGCTGTGCCGACGGACGGCCCGCAGCGCATCCGCCTGCGCCACAATCGATTCGGTGGGATAGATCCCCTCGCCGGTGGCGCCGACCCGGATGATCGAACGGTGTGTGCCGCCCGCGATATCGCGGGCGGTCACCTGAATGGTCTCCGCCGAGAAACCGTTGCGCGGCAGCGAGATATCGACGCTGTCCGGATCGATCTCGAACCCGGCCGGGGTGCGGGACAGCCAGCCCAGCACCAGATCCCGGGTGCTATCCGGCGATCTCTGCAGTGGCACCGCCATGGTGTGGCCTTTCGCCGGTGATGAGCGTGGATGTCGGACCGAGCGGGGCAGCGGCGATGTCGACGAATCCCGCCGCGCGCAGCCAGGTTTCGGCCTCCGCGACGGTGTATTCGCTGCCGCCGGAGGACCACACCAGCATGTTCAGGCTGGCGAGCAGGGCCGGCGGGGTGGGGCTGACCGGGTCGAGCACCGGGTCGTAGACGGCGATGGTGCCACCCTCCGGCAGCGCCGCGTAAGCGGCGGCGATGAGCTGCTGCCGCCGATGGACGGGCCAGTTGTGCAGGACGTGCCCGAAGATGAGCACATCGGCGCTGGGCAGCGGATCGGTGAAGAAGTCGCCGGGCCGGAACGCGATCCGGTCGGTCAGCCCCAGTTCGGTGATGTGGGCGTCGAATTCGGGCTCGACCTCGGGCAGATCGAAGACCTGCGCGCTGAGGTGCGGGTGGGCTCGCACCAGTTCCGCGGCGATATTCCCGCGCGCGCCGCCGATATCGGCGAAGGTGGTGCGCTGTGACCAGTCCAGCCGGGACAGTGCCGCGCCGATGGGGGCGTTGAGCACATCCATCGCCTCGAAGAAGCCGCGGCGATCATCGGCATCGGTGAACAACGTGCCGTATGGATCACCGTCCGCCGCATCGGAATTGGCGGGCTTCCCGGATTTCAGGCTGGCCGCGAGCCCGGTCCAGGCCGGATGCAAGGTCTTGTCGAGGAAGCATAGGAAGCCGCCGAGATAGTGGGGACGGCCGCGCACCAGATAGCGGTGCGCGTCGGGACTGTTCGCGTAGCGACCGTGATCGGTGATGAGCAGTCCGGTGGTGGCGACGGCATCCAGGAAATCGCGCGACCATTCGGGTTGAATTCCGGTGATCGCGGTGATTTCGGCTGCCGGAAGATCCTTTTCGGCCAGTGCGGTGAACAGGTCGAGCTCCACCGCGGCCAGCACCACCTGGGCGCGGCGGGCCCCGGAGACCAGGCCGAGAATATGGGCGGGCGATCCACCGGAATCGGTATTGCCGAGGGTGTCACCGGGAGCGGGGATCAGCGGTGTGGAGACGTGACTCATCGAGTCCTCCTGAAGTTTGGCGTCGGAATCGACCGTAGAAAGCGCTGCTGCACGGCCCCTGGAGGATCTCTGGAGCGCGGATCCGGCCTTCGACTGTGCGCCCGAATTGCCGGATACGCTCCCGCCGTCGCAGTGAATCGCATTGCAAGGGAGATGATTCGAATGATTCTCGTGGTCGGAGCCACCGGTATCGTCGGCACCGCGACGGTGCGGGAATTATCGCGGCGGGGTGCGAAGGTCCGCGCCCTGACCAGGGATCCCGGCCGGACCGCGCCGGTGGCGGGCGTGGAATTCGTCGCCGGGGACCTCGATGTTCCCCGCACACTGGATCCGCTACTGGAGGGCGTGGGTTCGGTCTTCATCGCGACCTCCGGCCACCTGAAGGCGACGCAGGACGCCACCGTGGTCGCGGCCGCCGCGGCGGCGGGCGTGCGGCGGGTGGTCACGGTCTCGTCGCTGGCCGTGGACGAGAATCCGGACGGTGCGCTCGGTGGCTGGCATGCCGCGGGGGAGCGAGTGGCCGTCGAGTCCGGTATTCCGTCGATCGTGTTGAGGCCGAATGGGTTCTATTCCAATACATTCGCGTGGATCCCTTCGATTCTCGGCACCGGCGTGGTCGAGGTGGCGCTGCCCGATCTGCCGGCGGCCCACCTCGATCCCCGCGATATCGGGCGGGTGGCGGCCCAGGTGCTGTCCGCGGAGACCCACCTCGCCGATGCACCGGTGCTGCGGCTCAGCGGCCCGCGGGCGGTGAGCCCGCGTGAACAGGTGGCCGTCCTCGCCGAGGTGCTCGGCCGGCCGATCGCCGTGCGGGAGATCTCGATCGACGAAGAGCGGGAGCGCCTGGCCCATCGGATGCCCGGGGCGGTCGCGGACGCGGTCACCGCCGCACGTGCCGTCGCGGGCCCGGTCCGGAGCCGGATCTTCGATGACATCGAAATACTCACCGGGACACCGCCGATCAGCTATGAGGAGTTCGTCCGCGGGCACCGGGCGAGGTTCCTCGGCGACTCGTGAGGAGCCTCGCCCGGCACCGGTCACGGGCGGGCGGGACTGCTTTCGGCGGTCTCCGGCGCGGCATCGGTCTCCGGCTCGGCCGGGGTCGCCACCGGTGCGGGCGGCGCGACGGTCCGCAGACCGAAGGTGAACACCAGCGCCACCACCGCGAAGACCGCCCCGACACCGAACGCGGCGTGATAGCCGGACAGCAGCTCCGGGTGCGACGGCGGGTGGTCGCCGCTGCCGGAACCGGTCCGGGAGGCAGCGATGGTGGCCAGCACCGCCAGTCCGATGGCTCCACCGAATTGCCTGGTGGTGTTGATGATTCCGGAGGCCACACCGGCTTCGGCGGGCGCCACGCCGCCGGTGGCGGCAATGACCAGCGGCACCATCACCAGACCCGCGCCGAGGGTGATCAGAACCTGGGGGATCAGCACGTGCAGCGCGAAGGAGCCGTGATCCGGGACGAACGCGAGCCAGAGCAGTCCGAGCGCGCTCAACGCGGGCGCGCCGGTCAGCAGCGGGCGGACGCCCCCGAATCGCTTGACCAGCGGCGGACCCGAGTACGCGCCGATGGTCATCGCCACCGCGCCCGGCAGGAACGCGATGCCGGTGCGGAAGGCGTTGTAGCCCAGGATGTTCTGCATGTACAGCGACAGGAAGTAGAAGTGCGCGATCACCGCCGCGCCGATCCAGAACATGACGATATTGGCGAAGGCGACCGACCGGATCTTCAAGACGTACAACGGAATCAGCGGCGCGGCCGCGACCCTCGCCTCGTGCAGGGTGAACCAGACCAGCAGCACGGCCGCACCCACGATCGGCCCCCAGGTCGAGGGTGCGGACCAGCCGTGGTTCTGGGAGTCGACCGCACCGAGCACCAGCGCCACCAGCGCCGTGGTGACGAGCACCGCACCGACCCCGTCCAGCCGCTTGCCCGCTGCGCCCCGGCTCTCACCGAGCAGCGGATAGGTCAGCGCCAGGGCCAGGGCACCGAGCGGGATATTGACGTAGAAGATCCACTGCCAGCTGGCGATATCGGTCAGCACGCCGCCGAGCACCGACCCCAGCGCGGCGCCGGCCCCGGAGATCGCGCCCCAGGCCGCGGTGGCGCGGGCCCGCGCCTTGCCCTCGGTGAAAGTGGTCGACAGGATCGCCAGGGTGGCGGGTGAGAGCAGCGCGCCGCCGAAACCCTGGATGACGCGGGCGATCACCAGCCATTCCGACGACCTGGCCAGGCCACCGGCCAGGCTGGCGAGCGTGAAAATGGTGAGGCCGATGAGGAAGACCCGCCGGCGGCCGATCAGGTCGGCGACCCGGCCGCCGAGCAACAGAAATCCGGCGAAGGTGATGGCGTAGCCGTTGACCACCCATTGCAGTCCGGCGTCGGAGAAGTCGAGCGAACCCTGGATGGCGGGCAGCGCGACATTGACGATCGAGAGGTCCAGGACGACGATCAGCTGCCCCAGGCAGAGCAGGCTCAGCACCGCCCAATCCGGCGGACGGGAGATCCGGGACCGTGTGGCGTCGAGCGACGGAGACGGTGTGGACATGGATTTGGCTCCAATTCCCTTGGACACAAAGGTGATTCGAGTCCGATGGACTCATGGGTCCAATATCTGGACTCGGGAGTCCATCGTCAATCCGGCTCCAGCGAGACTCCAGCAAGACTCCAGCGGGACTCCAGTGGCGCTGCAGATCGCGCGCACATGCTGGAGACACGTGTTCGATCGATGAGAGTGGGGACGATCGGTGTCCGATCCAACGACCGACCCGGTAGCGGCCGGGCAGCAGTCCGAGTACGTCTTCGTGAACGTCCTGCGCCTGGCGGGTCCGGCGGAGCGATTCGAATCGATCTATGCCGATGTCGCGGACTATTTCTCGCGGCAACCCGGATTCCGGCATTACGAATTGCTCAAATCCGAGAGCGATCCGGACGTCTACATCAATATCGCCCGCTGGTCCGGCCGCGAGGCATTCCTGCGCGCGACCTCGAATCCGGAATTCCGCACCCGCACCCGGGTCGGCGAGGTGACGGCCGGAGATCCGCAGCTGTGCCGGATCATTCGATCGGCCGGTCATTCCGGGTGAGTGAACTCGACGAGGTCGCCGACGGCGTCTTCGCTTATATCGAGCGCCCCGGCGGGTGGTGCGTGAGCAATGCCGCGCTCATCCGCGCCGGGGGCGAATCCGTTCTGGTGGACACGCTGGGCACCGAAAGCCGGGCCCGCGGTTTGCGTTCCGCGCTGACGCGGATCGGGGCGGGCTCACCGGCGATGGTGATCAACACCCATTGGCACGGGGACCACACTGCGGGGAACGCGCTGTTCGCCCCGGCTCCGGTCATCGCGCATCAGCGGTGCCGGCCGGCGATGGCCCGCAATGGCTGGGCGGTGCGGGCCCTGTGGCCCGAGATCGAGTGGGGGAAACTGCCTTTGGTGCTGCCCGGCGTCGGGGTGGGCGATCGGGCCGTCCTGCATGCCGGTGAGCGCGAGATCCACCTGCTCACCGGAGGGATCGGCCATACCGACGCCGATCTGGCGGTCTGGGTGCCGCACGCACGGGTCCTCATCGCGGGTGATCTCGTCATGCCCGGCACGACACCGTTCCTGCTGTCGGGTTCGGCGCACGGAATGCTCGACTGGATCGATCGGCTGCGGGACCTCGCGACCGAGACCATCATCGGCGGCCACGGCGAGGTCGCCGGCCGGCGCGTCCTCGCCGAAACCCGCCACTATCTCGACTGGCTGCTCGCGGTCGCCCGGGACGCGCTGCCGTCCGGCGCGACGCCGCTCGAGGCGGCCCGCCAGGTCGATCCGACACGGCTGCGCCACCATCCGTGGTCGTCGTGGAATGAACCGGAGCGTTTGGTGGCTAATCTCCATTGTGCGTACGCCGAGATCGCGGGCACCGCCGCGCCGATCCGTTCGGGACCGGTCCTGGCGGATATGGCGGCCTTTCTGGGGCATTCGATCCCGGCCTCCGCCTGACCTCGGCACGCCCACCCGCCGATTGCCGACCGTGTCACCAATTCCGCTGTGCCGTAACAGATTATGAAATACTGACGAAGCCTTCCGATCACGGCGAGCGGGACGATTCCGCACCCGGCGGACGCTGGCTAGCCTGTGGAATCGGATCGCATTTCGAATGAAGGAGTGTGCCCATGGTGTCAGCTTCGTCCCGGGCCGCAGTCGCGCAGGAATCACGCGCGGCGAGCAAGCGGTCGGTGATCGTGGATGCCGCCACGGACTCGTTCCTCGAATTCGGTTACGAGCGAACCAGTGTCGAGGCCATCGCCGAGCAGGCCGGCGTGTCCAAGCAGACGATCTACAACTACTTCGGCGACAAACGGACCCTGTTCCGGGTGGTACTCGCCGGGGTGCGGGCGGCGGCCGATACGGCCGACGAACTCGATCCGCGCCTGCTGCGGAATCCGGACACCGTCTTCGAGGATCTGGTCACGGTGGGGCGCTTGTTCCTCGCGGTGACCCTGTCCGAGCGCGTGTCCGCGGTGCGGCGGCTGATCGTCGGTGAGGTGGCGCGGCATCCGGACCTGCATCAGGTCTGTGCCGATCAATCCGTGGCGCAGGGACCGCGGATCGCCGGGTGGCTTGCCCACCGCTTCGAAGTGCTCGCCGCGGCGGGCATTCTGGAGACGACCGAACCGGCGGAGGTGGCGGGCCAGTTCTTCGCGCAGCTGTCCCACGACGGCCAGCAGGCCTCGGCCTTCGGGACCATCGCGCTCACGCCGGACCGGGCCGCGGAGATCTCGGCGCGCGCCGCACGACTGATTCTGCGCGCCTACGCGATCGAACGACCAGCGTGACCGGATTTCCGGCGCGCTGAAATCTTCATACAGCTCGGGAGCTACACATGATCAAATTCGGGGTATTGGGATCACTGCAGTGCTGCATCGACGGTGTCGGAGCAGTCCCGAGCGCACCGAAGCAGCGCCAACTGCTCGCCCTGCTGTTGATGAACGCGAACCGGGTGATCTCGGCCGACTACTGCATCGAGGAACTGTGGGAGTCCGCGCCGCCGTCCTCGGCGTCCTCCACCCTCCAGACCTATGTCATGCAGCTGCGCAAATGCCTCGGCGAGCACAGCTCGAACCTGGATCGGGGCGAATCACGGCTGGAGACCCGCGAACGCGGCTACCTCCTGCATGTGGGCCCCGGGGAATTCGATGTCGACGTCTTCGAGGACAAGGTCCGGCTCGCCCGGCTGGCACTGGCGGCCGAGGACGACGACAGCGCCGACAGCGCGCTGCGCGCGGCCCTGGCGGTGTGGCGCGGCCCGGTCTTCACCGACATCAAACCCGGTCCGGTGCTGACCATGTGGGCCACCAGCCTGAACGAGGTGCGGCTGTCGATCCTCGAACACCGCATCGAGGTGGATCTGCGGCTGGGCCGTCATCGCGAACTGATCGGTGAACTCAGCGGCATGGTGCAGCGCTCGCCGCTGCTGGAGAGCCTGCACGCGCATCTGATCATCGCGCTCTACCGCTCCGGCCGGCAGGCGCACGCGCTGCAGGTGTACGAGCGGTTGCGGCATCGGCTGGCCGAGGAGCTGGGCTTGGAGCCCACCCCGGCGCTGCAGCAACTGCACCACAAAGTGCTGCGCAGCGCCCCGGAGCTCGCTCCTCCGCCGACAATCGTTGCCGCCTCGCGCTATTCGGCCGAGCTCATCGCGGGTCGACTGCGACCGCAGGTGGATTCGCTCTGCGGCTGAAGCCGGACCGCGGCGAGCAGGGCCCGGGTGACATCGTGCCTCGGAGTGTCGAAGACCTCGTCGACACTCCCCTGCTCCACGATCCGGCCCGCGGACATCACCGCCACCGAATCGCTGAGGTGCCGCACGACCGCGAGATCGTGCGAGACGAACAGCATCGACAGTCCCCGTTGGGCCTTCAGATCCGCGAGCAGATCCAGGATCTGCGCCTGGATGGTGACGTCCAGGGCCGAGACCGGCTCGTCGCAGATCAGGACGGCGGGGTCGGAGGCCAGGGCGCGGGCGATGGCCACCCGCTGGCGTTGCCCGCCGGACATCTCGCCTGGTCGCCGCCGTTCGAAAGTTCGTGGCAGACCCACGGAATCGAGCAGGCTCAGGATCCGCCGGCGCCGGTCGGCGGCGCTGCGGCCGCGCGCGGGCAGGGCCTCGCCGATGATCCGGGTGACGTCCCAGCGGGGATCGAACGAACTCGCCGGGTCCTGCCAGACGACGCCGACCTCCGGACGCCGGGCCCGGCGGACCCGCTCAGGCAACGCGCTCCAGGGTTGGCCGCCGAGGGTGACGGTGCCGGCGTCCGGCCGCAGCAGACCCAGAACCAGTGCGGCGGTGGTGCTCTTGCCGGAGCCGGATTCGCCGACCAGTCCCAGCGTGGTGCCGACCGGCAGCTCGAAGCCGACCTCGGTGACGGCGGCCACCGACCGGCCGCGGCCCACACGGAACGATTTGCACAACCCCGTCACGGACAGGGCGGGCGGCGCGGATTCGGTCCGGGCGTCGGCGCGGACCACCGGTTCCGATCGCACGGCGGCCCGGCCGTCCCCCGACAGCGGCCTGCCCCGTTTTTCGGGAGTGGGGACCGCCGCCAGTAGCCGACGGGTGTAGGGGTGCTCGGGTGCGCCGAGAACCCGTGCGGCCGGGCCCTGTTCGACGATGCGGCCCTCGTGCATAACCGCGACCCGGTCGGCGATTCCGGCGACCACCGACAAATCGTGGCTGACCAGTAGCAGAGCGGTGCCGTCATCACGCAGGGCGGCCAGCAGTTGCAAGATGCGGGCCTGCACGGTGGCGTCGAGGGCCGTCGTCGGCTCGTCGGCGATGATCACCTTCGGCCGGCCCGCGAGGGCGGACGCGATCAATACCCGCTGCCGCTGCCCGCCCGAAAGCTGGTGTGGGCGCATGGTTCTGCGCAGTTCCGGATCATCGATGCCGACCGCTCCGAGCAGCTCGTCGACCCGACGGGTGCGGTCGGCCGCGGAACGCGCGAGCCGGTGGGCGCGGAGCGTGTCGCCCACCTCGGCCGCCACCGGCCGCAACGGGTCCAGTGAGATCAGCGCGTCCTGCAGGATCAGCGCGATCTGCCGGCCACGCACGGAACGCCACTCCCGCGCGGACAAGCGATCCAGATCGATATCGCCCAGGCGCAGGGACCGGGCGGCGACCGTCGAGCCCGGTCCGGTCAGGCCCAGCAGCGCGCGGGTGGTGACACTCTTGCCGGACCCGGATTCCCCCACGATCGCCAGACATTCACCGGCCGCGAGCTCGAAACCGATGCCGCGCACCGCCGCTACCCCGTCACCGCCCCGGCCGAAGGAAACGTGCAGATCATCGACGTGCAGAACGGGCAAGGCCGCCCTCCCAACGTTGTTGCAGTGCCCGGCCGAACACGGTGACGGTGACGACGGTGAGGGTGATGGCGGCTCCGGGCGGAACGGCCACCCACCACGATTTGGACAACAGTTCACGGCCGGCCGCGAGCATCGAACCCCATTCGGGGGTGGGCTCTTTCGGGCCGAGGCCCAGAAAGCTCAGGGCCGAACCGATCATGATCGAGCTGCCGACGCCGAGGGTCGCCAGGACGACGGTCGGGCGCAGCGAGTTCGGGACGATATGGCGGGCGATCCGATATCCGGGCGAGCGTCCCAGCGCGATCGACGCCCGGACGTAGTCGGCGTTCCACACCACCAGGGCCTGGGACCTGACCAGCCTGGCGTACGAGGCGGATTCGGCGATGGCGATCGCCGCGATCAGGCTGCCCGCCCCCTGCCCGAGCATCGCGATCACCAACAGCGTCAGCAGGACGCCCGGAAAAGCCAGCACGATATCCAGCCCCCGCGCGATGACGGTGTCGATGAGCCGGCCGCCGAGCGCGGCACACAGCCCGATCAGGGTGCCGCCGAGCACGGCCAGCAGGGTCGCGGTGAGACCGACGAGGATCGAATAGCGCGCACCGAAGACGATGCGCGCGAAGATGTCTCGTCCGAGCTGATCAGTGCCGAGGAGGTGGTGGCGGCCGGGCGTCGCCAGCGCCTGAGCGAGGTCGACCTCGATGGGCGATCGCGTCGCGATCCAGCCGGGCACGAGGACACAGGCCGCCAGCACGGCGGCGACGAGGCCGGGCAGGATCAGCCGCGCGTTCCGCGTCACGGTCACCAGGTCACCCCCGACGGCGGCGCCGAGCGCGGATCGATGACCCGGTAGGCCAGGTCCACCGCGGAATTGACGGCGATGAACAGCAGCGAGCCGAACATGACCAGCGCGATGACCACCGGAAAATCGTGAGTGGTGACCGCCGACAACAGGACTCGGCCCAGACCCGGGCGTGCGAACACCGTCTCGACCAGCACCGCCCCGCTCAGCAGGCCGCCCACCAGCCAGCCGCTGACCGTGATGGCGGGCAGCAGCGTGTGCCGCAGCGCGTGATGGATTCGGATGTCCAGCTCGCCCAGCCCCCGGGCGCGGGCGCTGAGCACGAACGGGGACAGCATGGCCGCGTCCACGCCGTCCCGCATCACCTGGGCGAGCAGCGCGCCGATGGGCACGGCCAGGGTGGTCGCGGGCAGGACCAGGGCCGCCGGACCGGACCCGGTCGAGGGAAACAGGTGCAGGCGGAACGAGAGGCCGGCCAGCAGCAGGGTGCCGGTCCAGAAGGTCGGCGTGGACACCGCGATCAGCTCCAGCGCATGCGCGAGCACCCGCGGCGCGCGGCGTGTCCCCGAGGTCGCGACCACCGTGACGAGCGCACCCGCGACGCCCAGGGTGATGGCGGCTGCGGCGAGTTGCAGTGTCGGAGTGAGTTGTTCGCTGATCACGCGCAGGACCGGCTGCTGTCGTTGGAAGGATTCGCCGAAATCGCCCCGGGCCAGGCGGCCCAGATAGTGCAGGAACCGCTGCGGCAGCGGCTCGTCCAGGCCCATCTGCGCACGGATGGCGGCCAGGGTCGCCGGGGTCGCGGGCGCATTCCCGAGCATGGCGTAGGCCGGATCGCCCGGTACGAGCGCCATGGCGAGGAACGTCACGGTCGCGACCCCCGTGAGGATTCCGACGATTCCGAGTACGCGCCGCAGGATCGCACCGGCGACGGTCACCAGGGCGGCCATCAGTTCAGCCACGCATCGTAGAAAACCGGGTACGACGCCGGGGCGGCGGCGATGCCGTGCACCCGGGTCCGGGTCGCGACCTGGCTGGCGGGCACGAAGATCGGAACGAGCACCGCCTGATCGATGGCCCAGTGCTGGGCGGCGGCATAGTCCGCGCGCTGCGCGCCCGCGTCGAGCGTGCGTGCGGCATTGCCGACCCACGCGTCGACCTGCGGGTCGCTCACCCACGAAATATTCTGTCCCGACATCGGTTTGGCGGTGGAGAGCAGGAAGCTGCGCATGATGTCCGGCGAATTGGATGACCAGCTGGTGTCGAACAGGTCGTAGTCGCCGCGCGCGACGAGCTGGAACAGCTCACCGGTCTGGACATTGGTGCGGACGATCTCGATGCCGACCTGCTTGGCCGAGGCGACGATGGCCAGTCCGACCAGGCCCCGGTAGTTCGATTCGTCCTGCGCCTTGGTGGTCGTCCAGGTCGCGCGGAGCCGGACGCCGTCCTTCACCCGGTAGCCCTCGGCGTCGCGGTGGTTCCACCCGGCCTCGTCGAGCAGCCGGTCGGCCTCGCCGGTGTCGTAGTTCCACGAATTCTCCAGTGCCGCATCGTAGAACTGGGTGGCCGGGGTCAGAATGCTCCAGGACCGGCTGTAGACGCCGAAATAGATCGAGGACAGGATCGCGTCGACATCGGTCGATCGCTGCAGCGCTCGGCGGACGCGTGGGTCCTGCCACGGACCCCGCCGGGTATTGATGTAGACGCCGTAGCCGGTGCCCTGCGCGTCGTAGCGGGTGTATCGGAGCGAGGGATCCGCCTTCAGGTCACTGACGTTCTGCGCGGGCACCGACAGCAGTCCGTCGATCTGGCCGCTGGTCAACGCCCCGATGCGGGTCGAGTTCTCCGGCACGAAACGGAACTCCACGCCATCGAGGTGCGCGGGCCCCGCATGCGCCGAAGTCTCGGGGGCCCAGCCGTATCCGGCGAACTTGGCGAGGGTGACGCGCTGCTGCGCGGTATGGCCGGCGAAGGTGAACGGACCCGACCCGACCACGTGATCGCAGAGCTTGCCGGCGTTGTCGGCGAAGTTCTTCGGCGACTGGATGCCCAGGGCGGTGGTGCTCGCCGCCGCGAGGAACGGCTGGAAAGGCTCGGTGAACGCCACCTCGACGGTGTGCTCGTCGATCACGGTCGACCGGCTGTACGGTCCCAGCAACGTTGCCGCCCATTGGGATTTGGTGTTCGGATCGACGATCCGGTCGAAGTTCGCCTTGACCGCGGCGGCGTCGAGCCGGGTGCCGTCATGGAACACCACATCGTCGCGCAAGGTGAAGACGTATCGCGTCAGGTCGTCGCTGATCGTCCAGCTCTTCGCCAGCCAGGGGTGGAAGGTGTTGTCATTGCCCTGCGCCACCAGGGAATCCACCACACCGCGATTGATCAGGGCGGTAGCGTCGGCGGGGCTCACCCCCGGGTCCAGGCAACTCGGCTCCGAGGGCAGCGCGAAACGCAGCGTGCCGCCGGCGACCGGCGGCCCGTCCGATCCCACGCTGTCCGTACCCGGCGAGCAGCCCGCGGCCAGCGCGGCAGCGGTCAACAGGGCGGCCAGCGGCCACACGGTTCTACCCATCATGGTTCGCAGTGTTGTCGCCGCTGATGCAGCCGCACTCCGGCGCCGCTGGAGAAACGCTGGAAGGCGTCCGGTGCTTGCTGGACAGCGTTGCGCGGCAGTCGTTTTGCTGGATCGCGTGAATACGCGAGACAGGACGGGTGTGCGATGAGAGCGGTAGTGACCACCGGCGAACGGCAGACGCCGACGCGGCTGATCGATGTCGACGAGCCGACGCCGGGGCCCGGTGAGGTGCTGGTCCGGGTACGGGCCATCGGAATCAACCGGGGTGAGCTGACCCGGGCGGAGCGCCTTCCGGCGGGTTCCCGCCTCGGCTGGGACATTCTCGGCACGATCGAGGAGGCCGACGCGGACGGGGCGGCGCACGAGCGGGCCGTCGTCGCGCTCGCGCGGGGTGACGGGTGGGCCGATCGGGTCGCCGTGCCGCGCCGCGACGTCGCCGTCATCGACGACCCCGGCGCGGCCGTCGATCTCGCCGCGCTTCCCGTGGCCGGGTTGACGGCGCTCGCGGCCATTCGGCGGGCCGGGCCCATCATCGGCAGGACCGTGCTCGTCACCGGAACGAGCGGCGGCGTCGGCGGGGTGCTGGCGCAACTCGCGCACGCTGCCGGGGCCGAGGTGCTGTCGGTTCGGCACCGGATCACCGGTACCGAACTCGACGTCACCTCTCCAGAGGGCGACCCGACCGCGCCGCGGCCGGTCGACGTCGTGTTCGACAGTGTCGGCGGACCGATGCTGCAGGCGGCGTTCGAGCTGCTGAAACCGCGAGGCGTGCTGGTGAGTTTCGGCAATACCGTGCGTGCGCCGCTCGAGCTGCCGGTCGATTGGGGGCATCGGCGGCCCGGGGTGAGCCTGAGCTACGTGAACCTGTTCGACGAGCTCGACGCCGGGACCGGGGCCGCCGACGATCTGCTCTGGCTCGGACGACGTTGGGCCGCGAATGATTTGATGCTCACTGTGAATCGGACCGGCCCGCTCGACGCGCTCGATGACACGCTGTCCGCGCTCCGGGAGCGGACCTTTCAAGGCAAGGCGGTCCTGCACTGGTAGCCGACCTCAGAACGCGAGGCCGCCGTTCACCTCGAGCACATGGCCGTTGACGTAGTCCGAGTCCGGACCCGCGAGGAACCGGGCGACACCGGCGATCTCCTCGGCCCGCCCCGGCCTGCCCGCCGCGATGGTCGGTAGGTACCGGTCCCACACCGGTGGATTCGCGATGAGATCGCGGCCCATCCCCTCGTCGATGAACCCGGGCGACAGGGCGTTCACCGAGATGGATTGTGGCGCAAGCTCTATCGCCGCGACGCGGACCAGGGTCTCGATAGCGGCCTTGCTGATCGAGTACGCGCCCGCGCCCGGCGCGATCCGCTGCGCCAGGGCCGAGGACAGGGCGATGAACCGGGCGGACCCGGACTCGGCCAGGTAGGGCACCGCCGCCTGCAGAGTGAGAAATGTTCCGACGACATTGGTTTCGAGCACCGTGGTGAAGTTCGCGGGCGGAGTGACGGCCAAGGGGCCGGGGCGGCTCACGCCGGCGTTCGCGAACACCACATCGAGGCCGCCGAGCCGGGCGGCGGCCTCGGCGAACGCCGCCGCGAGCTGGGCGGCGTCGGTAACATCCGCCGTCACGGCACTCCCTGCGTGGTGCTCCTGAATCCATTGCGTCACAGTCGATTTCCTGCCAACGATCACCACGCGCGCGCCGTGCCGGAGCAGATCCTCGGCCACCACGCGGCCCAAACCTCGGCCGCCTCCGGTGATCACGATGCGGCGCTCGGCCAGACCATTCGGCTGCACTGTCATTACTTCTCCTCCAGGTGGACGGTCATCGCTCGACTGTGCCCACACCGGCCCGACGACCGCCTACAGGATCGCTGGAGCAGCCGATTCCAGTGGTCCTCCAGCATTCGTCGGCGTCGCCTCCAGCAGCCGATGCGAGTCTCGACGCCACTGACACGAAGTCGTGGCGATCGCCGAACTCGAAAGGATCGAACATGGCATACGTTGGGGCACAATCGAAGACAACAGAGGCGAACGCACCGCGCCGGGTCGCGATCACGGGAATCGGCGTACTGGCTCCGGGGGCGGTCGGCACCGGCCAGTTCTGGGACCTGCTGACCGCGGGCCGCACCGCCACCCGCCGGATCAGCTCGTTCGACACCGGCGGCTACCGGTCCCGGATCGCGGGCGAGATCGACTTCCGGCCCTACGACCACGGATTGAGCCGGCGCGAGGAGCGGGCCTGGGATCGGGTCACCCAGTTCGCGGTCACCACCGCCCGGGAAGCACTCCGGGACAGCGGATTCGATCTCGGCACCGTGGACCCCACGCGGATCGGCATCAGCATCGGCAGTGCGGTCGGGTGCACGACCGGCCTGGAGCGCGAGTACTCCCTGGTGAGCGATCAGGGCCGGGAATGGCTGGTGGACCCGGCCTGGGCGGTGGCGCAGCTCTTCGACTACCTGGTGCCCAGTTCCATTGCCGCGGAGCTGGCTTGGACGATCGGCGCCGAAGGCCCCACCTCGGTGGTCTCCACCGGTTGCACGTCCGGACTGGACGCGGTCGGCCACGGCGCCGATCTGATCCGCGAGGGCGCCGCCGATATCGTCGTGACCGGCGCCAGCGAGGCCCCGATCTCACCGATCACGGTGGCCTGCTTCGATGCCATCAAGGCCACCAGCCCCAACAATGACGACCCGGAACACGCGTCGCGCCCGTTCGACCGGGATCGGGACGGTTTCGTCCTCGGCGAGGGTTCCGCGACCCTGATCCTCGAGGACTGGGACCGGGCACGCGCCCGGGGCGCGCACATCTACGCCGAGTTCGCCGGATTCGCCACGCGCGGCAATGCCTTTCACATGACCGGCCTGCGGCCCGACGGGGTGGAGATGGCCGAGGCCATCGGCGCCGCGCTGACCCAGGCCCGGGTGGACCCGACTGCGGTCGACTACGTGAACGCCCACGGCTCCGGAACCAAGCAGAACGATCTGCACGAGACCGCCGCGGTGAAAAGGGCGCTGGCCGAGCATGCCCGGCTCGTACCGATGAGCTCCATCAAATCCATGATCGGGCATTCGCTCGGCGCCGTCGGCTCCCTCGAACTGGCCGCCTCGGCGCTGGCCATCGACACCGACGTCATACCGCCGACCGCCAACCTGCACAACCCGGGCCCCGGCTGCGATCTGGACTACGTGCCGCTGACCGCACGCGGCCAGCGCACCGACACCGTCCTGAGCGTCGGCAGCGGATTCGGCGGATTCCAGAGCGCCGCAGTGCTGGTCGCGCCATGACCGGACTCGCGACCACGGTGGATCCCGCCGTCACCGGCATCGGCGTCCACGCGCCGACCGGAGTCACCGTGGCGGACTATTGGCGCAACACTCTCGCGGGGCGCTCGGCGATCGACCGGATCACCCGCTTCGATCCCAGTCCGTACACCGCCACCCTGGCCGGCGAGATACGCGACTTCGACCCCTCGCCGCTGTCCGGCCGCCTGCTTCCGCAAACCGACATTTCCACCCGGCACGCCCTGGTGTCCTCCGACGCCGCGCTGCGCGACGCCGGCATCACCCCGGACGACCGGGGCGACTTCGAACTCGGAGTGGTCACCGCCAGCACCAGCGGCGGCTTCGAGTTCGGGCAGAAGGAGCTGCAGAAGCTATGGGCCCAGGGCAGTCGCCATGTCAGCGGGTATCAGTCTTTCGCCTGGTTCTACGCCGTGAACACCGGGCAGCTCGCGATCAGGCACGGCGCGCGCGGACCCTCGAGTGTCGTGGTGGCCGACCAGGCGGGCAGCCTCGACGCGGTCGGTAAAGCGCGGCGGCTCGTGCGCGCCGGCACCCCGCTGGTGCTCACCGGCGGTTTCGATTCCGTGCTCTCGCCGTGGGGCTGGCTGGCCACGCTCGCCGCGGGCAACGTCAGCACGAGCACCGACCGGAGACGGGCCTACCAGCCATTCGCCGACACCGCCGAGGGCTTCGTACCCGGCGAAGGCGGCGCATTGACCATCCTCGAACATCCGGACCGGGCACGCGACCGCGGTGCGCGCGTCTACGCCCACATCAGCGGGTATGCAAGCGGATTCGATCCGCGGCCCGGATCACCACGGCCACCAGCGCTGGCCCGGATCATTCGGGCAGCGCTCGCCGACGCCCGCCTCGCGCCCGAGGACATCGGGGTGGTATTCGCCGACGCGGCCGGGGTCCGCGAACAGGACGATCGCGAAATCGCCGCGCTCGACGCGGTATTCGGCGTGCGCAGGGTCCCGGTGACCGCGCCCAAGACCGGGACCGGGCGACTGTTCGCGGGCGGCGGCGCACTCGATATCGCCGCGGCCGCCCTCGCGTTGGACAGCCGCGCCATCCCGCCCACCCCGGGCCTCGAGCACTATCCGGACCCCACCCACCTGGACCTGGTCCGGGAGCAGCGTGAGCTGACCACACCGGCCGCACTCGTGCTCGCCCGTGGCGGGCGCGGGTTCACCTCGGCGGTAGTCCTGCGCGGTGTCCGATGAAAACCCCACTCCCCCAACAGCACCCGACAGAGAAGGGAAGCACATGGTGTCTGCCAACCCAGCCGTGACCACCGATCAACTGCGCGAAGTACTGCAGCGGGTCGCCGGCGAAGACGAGACCATCGACCTGAGCGGAGACATCACCGACCGCGCATTCGAGGACCTGGGATACGACTCCCTCGCGGTCCTGGAACTGTCCAACCAGATCGAACTCCGTTACGGGATAAAGCTTCTCGACAGTTCCGTGGTCGATGCAGCGACCGTTCGAGATTTCCTCGAGCTCGTCAACACCACCCTCGCGGAGCAGGCCGGCCAGGACGCCGGCGCCTCCGACCCATCCTCAGGAGCACTCGCATGAGCAAGCACGCCATCGTCACCGGAGCCACCAGCGGAATCGGCCTCGAGATCGCCCGCACACTGGGCCTGGCCGGATATCAGATCTTCATCAACGCGCGTGACGCGGACAAGGTGAAGAGCACGGTCGAGGACCTGAGCGCCGAAGGCATCACCATCGACGGCATCGCCGCCGATGTCCGATCGACCGACGACGTGCGGACGTTCGTCGCGGCGGCGGTCGCGCGGTTCGGACCGGTCACGGTGCTGGTCAACAACGCGGGCCGCAACGGCGGCGGCGTCACCCGGGACATCGACGACTCGCTGTGGCAGGACGTGCTCGACATCAACCTGACCGGAACCTTCCGAGTGACGCGAGAAGTGTTGTCGCACGGCGGAATTCTGGACGCCCAGGACGGGCGCATCATCAATATCGCCTCGACCGGCGGTAAGCAGGGCGTGGTGCTCGGCGCGCCCTATTCGGCATCGAAGCACGGCGTCATCGGATTCACCAAGGCGCTCGGACTGGAACTGGCCAAGACCGGCGTGACGGTGAACGCCGTCTGCCCCGGATATGTCGAAACCCCACTGGCCGAACGGGTCCGGCGCGGCTACGCCGAGGTGTGGAACACCACCGAGGCCGCCGTGCTCGAGAAGTTCGAGGCCAAGATCCCACTGGGGCGGTACTCGACTCCGCTCGAGGTCGCGGGACTGGTCGGCTATCTCACCACACCCGCCGCCGCGCCGATCACCGCACAGGCCATCAATGTCTGTGGCGGACTGGGCAACTACTGAGCCACCGAGAGATGGGAGGTGGCTCGGATGAGCCTCCATCACACCGAACACGCCATCACGATCGCGGCGCCCGCCCAGGCGGTGCACGATGCACTGCGCTCGGTCATCAACTGGCCCAACATCTTTCCCCCGACCATTCACGCCGAGACCCTCGAGCACGACGCTTCCGGCGACCACATCCAGCTGTGGGCCACCGCGAACGAATCGCTGAAGACCTGGACCTCGCGCCGCACCTTCGATCCCGAACAGCGCCGGATCGCCTTCCGGCAAGTGGTCTCCGCTCCCCCGGTCGCCTCCATGAGCGGGGAATGGGTGGTGCAGGAGATCGACCGCGGCACCAGCCGAGTGCTGTTGCTGCACAGCTTCTCTCCCGACGACAGCGCGGGAGCCCGGGAATGGATCGAGGCCGCGGTCGACACCAACTCGACCCGGGAGCTCGAATCGCTCAAGTCCGCGGCCGAGGCGCTGGCCCGGCAACCCGAGGCCACCGTCACCTTCGCGGACTCGGTGTGGATCGACGCCGAACCGGCATGGGTCCGGGAATTCATCGACCGCGCCGACCTGTGGGCGGAGCGACTCGCCCACGTCGACGCCGTCACCCTCACCGAACCGGCACCCGGACACCAGTTTCTGAGCCTGGACACCCGGACACCGGACGGAGACGTCCACACCACCGCCTCGTGGCGCGTGGTCCTCGACTCCGGCGACATCGTCTACAAGCAGACGCTCCTGCCCGCGCTGCTCTCCCTGCACCGCGGTCGCTGGAGTTTCATACCGCGCGACGGGGGGACGCTCGCGACCTCCGAGCACACCGTCGCCCTCATCACCGAGGCGATCCCCGCGATCCTCGGCACGGGCAAGACCCTCGCCGATGCCACGGCCTTCATTCGAAACGCCCTGGGCCGCAATTCCCTGTCCACCCTCGAGAACGCGAAGAAATGGGCCGAATCCACCGAACGGGGCTCCGATGTCCGCCGCTGACCGCACCCGACAGCTCTACGTCGACCTCCAGCAGTTCTATGCCGCGCACCTGTGCCTGCTCGACGACGGGCGCGTCGACGAATGGGCGGCCGAGTTCGAACCCGACGGGCTGTTGATCCATCCGCAACGGGCCGCCACCCACACCGGGCGGGCCGAGATCGCCGACGGGCTGCGCCGCACCGCGGAGCGACTCCGCGCCGCGGGCCTCGTGCGCCGCCACTGGCTGGGCAACCTGACCATCGAAAACGACGGCGCGGCAACGGGAACCATCCGCACCCGCTTCTACTCCCTGGTCGTCGAGACCGGCCCCGGACAGTCCCCGCGGCTGCACCTGAGCACCGATATCCGCGATCACCTCGTCCCGGACGGTGCCTCGTGGCTGGTCCGCGAACGCAGCATCACCCACGACCCCATCCTCACCACCCCGAATTGAAAGTCATCCTCTTGCACAAGAACATTGGCCTCGCCCTGCTCACGGTCACCGCCCTGGGCGTCCTATCCGCCACCGCCCACGCCGACTCCGGCGCCGCACAAGCGGACTCCAGCACAACCGGGCGAGTCGACTACACCGCCGTCCGCACCGACAGCGCACTCACCATCACCACCGACGCGGGATCCCTGGTGAACGACCACGGCACCTTCAAGATCGAAGCCGCCGACGGCACCACCCTCGCCGGCACCGAATTGTCCTTCCGCGTAGACGATTTCGTCTTCCCCATCACCGCCGACATCACGAACCGCACCGCCGTCCTCACCCCCCGCTTCGACCTCGACCACGCCGCCTACCAACCCGTCGCCCTCCCCTACGAGAACCAGGCCCCCTGGAAAAACGAATACGACCGCGAACAAGCCGCCTGGGCCCGCCTCGGCACCACCCTCGTCACCGGCGCAGCCATCGGCACCCTGGTAGGCGGCCTGGGCGGCGCCGCCGTCGGCTGCCTCCTAGGCGGCGCAGCAGGCGCAGCCGCCGCCTCCGCCACCATCGTCGGACTCTTCGGACCCTTCCTCCCCGCCGCCGCCGTCGGCTGCATCGGCGGCATAGCCGCCATCGCCCCCCTCGGCACCGTAGCCGGCCTACTCCTCGTCACCGCCCCGGTAGCCATCCTCGCCGCCGCCCAATACTTCACCACCATCAACCAGCCCTTCACCCCACCGGCCGCCAAGTAGCCCGAACCCACAAAGGAGCCGCAGGTCCCCCTGTGGCTCCTTCGATCCCGGTGGTGTCCGACGACCGCAACCACTCCACGAACCCTGGCCAGCTCGGCGAGCAGATCTGCGAAAGTTGACAACCGAAAGCTCGCCACCGCTGAGGAAGGACACCGAGATGTCGGATCGGCTCGCGGGAAAGATCTGCGTGATCACAGGCACGGGCGGAGCCATGGGGCGCGCCACCGCTCTGACGTTCGCCCGGGAAGGAGCACTGATCGTCGGGTGCGACGTGGCGGTCGAGGCGGCGGAGGAGACCGCCGAACTGGTGCGCGCCGCCGGTGGCGAGATGGTGTCGCTGCAGCCGTGCCGGTTGAGCGATTCCGCCGAATGCGAGCGGCTCGTCGAGTTCGCGACGGACCGATTCGGCGGGATCGATGTGCTGTTCAACCTCGCCGGTCGGGCCTACTTCGACCGCCTCGAAGACATCAGCGACGCCGACTGGGACAGCGCGCGGCGGGACGAGGTCGACCTGGTCTTCTACCTCACTCGCGCGGCCTGGCCCTGGCTGAAGGCCGGCCACGGGGTGGTGGTGAACATGGCGTCACTCAACGGCTCGCTCAGCTTCAAGCAGATCCCGTCCCTGTCGCACACCGCAAACAAGGCGGCGGTCATCGGCATGACCCGCCAACTTGCGCTGGAGGGCAGCGAGCATGGGATCCGCGTCAACTCGATCTCGCCCGGCCTGATCGAGAGCAAGGCCACCGAGGCGCAGTTGGCGGATGCCGAGTGGACCGGTGCCATGGTCGGCCGGACGTTGCTGGGTCGGCTCGGTCGGCCCGAGGAGGTCGCGAACGTCGAGCCGGAACTCCTTTTCGAGATCTCCGGCGGAGGCGACATCGACGGAATGGCAGCCCAATCCCCGTGCCACGGAGGCGATATCGAGACCGGGAAGGTCGAGCCCGGGCACACCCGGTGTCTGTTCCAGGGCGGCAACGGAAGACCTCGGCCCCGATCACCACGACGAGATCGTGTCCGGCCAGCCGTGTGTCCGTGATAGGCCGCGACCAGGTTGCCGATGCTGTTGCCCAGCCCCGCCGAAGAGTGCAGATTCACCACCGCAGGACGCCGCGTGGTCTGGGAGAAGCCGTCCGCCATAGCGATGACAGATGCTTCCTGCAGCCCAAAAACGTACGTGAAATCATCAGGGAAGTTCTCGAGAAATGTCTCCTCGGTCGAACCCGGATTACCGAAGATCGTTGTCAGGCGTAGCGACCTCAGCAAATCGTATGTGACGCTCTGCACGGAAGATTTCGTGGTCATGATGATCGATCAGCCCCTTTCGCCAGTGGGCGCCGGCAATCGAGCGTGCTGTATCCATACGGGCACGGAATAATGCCAACGACCTTGTCGGCCGCGAATGCCACACAATCCACTACAGACTGCCGACGACGGGGCGGAAGCACAATGACGGGGATAGATAATACCCACTCGGTAGCCGACCGGAGTCATCCCATCCGGCGGGTGAACTGGTTCAGGTCGAAGTAGTCCCGCCAGGCGCTGATCCTGCCGTCCCTGACCTCGAAGGTCCCCATGACCTGGAGCTCGAAGGACCTGTCCGGCAGGGTGAAGACATCCACCCGCTCGGTCATCACGACCGGGCCATTGGCTGCGATGTTGATGATGCGGAAGTCGATGCCCATGATGCCCGGCGGGCCAGGGCGGATGAACGAGGCGATGTTGTCGGCGATCGCTTCCCTGCCGGTGACCGGCGCCAACGGGATGTTGTGGTAGACAGCGTCGTCTGTGAGGAATGCCGCGAGGTCGCCGACCCCGGCGTCATCGGACCACGCCGCGCAGAACCTGCGCACCACCTCGATCGGACTCTCCATCGGGCTCCCTCCTGCGCAATGATCAGATGATCATGTCACGCCCTCTACCAGGGCACATCCCGAACTCCGTTGGATTTTCGGCATACTGCCAGAACCCCGGTAAGGGCGGACCTTTCAGGCCCACTCGTTGCCATATGCGCGGCTGTGTCCATCTCGGGTGTGTTTCGAAGTGGCGGGTGGGTGTCGCACCCGGGTCTGGTCGCCGTGAGGGAGCGAAGTCAGCTATCTGCGGTACCAGCTTTGTCAGCGGGGGCCGTCAGCGGCGCCTCGCCTTGCCCGATTTGCCTCATCAACGCGTCCATATCGGTGTAGTCCCAGACCTCGGCGAACTTGCCGTCTTCGAAGTGATAAAGAGTGAACTCCGGAATAGTCACCAGGCGGTCGGTCGCCTCGATTCCCTGGAAAGTCCCCCGGCGGGTACCGGTTACCGTGAAATGCACCGCGATATAGTTGCCGTCGACAACGAGGTGGCGCATCTCCCAATGCCAGTCAGGAAATGCGGAGATAAGAGGGGAGAATTGCGCCGTAACGGCGGCTGGGTCCATCGGGACGTCATTGACTTTGATGGTCGATGTATAAAATGACGCCATTCGATTCAGATCGTGCTCATTACAGTAATCGAGATAAGACAGGTACAGGGATCGGTGTTCGTTGCGCTGGGTCACCATGTGTTCGCACCGCCTCACGTAGTCGACTCACCTACCCTCGGGAGCATCCTAGCCTCGGCCTTTCCTGCCGGTGACGTGCTGGCCTGATCGGGTTCAGATTGCGGTTCTCGACGGATATCCGGGCCGGCGAGTGTGGCGAACTGTTCCGTGTCAGCTGGTGGCTGCCGGGTTCCACGGCCCGGTCCGAATTATGTTCCCTACCAGCAGCTTTCACAACCACAGTTCACACAACCTTTGACAAATACGCATCAATGCTGTTGATCAAGAACACTTTTCACAGCGCGCGCACCGCTTGACGAGTACAGATCAAATACGTTGATGGTTACCTATCAACGACCGCGATCGGCTCCCCCGGGCTGATCCTCCTGTTGTGGTCCATCTTTGATGCCCCCGTGTGTCACGCGACCATCCGCACCTACGCCCGCCCCTTGTGGTCCGACTCCCAACATGCACGTCCTCGACAACTCGGTCGGATACTCACTAGACCGAACTTCTTACGTGCCCCTGTTCGCCCGAGACCAGAGGTCATGCTCAATGTGCAGCTTGAACACTGGCATGCTGGCCGCCCTGTGTTCGCGGTCGGTCTGCTCCTTCGGCGAATCGGTCCCGCAACCCGACGAGAGCATCAAGACGCCGGCCGCGCTTATGGCGCGGCAAAGGCAAGGGAAGAGTTGGCGCAACCAACCAGGATCCGGCGCGTCTCGAGGTACATCGGGGCAGCGGCCCAATATTCTTGGGTTCAACTCTGGAACTGGCTCGAGAAGAACCGTCAAGCGAGAGGCAGCGTGGTATGACCGTTCGAGCCGATGGCACGATCGAACTTTCGGACATGATCCGCTATCTCGAGTCCGAGCTGACCGCGGCCCAAGCGGGCTCGGGTGACGGATTGACGCTCGACGAATGCGTCATCGAGCTGAACATCGCCGTGAAATACGAAGGCAATGCGGGCATCAAGGCGTACGTCGTCACCATCGGCGGCGGGATCTCCTCAGCGCAGACGCATAAGGTCAGCGCGAAGTTCAGGCCCGCCGTCGCGGGCGATCCGGAGGAGGCCGGTGCGTCGCCGTCCTAGGTGACCGTCGGCCCGGTGAAGTCCAAGGGAGCCTGACAATGTCCTACGATTCACCGTCTCCCGGCAGTCGCTGGATCAGCGAGAACTGAGAGTCGCTCACCGAGATTCACCGCTTTTAATGGGTCATATCGGACGGCGAAGGTGGGCAGTGGTCTGGGCGGAGGCTCCGCGGCTCCAGGGCGCCGCCAAGCTCCTGCTGGAGCGTCACGGCCCGGCCCTCGGTCTGAAGCAGACCAGCGGCCGCGTCACCCTGGCAGACGTCCCGGCCTTCGTCGCGAACTCCCGGTGCTGATCGTCGGATACGTGCCCTCGCCGTTACCCGGTCCTCAGAGGTCGAACGTCCCGGACACCGACCGATCTTCAGAGATTGACAGCAGGCTGTCGAGGGCTTGCCGGGATCGTTCGAGGCGGTTGATCGCCTCCGACATGCGGGACCGTTCGCGCGCGAGGTGTCCGGCCATCTCCGGGCAGGTCGCGTGCAGCTGACCGGCCCGGTACTCGGTGCACGGCAGCACGATCGCGATGGTCGCGGTGTTCAGGCCCGCGGCCAGCAGCGCGCGGATGATCCCGACCCGAATCACGTCGGCGTCCTCGAACACGCGGTGCCCGCCGGACGTACGCCGAGGCGACAGCAGCCCCCGTTGTTCGTAGTACCGCAGCAGTCGATCCGGGACCTCCGTGCGGGCCGCCAGCTCCCCGATCTGCATGTGTGGCCTCCGTCACTCCGGCTTGATCCTGACACGGATGTCAGGTCTTAACGTCGTGGCGTCCAACACGGGGCGACGGAAGGAGATTCCCATGTCAGGAGCGGTCATCATCGGTGCGGGTCCGGGTCTGGCGGCCGCGGTGGCGCGCCGGTTCACTCGCGAGGGCCTGCCGGTCGCGCTGATCGCCCGAGGCGCAGGAGTGGCGGATCTGGCGGCGGCGATCGAAACGGACGGCGGGAAGGCCGTGGCCCTGCGCGCCGACGCCACCGACGGTCCGGCCCTGCGAGCCGCCCTCGACGCGGCGGTGGACGCCCACGGGGTGCCGGACGTGCTGGTCTACAACGCCGCGATCATCCAGCGCGACCGGCCCGGCGAGCTGAGCCGCGAGCAGCACCTGCGCGCCTGGGAGGTGAACGTGCTCGGCGCGATGGACGCCGCCAGCCACCTCGCGCCGGCGATGGCCGGGCACGGCGGCGGCACGATCCTCCTCACCGGCGGCATGCCGCTCCCCGACGCCCGCTACGCCAGCCTGTCCCTCGGCAAGGCCGGACTCCGGGCGCTGACCGCGCTGCTCGACCAGGAGTACCGGCCGGGCGGGGTCCACGTCGCCACCGTCATCGTCGACTGCCACATGGTGCCCGGCACCGACTCCGACCCCGATCTCGTCGCCGAGCACTACTGGACGTTGCATCAGCAGCCGAAGGACCGGTGGCAGCAGGAGATCGTGCACATAGGCTCGACCCCGGTCTGAACGGCGGGCCTGTAGGCGTCCCGGTAGCAACCGCCGAAAAACGCAGAGCGGCCTCTGGTACGGGACAGTGACTGGCAGAGGCTCGTATTCATCTATGGCGTGTTCGCGGTGCCCATCGCGACGGTGATCGCAGCGGCGAGTCTGCGGTGTACCCGAAAACGACCGACGCCTGGTTCGTGTCGCGGGAGACGCCGCTCAGCGAGATCCATCTGTGGACTCCGCCGGGTCCACGCGGGGAGGTTCTTCCCGCCGCGGGGACGGGTCGGGGCTGGTCAGCCGGCTCTCCGAACCACTAGTTGGTGGACCGTCTTTCCCGAGGACGCGCTGGTCGATTCCTCATCCAGTAGCAGCTCGGTTCCATCCAGGCCTCGCCGGACCACTGCACGGTCTACCGGGGTGTAAAGACGCCCGTTTCCGTCACGGTGGCTGTTCTCGACGACGCGCCAGCTCAGGTAGAGGGTTCCACCGGGGGCCAGGACGTCCGTCAAACGCTGGAGGGACGCCCGGAGCAGGGCCGGGTCGAGGTGCATGATGACCGTTTCGCAGAGCACGTTGGTGAAGCTCCCTGCCTCGACCCCCGCCAGGTTGGGAAGAGCGGCGTTGCGGAAGGTGACGCTGGGATGCCGCTTTCTCGCCTCGGCCAGCAGTCCTTCGGACGGATCGAAGCCGACTGTCGTGAACCCTTGCGAGGCCAGCCATGCAGCGTCACGCCCGGCACCGCAACCGACGTCCGCGGTAGGGCCGAGGCGGAAGAACTTGTGTACCAGCGTCTGCAGGTCAGTGGGAGTGGGCTGGGTGTGCCAGTCTTCGGCGTACGCCTCGGCTTCGCTGTCGTACGAGCTGAGAGTCTGAAGGTCCATGATCGTGCCTTACTGGAGTCGATCGTTCTGCTGCCGGTGGCGACATCTCGGCGTTGGAAACATGCCGACTCAGAGTTCGGGGACGATCATGGCCGCGAAGGGCACGGTAGCGGCAAGCCGCTCGTCCAACAGGTCCTGGTAGTCAGCCGAGTCGTAGACCGCACGCGCCTGCTCGATGTCGCGGAAACGGAGCACGACGGTGTGAGTGCCACCCACCGACCCGCCTCCCTCGCCCAGATGAACCGTCCTACCGGTACTGGCCAGGAGCTCACCCCTGTCGGGACCCAGCAGCACCGGCGCCGCAGCCTCCCGGTAGACGTCCAAGCGCTGTGGATCGGTCACGTCGTAATTCAGAATCAGCAAAACAGTCACGGCTACCCGCCTTCAATTACACGCCACGAACCAGGAGCACCGGGCCGTACGACCCGGCCTTCCTATCCACGGCGATATCCCGATAGTCCCTGGAATCGGCCCAGAGACGAAACGCCGCCGCGTCAGGGAACTCCAACAGAACCACCTTGTCGTAACCCCATTCACCCTCCTCCACGTGAGGATGCTCGTCGGCAGCGAGCAACCGGCCCTCGAACCGGCGCAATACATCCATGAACCGAGCCTGATAACGCCCATAGGACTCCCGGTCGGTGATCGTGAACTGAGCCAGGGTGTACACCGCCATCGGATACTCCTTCTTCCCGAGGTGACCAGGCGCCCGCAACAGGCGTGCGGCCGGTTCGGTGTCAGCATATCTGACACTGGGCTTGACCTTGCCCCGCACGGCAGGGTTTGGGATCGCCGAAGGTGAATGAGCGGCGATGGGCAGAGCAGGATAAGGATCGGTGAGGTCGGCACAGTGTGCAGGCATAGCAGCGAAGGCGATGCGGGACGACGTGTCGCCGGGTTTGCTCGACTCCGACCGGCTCGGCCACAGCTGATCCGGCTCGGTATCCCGGCCGACCGCACGCGGCCGTTCCCGCGCTGCCCGGTCGCCGACGGCGATCATGCCGACGGCTGTCCGTCGGCATGATCGCCGTTGCGCCACAGCTTGATTCGAACCACGCGACGCCGCCGAGCTTGCTCGGAACGGATCGAGATCAGTCGATGATCAGGAGACTGGCACCGTTCGGCGCGCTGGACCGATGGGCCTCAGCATCATCGGCCACCTGGTAGCTTCCGCCCTGCCGTGTGACGACGACCCGGCCGTCCTCGAGCGTCGTCACCAGTTCGCCGCCAAGTACGAACAGCACGTGGCCTTTGCGGCACCAGTGATCGGCGACGTAGCCGGGGCTGTACTCCACCCGGCGGACGCGGGCTTCGCCGAAGTGCTGGACGCGGCTGCGCACCTCACCGCTCTCGCCGGGCTTGCTCTCCTCGGGGATGGCGTTCCAATCGGTCGCGGTGAACGGGAAGCCACTGAGATTCATGCGATCACGTTACACACCCATCAGACTCCTCCCGAAGTCTCACAGCCCCGGTTGATCCCGAATCAAGCCACTAAAGACTCCGGCCCCTTGCGGGTTGCCGGTCAGCTCGGACATCACCGCCTGCTCGAGCGCTGGCGCGAACGAGTCCTTGTCCATGACCAATGCGCCGAATTGCAGTGCCAGCCACCTAGATACGCTCGACTTTCCGGCCGCAGCAAACTCGGATGCAACGACTAAGCCTGGTGACAGCCCATCGGCGCCACGGAGCAGAGCATCGCGAGTCGCGTCGCCCAAAACCTGGATCAACTGCCATCGGTCTCCCCTACAACTTGTCCCCGAGTCGGGACGACGATGAGCGGCTTTCGCGCGTTCGTCGGCCACGGATTCGCCATAGCGGTCGAGCATCTGGACGCTGGCTCGGACTGGTGAGCAACTCCTTACACATGCACCCACCGCCACGGCAAGTCAACCAGCCAAGCCTCCGCTGTCCGGGCTGCCCAGTGACATCCAGGGGCTCATGGATATGTCCGCCGACGACCAGGCATCGTGCTGGTCATTGCTACTTCAACCGCGTCTCAAAGGGCCCACCGTCATGTCCGATGGTCCCCGACCTCCACAGCATCGCCCGCGAATTCCGGCACAACGGCGCCATCTTCATTGGCGAATTCCCTGCCTACGGGAAGTCCGTCGCAAACGGTCAGGGAGCCGAAAAAGATCATCCGGTTAGATCGAGGCGCGCCTCATGGCCGTCGGAGCGGAGCTGCAGCGAGTCGAAATTGTTGTCAAACGCATCGGGCGTTGCGACAGATCTGGCCTGCCGCGCACACCATGCCGCACTTACCGCAGTTTTTGGCGTCGCTGGCGAGGTTCACGCAAGTGCCGTTGCAAAGCGCTGTCCCTGGGGAACAGGTTATTGATCCAGTGCATAGCCCGTTGCGACAGGTCTGGCCTGATGCGCACGGCACGCCGCACCCACCGCAGTTTTTGGGGTCGCTCATGAGGTCCACGCAGGTGCCGTTGCATAGCACGGTCCCTGAGGAGCAGGTTGTGCATTGGGCGTTGCGACAGGTCTTGCCGGACGCGCACACCATGCCGCACCCACCGCAGTTTTTGGCGTCGCTCATGAGATCCACGCAGGTGCCGTTGCAAAGCGCCGTCCCTGAGGAGCAGTCGGCCGTTGTTCGGTTGCTACGAGCGGCCGCTCGTCCGGCGCCGAAAAGCGTGCCGGTCACTGCCGCGGCGACCATGCCGCCGACGATTCCCATCGCGCCGCGCCGGGACATCGTCGCCGTCGCCAATTCGCGAGTCAGGTATTCGAAGCGATCCTCATTCACGACCGGCTCCTCATGTTGTCTGTCTCCGGTCGCGACAAACGCCGATGCCAGTCACCGCCCTGACCTGCGGCGTATCGTCGGTCGCGTTCAATTTTACGGGAGGTCAGTGATGGGTGACGCGGTTTTGGCGGCCAGGATGTTGCTGGCTGTTGTGTTCACCGTGGCTGGTTTATCCAAGCTGAACGACAGGCTTGGGGTGCGGCAAGCGGTCGCGGATTTCGGCGTTCCGGATCGTTTGGTCGGTACGGTCGTGGCGATGGTGCCGCTCGTCGAAATCGGTGTCGGGATCGGTTTGGTCCCGGCGACCTCGGCGGGCTGGTCGGCGGCGGCTGCGATCGGTCTGCTGGTGGTGTTTGCTGCCGCGATCACGGGCGCGCTGGCCCGGGGACGACGGCCGGACTGCCGGTGTTTCGGGCAAGTGCACTCCGCACCGGTGGGGCCAGCCACAGTGGGCCGCAATCTCGTGCTCGCCGCGCTCGCCGGATTCGTGGTCTGGGGAGCAGCGAGCGGTCACGATCCCGGTCTGCTAGAGCGGGCCAGTCACGTCGCGCCAGGACAATGGCTGATCGGCGGGATCGTCGTCGTTCTCGGCGTTGCGCTCGCGGTGCAAGGCTGGCTGCTGGTGAACCTCGCGCGCCAGCAGGGTCGGATTCTGCTGCGCTTAGAGGCGCTGGAAACAGCGTGGCACGCCGCGGACCGGCACGATCCGATGGCGCCGGGATTGCCCGTCGGCTCGGTTGCACCGGTGTTCGAATTGCCGGGCCTGCACGGGGAAACACTGACATTGCACGCGTTGCGGGCCGACAATCGGCCTGTGCTGCTGATTTTCTCCGACCCTGGCTGCGGGCCCTGTGCGGAGTTGATGCCGCAAGTCGGGGACTGGCAGGATCGCCACCGCGACTCCTTGACGATCGTGGTGATCAGCCGCGGCGATGCCGCCGCGAACCGAACGACGGCCGCTGCCGGGGTGCGCAGGGTACTGCTGCAAAAGGACTCTGAGATCGCGGATCAATACCGGATCGACGGCACACCCGCTGCGGTCCTTGTCGATGCGCAGGGAAGGATCGCTTCGCCGACCGCGGCGGGAGCCCCCGCCATCACCGCCGTTGTCGCCGGCACCACAGCAGTCCAGCCCCCCGCTGATCATTCCGGTCCAGCAACGACGCCACCGATCGGGGCGCCAGCGCGCGATTTCACGCTGCCGGATGCCGCTTCTGAGCGGCCGGTAGCGTTGCGCGATTTCGGCGGAAAACGGGTGTTACTGCTGTTCTGGAACCCGGAATGTGGGTTCTGCGCCCGAATGCTCGCGGATCTGCGCGCCTGGGAAACCACGCCGCCGCCGGGTGCACCCGACCTCCTGGTCGTCTCGACCGGCACCACCGAACAGAACCGGGACATGCGATTGCGTGCACCAGTACTCTGCGATCGGACCAACACCGTCGCGCCCGCCTACGGGATCAACGGCACCCCGATCGCCGTCATGATCGATGCCCAAGGGCGGATCGCCTCCCACCCAGCCGCCGGAGCCGAGGCCGTATTCGAACTCGCCCGCGAACTCCTCGCTTCCGGCAAACGGACAAGCTGACCGCGAAGCTCGGACCTGACCACGTCAGTTGCCGCGGGGCGGCCTTGAGATACGGTCTGGCACAGCCCACAGATGATCAGGCCCACCCCGTACGCCGCCACTCGAACCCCGGTCGGCGATAGGCAACCAACGCAAACACCAACTCGCCCAACCCATCTCGGCATGGCTGGTGCGCCAGATCCGGGCGGTGGCTGTAGCGTACCTGGGATCTATCACCGTCGACTGCGACGATCCGGCCGTCCTCGCGAATTTCTGGGCCGAGCTCCTGGGCGGCGTGATCGCAGCCAGCAGCGAGAAGTTCGTGGGCGTCAAGCTTCCGCATGTGATCCTCACGGCCATTCGGATACCGAACTATCAGCCACCTTTCTGGCCGGATCAAAACCCGCCGAAACAGATTCATCTCGATCTCTCAGTTGCCGATCTCGATGCCGCACAGGCTGAAGCAGTGCGGCTCGGGGCCAGGCTTTGCGACTATCAGCCCGCACCCGACAAGCGCCGGGTGCTGCTCGATCCGGCTGGTCATCCCTTCTGCTTGTGTTTGCCAAGGTCACCGTGATCGGGTTGTGCACCGTCGTCTCGACATGACCCATCCGGCGGTGCGCAGCCTGCGCAAATACCCGAAAGGGTTGGGGGCAGCTCAGATTCGATGTGCGGTCATTTCCTGCGCGAGCTCGAAAGACCCATCCCCGTCGGCGAGATAGCCCTGCCAACGAAAGCTCGCGGTGGCGACGTCGAAGAATTTCCAGTGCACCCTGGTCCCGGTGTGGGTGGTGCCATCGAGGGTGATCTGCGCGCCGTCGGTGCTGGCCTTCAATGTCACGTACAGGCCCGAGTGGGGGTCGAGCCAGACGGCGTGCCATGCGTTCGTCGCGGGGTGGTAGCAGCGGATGGTGGTGCCTGGGTAGCGATTTGGGGCGGTTGGGCAGTTGAGGACGTCCTGTATGGCCAGGCCGTCGAGTGTCCAGCCGAAATCCCAGCGTCCAGGGTGGTTCGACCATGCGCCGTCGTGGTTTCGGAGACGGTTGTCGATGCGCCAGGATCCGACGAATCGGCCGAACAGCGCGAGTTGGTCGGTATATGCGGGATTCGGTCCGTCTGCGTGCAGGGCTGCGGGTAGTGCGGCGTTGGTAGCGCTCACATCAAACTCTTCTCAGTAGTTAAAGTGATTTAACTACTGAGAAGGGTAGGGTGCATCCCGTGAGGCGGTCAAGGAGGACGGTGATCGAGTGAACGACGATCTAGACCTCGGTGTAGAGCTGATCAACACCGTCTACCTCCTGGCCGATCCGCCCGACAGGCTGACGACAACCGAGTATTTTCGAGCGCTCCTGCGGCGCGGTGATGAAATCCAGTTGGCCGCCGAGCTCGCCGATACCGATCTCGATCGGCTGCGTACCCTGCGCGAGCAGCTGCGACCTCTCTTCGAATGCGAGGACCGTGCCCGGGCAACAGCTCTGGCCAATGCAATGTTGAGCGAGTATGCGGCGGTCCCTCAGCTATCACAGGATGGTGACGGTTCGGTCCGAATCCGCCCCGCCGGGCACGCACGCGGGTTCGACGCTCTCGCCGCCCGGATCGTTGCCGCGGTGGCCGAGCATCTTGTCGCGCATGGCATCCGGCGGTTGGGTGTGTGCGCGGCGGCCCCGTGTGACTGCGTGTTCGTCGATCGCACCCGCCCAGGCACCCGCAAATACTGCTGCGACGGCTGCAACGACCGTGCCGCCGCCGCAGCGCATTACCGGCGACGTCAGACAAACCGCCCTGCCGACGAGTGACCTGCAATCGACAGTTGCGGACGTTCCACCGGCCTCGGATCGGCACGGCCAGTTGATCTTCCGATGCCCGCACTGGCCGGTTCGGTCAGCGCGGTATGCGCCATTACAGCTCACTTGTATGGCAGGCAGGCTGCTACCGGCCCATCGGGCTTGCTATTCCTGGTCCGGCAGCCCATCGCAGTAGTTGCCGGACGGGCCCGCGGTCGGGAACTGGATCAGGCTGATGAGGCGGGGGCGGCGACCGGGGCGGGGACCATTTTCTGCGATCTTTCCCAGGGCCCTCTGCAAGGCACCGGCCGCCTCGGTGATTTCCTCGTCGCTGAGCCAGATGACGCCTTGCCGGTAGCCGATTTTGTCGGCGTAGGGATCGGCGCCAGGCCGGTCGAGATAGGCGTTGAACTCCGAGAGCAGAACCGCCATGGTCGCGGCGAAGGCCTGCCGGTGATCGTCGAGTGACATCGACTCACCGGCTTCGGGACCGATCCTCGGCCGGTCCCGGCGTAGCCGATCGTTCTGGGGTGGAGAAGGATAAACTAATCATTGCACTCCTCATCGGGACTCGGCTACAAGACCCCACTGCAGGTCCATGCCGAATTCCTGAATCAGCAGATAGCGGCATGAAATAGTCCTACGGAGTCGCTGTCCGGAAGCCACCGGGTGCCTCAAGGCTCGCCGGCCCCCTCCCCACCGGTCACCTGTTCGCATCCAGTGTGGATACGAACAGGTGACCGGGCTTAACAACGACTCATCCCTTGCACCTGAGAACTAAAGGAGTTTTAGGAGTCACCCTCCTCAAAGCTCCGATTCAAGTAGTCCTTATCAACCTCATACCGTCGGATGCAAAACGAATCCGGATAATCACGGAATCCAGCCTGGCCACGAAGTCGTTTTATCGCTTCATTTGCTTCATATTCAGACGAGTATAGTCCGATTAGCTTCACTTCATCTTGCCCCGGACTGAGACAATACTCGTGGGTTAGCATGAATACGGTTCGCATGTCCTTTTCGTTTCCTTGCACTATATGATCTCGAAGCTCGCAGCCCGAAGGCTTAACGCCTCATTTCCATGGATCATTCAACTTCGTAATCATAGGTAAAGAATCCACTAACCCAGGAATCTTCATTCAAGACCATCCGAGATATGAGGAAGTCCCCCGCGCGACTGGTAAATTCCGGGAGACCCGCCAGGCGTTCTACAGCCCGACGTGCAGATAAATCAGTCGAGTACACTCCAATGTAATAGGGCTGCTCGTCATCGGCCGCATCCTCATCGAAGTGTTCGAGCAGATACACTACATCCATGCCGATCCTCAAATTCTCATTGTGAGCATTCACACTTAGGGCGATCCCGGACTATTGTATGAAGGATTCGGCTTGTTCTGATCCGAGCCCTTCGGATCATATGCCGGGACTCTATTGTACCCCGGCGGATCTACGAACTTCCTGTCTGCCCACTTCTGAATCTTCTGATATTCAGTAGCCGCACCGGTTTTGTACTTCCCCGGCCCATAGATCGCATCCATGATCCGTTTTGCAAAATCTTTGCCACTCTCTCCAGCATATGGCCTGTAATTAGAATTCTTCACCCAGTCTGGAGCATCCGTTGATTTGCTTTTATCCGTGTCATCGGGCAGTCCAGGCTTTGGAATCTTAGTCGGCCTGTTGGGATCTTGAACTACCGGCTCCGGCTCTGTGGACTCACTCTTTTCAGGCCGTTTCCTACCCATGTAATACACTCCGGCGGCCAAGCCCGCCACAGCACCCACGACCATGAGACCCGCCCCGACTGCTTCGCAGGCGCCGGAACCCAAGCATCCAGCGATCGCGACCGCTACGGCTGCATCGGCTACTTCGTCGGTGCCCTTCAGATCCTGGTGGTTGATCGGGTCGCCGCTGACGTAGTCGTAGTCATTGGCTGATCCGCCCGGTACTGGATCGACCTGAAGGAATCGACCGAGGATCGGAAGGTAGGTGCGTGCTCCCATTTCGATGGCTTGGACGCCACCCAGATGTTCGATGGGGCGTTCGTACTGGCCGAGCCAGCCGAAGTCCATACCGCCCTGTGCGGTGGCGGGGACAGGAATGTCGCCCATCGCTCCCGTCGCCGGATCGATGTTCTGACCGTACGGATCGTAGAGATAGATCTGCGCGGAACGCGTAGCGGACCCGTCGGCGGTGAACAGGATATCGCCGTGCAGATTCGGATATGACCAAGTCGTTGGGGGTAGGGGTGTCGACCCACCAGGCAGGGTGAACCCGCCCCCCGGTGTCGACTGGGAATAGTTCACTGTCAGAACCACCCCGCCGGGCAGGTTCAGGATTCGCTGCACCATCGTGCCATTGGCGTCGAGAATGACGTCGGCGCTATCGGCTGTGGAGGCGTACCCGTAGTGGGTGGTGGTGTTGTTCGCCTGCTGGGTCGCCCCGGTCACGCTACGGGTGATCAACCGGCTGGCCGGGTCATATCCGTAGGAAATCAGTGTTCCGGCAGCGGTTTTGGTGGAGGCGTGACGATCAGTGGCGTCGTAGCCGAGTTGGTCCCCGCCGACCTGGGTCGCGTCGCCGTGTGCGTCGTAGGTCAACGACAAGGCGATTGCGCCGGTGGTGGACAACAGCCGGTCGGCGTTGTCATAGCAGTAGGCCGTGACCGCGGGGGTGCCGCCGTCGAGGACATCAGTGAACGAGGTGCGGTTGGTATTCGCACCGGCTCCGGTGGCAGGGCCGCATCCATTGGCACCGTCGAACCTATAGGCGAGCTGGTGGTGTGGAACCGCCGCTGCGACCAGGCGACCGACCCCGTCGTAGGTATAGGAGTAGTTGGCGACAGCCTTCCCGTCCGCGGTGACCGCGTCGTCGGTGATCCGGTTACTGCGGGATCGGATCACTGTGTCTGTGACCGTGGACTGCGACGTTTTCCAAGTCAGTGCGGTTGGCACGCCGGCGCTGTTGCGGTTCAGTGAGTCGAGGCGAGAGCCGTTGCCGTACGCGACGCTGGCCAGTTCATCACCGTTGGCGTAGGTGGGAGTGGCGATCGTATTGCCGTCGAGGGCAACCGATGTCAGGTGCGACGCGTCATCCCAGCTGTAGGTGGTCACACTGGTGGCAGTCTTGACGGTGACGGTGTTGTTTGTCATGCGCCCGGCCTGGTCGTAGACGCGGGCCGACACGACTCCGGAAGCGTCGGTGTATTTCACCGTCTCACCGAGCAAGTCGATCACTGTGGTGATCGATCCGGATGCGTCGGTCATGCTCGAGGTCAGCGGATCGCCACCCACCGCATAGTTGGAGGTGACGGTACGGGCAGGTTGGCCACCGAAGGCAGGGTAGGTCTGTTGGACCACGCGGCCGCGGGCGTCGTAGCTGACGCATGCCCAATCGCCAGTACCGATCCGGGAGGCCACGACGCGTCCAGCGGTGTCGTAGACCTTCTCGGTGGTCAAGGCCGAACCGTTGGCGGGCGTGGCTCCCGTGACGGTCTTGACCAGCCCGGCCTGAATAGCCGCTGGCGCGGCTGTATTACACGGGTTCGCGCGGGTCTCTTGGTCCCCGTAGTAGGTGTTGGTTACCCGATTGCCGGGAGAGCTGACATCGCCAGCGGGCAGTGCGCCCGCGAGGCTTCGGAGATATCCGTTTCCGGGTGTCTCGTAAGTGTGCTTTGCGGTGAGGTTCATCCCACCCGGGTCCGCGGTAACCGAGACCGCCAGTCCCAATACTGGATCTATCCCGGTGCCAGGATCTGAGAACCCGGTAGCAGTTTTCGATGACGGCGCGCGCTCAACGCTGCCACCGGAGGTGTCCTCTGTAAGCGTGGCAGTCTGCAACCCGTAACGAGGTGCCAGGCTCTGCCCCGGTACCGTCACCGGCGTCGAAGAGCCCGGTGGGGTCCACGCGAGATTGAGCGCACCCGAGGTACCGGAATGGTTGTAGTAATCGACCCGGATCCGATGCCAGCTACCGGCAACGCCGTTGGTGTATGTGCCAGCGACGGTGGTGACGGCCTTGTCGTTCCAGGAGTCGATCAGCAGAACATCGTCGATCCACAACCGGACCCCGTCGACAGCGGTGAGTCCGATCGGGTAGTCGCCGGCCGCCGGGAATTGGATCTCACCGGAGAACCGCCCCGACCAACCACCGCTGTTAGCCACCGGCGCCGCGTTTGTCCAATTCCCCGACAGGGTGCCGTCAGTGGTGCCGACACCGGTCGTCCACAACTTCGGGGCCCCTGACAGGTAGGGGTTGTCATAGAACGCCGCCTGCAATCCAGGAATGCCTTGGTCGTAGTCGGTGTGCCTGTGAGGCATCGACGGAGCACAGGCTAACGTCGGCGTCTGCCCAGTGAAGCATGCCCCGGGTGCAGGACCGTAGGTGTCCGTCGCGCGATCAGCGTGGTCATAGATCGTAGTTACCTGTCGACCTGCAGCGTCGACTACAGCCTGACGCAGGTCCTTGCCCGGCACCCACACTGTCGACGTCGTGTTACCCAAGGCGTCGGTGCCGACCAGCGTGCGGCCAGCATCATCCATCGTGACCTTGCGCACGAACCCGCTCTGCGGGCTCAAGCCTGCCACGTGCACCCACCCCACGTGGCCGACGAAGTCGTAGCCGTAGGAGTGTTGAGCACGGGCCGGTAGTTGAAACCCCGTTCCCGTCTGCGGCAGCGTAACGCTCGTCGCCCGGTACTTCTGCTCCTTCATGGAGTCTGCGTTACCCGGGATGTCTGCGCTGAGGGTGTAAGTGACATCGGTCTCGACACCGGCAGTGACAGAGAACGCCGACTGGGCTGCTATCCAATCGTTGACGAGCGGGGATCTGATAGTGACCAGCGGACCGTGGGGACCGTCGCGATCTTCCACCGGGTCGATGGTCGTGCAGACGTCGGGTTGGCCCTTCACGGGGTTGGGGTGGCAAACCTTCTGCTGCAGGATCTTCAGGTACGCGAAGTCTGATATCTCCCCACCCGGGTTTTCGATCCGCAGCAGGGTCTGGCGGTCGTACCACAGACGGGTTTCGGTGCCGTCCCAGTAAGCGATCCGGCACAGCTTGCCCTGCGGGGCGCTTGTTGCCCCGGCCGGCTTGGACGCGCCGCCATAGCAGGAGTCGCTGTTGTCGGTGTTGTAGTACAGAGTGTGCGTGCGTCCTGACACCGGGTCTTTGATCTGTGTCAGCCGTGGTGGAGTACCCGAGTAGAGGTACTGCAGCGAAGCAGGTTTCTTACTGTCCAGCACGGAGGACACCGCTGCAAGAGTGCCATCTGCGTTGAACAGCGACACGACACCGTCCTCGGTCACCGAGATCTGGCCAGCCGCGTCGAAGGCCAGGACACCGTCCTCGTCCGGGGGCGGCGCGTAGCCGCCGGGAGTGCGCACCCACGTATGCGTACCGCCAGCCGTGTCGGTCAACACCACAGCACCGTCGAGTAGTTCGGCGTGGGTGTAGCCTCCGGCCTGGTTGGCCAGCGTCCAGCCTGACGGGAGCGGGGAAACATCTTGTGGGTACAGCGAGTCGGTGGTCACCAATTGTGGTCGGGCCGGGTCAGTTTGTACCCACAGCTGCATCAACGCAGGGTCCAGCGTCTTGTGGTAGAGCTCGACCTTGAGCGGAACTCGCTGGTTTTGCTGCAGCGCAATCTGATTCGACCAGCCGTTCAATCCGACCTGGAGCGGGTCGGCGTTGAAACGGTTTTGCTGATCGTAGATCAGGTTGCCACCAACCCAGATCCGTGCGCCATCGATGTTTACACCAGTGAACTGATAGTTGCCCGCAATGGTGGCCTGGAAATAGCCTTCCCAACGGATCACGTAAAAGTCCGGTGCCAGCGCCGGCGGGCTTGTGCGGGATTCCAACGCGCCTGGATTCAAATTGCCGTTGGAATTTCCGAGCGGATTGGACCAGTTCAGGTTCACCTGTGACTCGTTGCGCACGAGCACCGGCGTGTTGTCGGGAGTGCCGTTGTGCTGGGAATCGTTGAAATACGACGCCCGCATGCCGTGAGGTTCACCAGCCTGCGAGTTATAGGCGAACTTCACCCCTGCGCTGCCGCCCACCGCAGCAAATCCGGGGCCGCTGATCTCGCTATGGGCGTTACCGTTGAACAGGTTGACCCTTACCGGGCCCTCATCATCGGTCGGTACCGGTCCTGGGTCACCGATCCGTTGGTCCAACCGGAAGTGGCGCACCCAATTCGCGGGAGTTACCGTCACCCCGCCCTTGATCGCGGTATCCACGGTCCACGTGTAGCTGCCACCATCGTGCAGCACATATTTCGGGACCGTCCACGACGGGGTGTCCAGGCATCCGGAGTCCACGACACTGCCCGATCGGCCGTCGATGCCGGTCGAGACCTTGAAGCAGTACTGTGTGGCATCCCCCGAGGGGTTCGACACCGCGGTGGTCTGCAACGTCGGGGTGAGCGTTGCCACCACAGCGTTATCGACGGGAGTGGCGGGTACCGAGACCGGTGGCGCGGTGCCGTAGTCGAGGACCAGCTGGACCTGGAGTTGCTTATAGGACAGGTCGCCGGTTTCGCTGCCGGTCAGCATCAACCAGGCATTGGGGTCATTGTTGGCCACTGCGGCGGTGACGAAGTCGGTCAGTGCCTGCGATTGCATGGTGCCGGTCGCACCGATCGGCCCGGATGCAAGCGGGGCACCGACCGCGTTGTACCCAAGGGGGTTGGTGGCCTTCGATACGGCCGAGGTGAACGAGTTGGAGGTGCCAGCGGTGCCGGTCTGTTGGAAGGCCAGCTGTGCACCCACCACTGTTTTTCCGGCTACCGGGGTGAAGTCGAAGCGGAAGGTGGACCGCCAGAACAGGTTCTGGCCGTTCGGCAGTGAGTTGCCGACGGCGATACCGCAGGTGTTCTGGCATGAGGTGGCACCGTCGGAGGAGTACGCAAACGATGCCGGCTGTGTGCTGAATCCGTAGGTGTAGGTCGGGTCTATGGTGATCGGGAAGACACGCTTCTTGTCGGTCAGCCAGCCCTTGGCGACCGACACCGTCAACGTCCATGCATCACCCTTGTGGGCAAGCGCATACTTGCCGCCGGTTTGCGCGGCGGTCTTCTTCCTGTCTTTGCTGTCCTTGTTCGCCGAATCGAAGACCTGGATCGGCGGGAACGCCGCCACCTGCTCGCCCTTTGAATCAGCGATTACGACGCTGTCGCCCTTGAGTTCGGGGGTCAGTCCGTTGCCGAGCTTGAGGGTGAACGTCCACCGGCCGTCGCCCACCGCCTTGGCGTTCTTGACGACTACCGCTTCCTTGACTGCCCCCGGCTCGACGGTATAGGTCAGGTCCTGGCCTGTCAGCACGTCGGAGTAGGTGACGGTGGAATCCTTGACGGACCGCTTGACCTTCTTGGCCCCGTCGAGGGCGAGTGACACCGGTGCCTGACCCGAATCGACCTCCAGGAGCTTGGGGTCATCGGCGTACGGTGCGAACTGGGTGTGCGCACCGTCTCGCACCACGGCTGCCTTCTCGTTCGGCTTGTCCACCACTCGTGTGTCCATTGCCGCCCAGCCGCCGTGCCCGTCGGACACGCTCACAGGCGTCTGCGACAACGCCACCGAATGCGAGCCATTTTTGTTGACGTATTCGATCGACTTGCTCGACCGCCCCGATTCCTTCGACGTCTTCGGGTCGAAGGCAGTACGGGCGCCTTTTATCAGCGGGGTGAAATCACCCTGCTGATCCTTCTGTTCGGGCTCCTTCAAAGGTGTCGCGCTGTCGACCGGCTTCAGTAGCGGTAGATGCCGCGCACCGTCGATCGAGTACTTACTCGCCGCAGTCGGTGTCACCATGACATGTACGGTTTGCGCCGCTAACGCAAAAACTAAGATCGCGGCGGCGACCTTTACCCACGTATGCGTCCGCGCGTAGAACCACACGCGTCGCCACAATCGATAGGACATATCCCTTTACAAACTGTCACGCCCCGAAATCGGGGCTATAAATAAGAAGATTCACGAGAACCGTTGACCTGCAGGACTATCCGCGTGCACTAGTTCGGAATGCTACGGATCACTTCGAATTCAGCTCGAGAACGAACCAACACAGTCCAAGCGGCAGGAGCCTGGGCTCCCCCCAACAAGGTCGCCGTTCATCGGCGGCGTACTCATGGCACTCCGCGGGGCCAGAGCCGCGCAGTCTGCGGCGCGCTCATGTGTCGTACCCGGTTGCGGCACTGTGTACTTGGTTCACGTAGGCAGAGGAGTGGTTGTAGGCGAAGATTGCTTGTCGCCAGCCGCCGCTGGTGGCCAAGTCCCCACCGGAGGCACAGAGGTAACGGCCCGCAGCAAGTGCCGCGTCATCGATGTTGTCGGGGCTACCCGAAAGGCCCTCGGTCGCAATAGGTTTACCGTTGACCAGCGCGTTGGCGAGAGTCTGGTAGTCGGCGCTTGCGCGTGTACCCCAGCGGTTCCAGGTGTCGGGAATGAATTGGAACGGTCCCATGGCTCGCGCGTACACGGTGCGACCTGAGCGGCCGGTGGCGCGCGGGTCGACGATGACGGCGTTGCCGGCGGTTCCGTTGAGGGCGACGCCGCGGATCGGCGGTATCACCGTGCCGTCCGAGGCGATCGTCGCGCCGCCGAAACGGGCGTGGTCGCTTTCCACGCGGGCGATTCCGGCCAGTGTCGTCCATCCGAGGTGGCACGAGGGCTGTGCCTTCGCCATCACGACCGTGGCGTATCCGTAGGCTTCGAGTGCCCGCGTGGGGATGCCGTGTTGGTCGGCACGTGGTTGCGCCCAGGCACGGAGTTGGTCGAGTTTGTTGTCGACCGCGTCGAGGCGGATCACTGGCATCGGTCCACCGGTGCCGGGTGCAACGGGATCGGGAATGCGGCTGGGCCCTTCGCCACATCCGGTGATCGCCATGGCGACCGCTGACAGCAGCAGGGTCAGCCGAGCCGAGACCACTGTGTGGCGTCGCACTCCGGGGCTGTATGGGTGGGTCATGGTTCCTCGAAATTCACTGTCTCGATAGTGCTTTCGCTTCCGACTGCTAGCCGCAGGCACGTGTCGTGGTCGGCGCTGGAGTCGATGGAGAGGAGGTCGTGGGTGGTTTCGAGGTCGAGGGCGGCGGTGGCGGTGTCGACGTCGGCGGAGTCGAGGTCGGCGGGTGCGCGAGTGTCGGCGAGGACAGCGGCTGTGTCGGTTTTCTCGCCGTCGTGGTCGGCGCTGTAGTGCAGTGAGATGGCGTCGGCGACGGAGTGAGCGAGGTGGACGGCGCGGTCGACGGCGTCGGCGACGATGTGGAGGGTGGGGTCGTCGTAATGGCTGGCGGAGGTGTGGTCGACGGCGGGGTCGTGACCGGGGGCTGCGTTGTGGTGACAGGCGGAGGCGTCGTGGCCGGCGGCAACGTTGTGGTCGTTGGCGGAGGCGTCGTGGTCGAGGGAGGTGTTGTTGTCGCTGGTGAGGGTGTCGTGGAGTCGGTGATGGTCGTGCTCGGTGGGCCGGCGGTCACCGTGACGGTGGTGACGGTGGTGACCGGATCTGGGGTGGAGATGACCGAGGGTTGAATGGTTTGGCCGGGATCGGGCTGCGGGGTAGAGCCGAGGGAGAGAGTCGCGCTCGCGCTGATCGAGACGCTGGGTACCGCCGTTGTCGTCGGGGTATCGGTTGTCGTGGGCGGCGGGGTGGTCGTTGTGTCCGTCGTGGTGGTCGGCTGACTGGGATCGGTTGTCGCGGTGGGCGAGTCGGCGGGACTGGAATCGGTTGACGTCGCTCCGCCGGCAGGATCGGGCGTGGTGGTGTCAGCGGGAACCGGAACGTCGGTAGGGGTCACCGCGCTGTCGGCCAGGCCGATCGCCGGAGTTGTCGATCCGGTTTGGGTCGTTGTCAGGTCGTCGTAGGTTTGCGTATCAGCTGGCTCCGACGACGACGGGGTAGCGCCCGCATGGTCGGTTCCCCTCGACTCCGCCGCGGCAACGACACCGACCGTGAGACTCAGCACCACAGCACCTGCGGCTACCTTCGGCAGATGACGCCGGATACCCCGCTTTTCGAGAGCACGAGCGAGTCGCTGCCACGTGTCAGAACCCTCGAAGCGATCCGAGATCTTCTGCCACAGTGCGGAACTGGCGATCTTGCCGACTAGCCATTGCGACAAACTTGGGCCTGACTCCCCAGAAGCCTTGTCGCCCTCTGCCTCGTCATCGATGTCGTCGATGACGAGTGACGAATCGTCGAGGTCCTTGGGATCACCATCCGGGAGCACGGCGACCTCGCCGGCACCGACGGCGGAAACCACCGGACCCGGGTTCTCGATTCCGTCGGTGAGGTCCGGATCGGTGCCATCCTGTGCGGGCAGTACGGCGTCGTCATCAACGCCGGATGCGTCACCGCCGGAAGCGTTGTTGCTTCCGGGAGAGTCGTCGACGTCTGTGACATCGGGGTTGGCGACGACGATGACTTCTGTCGCCTCGGTATCGATGACATCGTCATCGAAGTCCTCAACCGACTCGGTTTCGTCGAGATCGATGACGCCGCTCTCGGGCATCGCGGCCGACTGGTCCGCGTCACTGTCACGAAGGCTGCTCCCAGGAGCGGCGAGGATTTCAGTCGCGCCAGGATCGTCGTTGTTCGGTTCGTTGCTATCCAATGCTTGCACCAGGTGTTGCTTTCTTCTCCACTACGACCCCCATCCGTAGCCCCGACGCGCAAGGATGAACCCGGTTTGGCCAGCGAGGGCCTCACGGACGATCTGGTCTCTGGTTCCTAGGTCCGCCGACGAGAGTGCTCAGTACGGCGCGACATCACCGACGAACGCCGCCTTCACGCGGTTGCGCTGCGGCCTTCTCCTACACCGACTGTCACGAGCCCGGAATCAGACTGTGAATGAAGCTCCCGACAAATCCACCGATCACGTTCGCGGCAGACCCGCTGTTGGCCTCCGGCGAACCCGTGCTCAGCGACCCTCCTCCCGAGGAGCCACCGCTGACCGACGGACCGGTGAACGATGAACCTCCCACCGAGGATCCGCTGGTGGATGATCCTCCACTCGACGACCCGGACTGCCCGCTGTCGTTGGAGTTGGAATCGATCGGCTGAGACGAAGGAAGATCACCGGCACTCGGCGTCACAGCCAGCGGCTGCGCATTAGCTGCCACGGCGGGTGCTGCGAGCGCGCCCGCAACCGCGATCGCGGCGATCCCACCACGGACACGACCGTTCGAACCGAACACAAGCATTGATTGACGACCTTTCACAGTGAATCGTTCTGAGCTGCGCACGACTATTCCGGGAATAGACCACGCCCCTGGGCAGCCTCCAGAAATGTCGTCAGCTCGAACGCGTTCGACATCACGAACTACACGCGATCGGACAGCCGCATACGCAAATGCGGAACGGCATAAATCTCCTCGCAACACGCACCCGACAAAGCGTGCACGTGATTGTTCGCTGCGGCCGTCCCTGCCCTGGACGACCGCCGCGACCTATGGAACAACTTCCCGGCCCAATGGCCGGCGATGACTCACACCGTCTTCTCAGCTGCTCCTCAGGTTTCTCGTTCGAGCAAGACTGTGCAGGCCAAACGCACGCGGCGCAAGTCGAGATCTCGTACCCACCCCCCGACCCGACAACCCTTGCCATGAGATAGCAATCAGCATGCACCGTCGTTCGAATCCCGTTCTACTCCAGGCAAATTAGGTGCAAGATCACCAAGGTTCGAAGACCCCGATGGACTCGCATCAGGCGAGCAACCAACCACCCACCCGCACACAGCGATTAGGCGGCAACCACACGAAGATCCGGTCCGGATACATCGAAACTGGGCGGCTGAACAGCAGCCCTCAACAGGTCCTTTGCACCGCTCACGACCGAACCGAGTCGGTTATTTCCCACGTCTGGGTGACACTTCTTGTCACAGTTCCGCCAGAGGGAACCAGACTGCCATAAACCGACCCATCGGCCCCATCACAACCCGGGCCGATCGATCCATAGAAATCGATCAGCATGGCGACCAGGACCGTCTCGGCTTACACCAGTTTGGTCCGGCGAACAAGGAGCGTCTCGAAGAATGCACGAAGCACCTTGCTTGAGGTGTGATGTTCATAACAGTGCATGTTTCAGATTAATGGCGTAATAGTTCTTTCTGCGTAGTTGAATTGCGTTGCCGCGAATTCACCAACCAGGGGGCGTCGCCTAATCCAGATGATTTGATCGACCACTCCTAGGTGCATCTGGCCGCGCGTGAGGTTGTCAGAAAGGCCCGCTGTGCAAATCGCCGCACCTTCGGTTCCCGACCCGGACCCTGATCATCGGTCTATACCCCACGCACACCTAAGCCCAGTCCGGCCTGCCGGGCAGCGCCGCAGATCTGAGAAGCCATCGTGGGGGTATGACCGGCCCGAAGTCGGGGTTTACTTGCGCCGACGCCGTGAAGCCCTGGGACTGACACAGGAGGAGGTAGCCGTCGCAGCCTTGACGACCCTGTCGTCGCTACGGAAATGGGAAGCCGGTCTACGCAAACCCAGCACCGAGAGCCTCACCGTCTGGTGCCGCGCACTGGACCTACCGGACTGGACGCTGCGCAAGATCACCTCACTCGTCCTCAACGGGATGGACGCCCTCCAAGTGAATACGCTGCCGCTGATCATCAGCGACGACGACCTCGATCATCTGGAGATGATCGCAAGCCCTGCCTACTACCTCAGCTTCCCTCACATGGACGTGCTCGCCGCCAACACTGCCGCTCGAAAGCTCGCACCCGACCTCGTGCCAGCCGACCCCGACTCACCCCGGCCCACCAATGTGGTCGAGTGGATCATGACCAAGACCGCCCGCGACCACATCGTCAACTGGCAAGCGGTCGCCACCCGTACCATCCACATGCTGCGGGTGATGGGACCAGGCCTCGTCCCACAACAACGACTCGACGAGATCTTCAACTCCTGCCACGCGCAGGCACCGAAAATCTTCACGCGGCTGTTCACCACCGAACTCACTAAAGCCGAAGCCGAAGACGACTCGGTCCTCGTGCGAAACCCAGCCACCGGCACAGTCGACCTGTATACATGCCGATCCCTGCGCCCCATGCAACCTCTGCGACCCTACGAGCAACTCCAGATCGTCAAGCGCAACCGACCGGCTCGGTAAAACCGGGATGGGTGCAGCTCTCGCGGATCCGACCCGAGCTGTCGACGTCGACGGCTTCGCCTCCCGCCTCCCCGAAATAGATGTCGGCGTCGCCGGGCTGCATCTCCCACAACGGCTGCCCGAACCAATCGCGAATCAGCTCAAGGTGTTCGGGTACCTGTCGTGCTGTTGGCCTGCACCTCGATGTACGCCGCCAGCGACATCCCTTCACGGTCGGCGGTCCGGACGTATCCGATGAACGGAGCATCAATCACTACAAGATGGTGTTGGCCGACCAGCAACGCGTTCTTCCCCAGTGCGTCGTAGACATGGGGACCTACAACCCGTCGATAGATTGCGCTGTCGCGATCATGCGGGTTGCCAGTCAGTTCGGACATCACCGCCTGTTCAAGAGCCGGTGCGAATGAGTCCTTGTCGAAGACCAACGCACCGAATTGCGATGCCAGCCACCTCGATACGCTCGATTTGCCGACCGCAGGAAATCCGGATACGTCGACCACGCCCCGTGAGAGCCCATCGGCCGCACGGAGCAGTGCATCGCGGGTCGTCTTGCCCAAAATCTGGTCAACCGCCATCGCACTCCCTACAGCTTGTCGCCGAGCCGGGCACGTCGGTGCGCTGCCTTCGCGCGTTCGTCGGCCACCGACTTTCCGTAGCGGTCGAGCATCTGGCGGGACCGCCAACCCGCCTGCATCATGAGGTCTTGTTCCTGGCCACCGTTCGCGAGCCACGTATGTGCGAACCAGTGGCGGAACTGGTGGGGGTGGATGTGGTCGATGCCCGCCGCGGCGGCGCGCCGCTCGAGCATCTGGCGGATTCCGTTGTCGGTCATGCGTCCCTGACGGCCAAGCCACAGGGCGTTCTCGTTCGAGGTGTGGCCAGCTTGAGGATGTTTGGCTCGTGCGCGCATGTACTTACGAAGCGCCGCTCTGGTCTTGTCACCGAATGGTGCACTGCGTGGGCGTCTTCCCTTGCCGACGACCATAGCCGTGTTCTCCGCGAAGTCGAGATCGTCGATGTCGAGCGCTGCGAGTTCACCCGCGCGACAACCGGTGTCGGTGAACATCCGGATGATTGCCGTGTCACGTAGCGAATCGAAGTCCGCACCGGAGCACTCGGACAGCAGCGCGCGTAGCGCGTCGTCGGACGGAACCGGTGTGAGGCGCTCCGGCGCGGCGGGCAACGTCATCTTGTCGAACGGGTCCGCTTCGATGATGTCCTCTGCCGCAAGGTATTTGAAGAACTGCTGCAGAGCGCGGTAGTGACCGCGCGCGTACTCCGGCGAGAGCGGTTCGCCAGTGCGCTTATTCGGTCGCGTGAGCAAGGACTCGATGAATCCGCCGATGTGCTCGCGTGTGACGTCCGGCGCCACGGTCGGCGACTTGTTCTCGATCAGGTAGTCGATGAAGTAGCCGATCCGCATCAGATAGCCGTCAATGGTGTTCCGGCTCCGGTTCCGCCGGCGGAGTTCGGTGGCGAAATCTTCCTTCAGCTCGCGAAGATCGTCCAGGTCGAGTGCCCCCATGCCCGCTGATTCTACGCTCGGAATCCATTGGTCTACGAGCTTTGTTCTGGATCGATCTGACTCCAGATCGGCGAATATCAGCAGGTCAGGTAGCGAAAGTGGGGCGGGCGGGGCTCGAACCCGCGACCAATGGATTATGAGTCCACGGCTCTAACCGACTGAGCTACCGCCCCCGACCGCTTCAGATCACTGCGGGCTTCGCGAGATGCTACCGCCTCGGGAGGGTCGATGCCCACTTGGACTCGCTATACGGCTTACGGTAGCTGTCGGCGATCTTGTTGAGTTCGAGCTGATAGTAGAGGATGCCGAGGCCGAAGATCAGGTTCAGGACGAAGCCGAGGATGGGGTTGCAGGTGCCCTCGAGGCCGGCGGCTTCCTGGGATTGGCGGATTCGGGTGCCGGTGCGCCAGAAGCTGATGATGGCGGCGATGCCGGTCCAGGAGAGGAAGAGCATGACCAGGAGGGGGCCTGCGACGGGGGCCTCGGGGTCGCGGCGGAGTTCGGCCATTTCCTTGTGGATCTTGTAGTACCAGACGAAGAAGTAGATGCCGAGGGTGATGAGGGGCCAGACCAGCCATACCAGCACCGGGTTACGGGGCTTGATCGGCGTGGCGAGGGCGGTGGTCATGCGGTGAATCCTTTTGTCGTCGTGAGGTTTTCGTAATTCCGGGCGAACCGGCTCGGGAAACGTATCCACAAGATCGTGACCGGATCGTGAAGCGTTAATCTGAGGAGATCCACGACCGCAGGGAGGAACACGATGGCGAGTCTGTTCGCGAACGTGCTGAAGGCACATCAGTGGATCTACGAGAACAGCAACGGCCTGGTCGGGCACAAGCTGCTGTTCGGGAACCCGACGCTGCTGCTGCGCACGGTCGGCCGCAAGACCGGCCAGGCGCGCACCAATGCGCTCACCTACGCGCAGGACGGCAAGGACTATCTGGTCACCGCCTCCAATGGCGGGTCGCCGAGGCCGCCGGGCTGGCTGGCCAATGTGAAGGCCAAGGCGGACTGTGACATTCAGATCGGCACCAAGCGGATTCCGGTCACCGCACAGGCCACCTATCCGGACGATCCGGAATACGCGCGCCGCTTCCAGCTCGTCGACAAGGTGAACCAGGGCCGCTACACCCAGTACCAGGCGATGACCTCGCGTCCGATCGCCGTGGTGGTACTCACGCCCCGCTGACACGCGTACCGGGTGGACTTCGCGGGTAAGGGTCGACTATCCTGCGTGATTTGAGGGGAGTACTTCCCAAGAATCACTCCGGTCAGTACGGGCCGCGCCGACGCGTCCCCCGGATGGTTGCCTGCGGCTGTGGCATTCGAAGACGCAGGTGAAGGAGACCTCGGCTGGTTCACCCTGCCCGAGGAGGTCCAATGAGTCCTACCCTGCCCGTTCTCGCGAGTTCCACCACCATCCACAGTGTCGGTACGCCCTGGCTGTGGGGCGGGACGATCGCCGCGGTGCTGGCGCTGCTGATCCTCGACTTCGCGCTCACCCGCCGCCCGCACGAGGTGTCCATGCGCGAGGCCATCGCCTGGACCGTCTTCTACATCGCCCTGCCCATTGCCTTCGGCGTGTTCCTGTGGTTCAACAACAGCGGCACCCCTGCGGTGGAGTTCTTCACCGGCTACCTGCTGGAGAAGTCACTGTCGGTGGACAACCTGTTCATCTTCATGCTGCTGCTGTCCGCCTTCGCGGTCCCAGCGGCGCTGGCGCAGCGGGTGCTGCTGTACGGCATCGCGGGCGCGCTGGTGCTGCGCGGCATCTTCATCGCCCTCGGTGCGGCCGCCCTGGCCACCCTGGACTGGGCGTTTCTGTTGTTCGGCATGATCCTGCTCGTGACGGCGGTGAAGCTGCTGGCCGACGCGGCCGGCGGGCACGCGCAGGAACTCGATGTCGCGAACATGAAGTCGGTGCGCCTGCTACGCCGCATCTGGCCCGTCACCGACGACTACCGCGGCACCAAGATGGTGGTCCGCGAGGCGGATCCCGCCCAGCCCGGTAGGTTCCGCCGCGCCCTCACCCCGCTGGCGCTGGTGGTCGGCGCGGTCATGGCCACCGACGTCGTCTTCGCCGTCGACTCGGTGCCCGCGGTGTACGGCGTCACCGGCGACCCGTTCCTGGTGTTCGCCACCAACGCCTTCGCGCTACTCGGTTTGCGCGCACTGTATTTCGTCCTGCACGCCGCCCTCTCCCGCCTGGTGCACCTGGCCTACGGCCTGGCCGCCATCCTCGCCTTCATCGGCGTGAAGCTGGTCCTGCACTGGGCGCACGGCATCTGGAGCGGCGTCCCCCAGATCCCAACGGCCGCCTCACTACTGGTGATCGTGGTGGTGCTCGCGACAGTGACCTTCACCAGCCTCCGCGCCACCCGCGGCGACCAGGGCCAGGCCCAGGAGACCGCGGTCGACGTGCAGTGAACCGCGCGGCAGCTGCGCGGGAACCGGCGAACAGCACTCGCGAACCGCGTAGACATCGACGTAGCGTGAACCCATGCTGTTGCGCCGTTCCCGGCCCCTCGGCTCGAGCAACGCGCTGGAACTTCCGGAGGCGGTGTTCAAGACCTGTCCGTGGCAGCCGCGCGGGGCCGTATCCCCAACTCCGGCTGCGACTTCCACGGCGGCGATCAGGCTCGCCGCGGGTGGCAACAGCCGTCGCGACAACCAGAACGATCACAATGGCCACACAAATCAATCCGGCCAACCATCGTCGGCCTTCTCCCCCACCTCACGGCCCCTCCGACCGCGAGATATAGCCGAAAGCTACGCCGGGGAGAATCGGCCCGACAAACCCATTTTCCGGGGGGCTCATCGCCGGTGTGAGCCCCCGCGGCAGTGGGCGCTGCTACGTCAGCTTCACTCGCGCCGCGAAGAAGCGGGCGACGGCCGGGGCGCAGCGATTGAAGCGGTACTGGAGCCAGGCTTCGGGGGTGACCGGGACGACGTCACGGCCCTGCTCGACGGCCTTGACGATCTGGGCGGCGACCTTCTCCGGGCCGTAGCGGCGGGCGGCGTAGAGCTTGTCGTAGCGCTGCTGCTTGGCGGCCTCCTCCTCGGCGGAGACACCCGAGAAGCGAGTGGTGGCAACGATATTGGTGTGCACGATGCCGGGACAGATGGTATGTACGCCGATCCCATTGCCCGCCAGTTCGGCGCGCAGGCAGTCGGAGAACATGAAGACCGCGGACTTGGAGGTGGAGTAGGCGGCGAAGCCGCGCTGGGGGGTGTAGGCGGCCATGGAGGAGAGGTTGACGATGTGGCCGCCGAGGCCGCGATCGGCCATGGCCTTGCCGAAGGCGCGGCAGCCGTTGATGACACCGTGCAGGTTGATGTTCAGCACGCGGTCGAATTCGGCTGCGGGGGTTTCGAAGAAGTCGCCCGCCGCGCCGACACCGGCATTGTTGATCAGGATGTCCGGCACCCCGTGGGCGGCGATGACCGCCGCCGCGTGCTCGGTGACAGCCGCCTCCGACGACACGTCCAGCTGGTAGGCGTGCGCCGTACCGCCTTCGCGCGCAATGAGTTCCGCGGTCTCCTTGGCCGAGTCCAGATTGATGTCGGAGAGCACCACCTCGGCCCCGCGCCGCGCGAACGCCAGCGCGGTCTCGCGCCCGATGCCGCTGCCGCCGCCGGTGATCACCAGCAGCTGGTCCTCGAAGGTGCGCTGCTCCCGGCCGACCTCGGCGCGCCGCAGCGTCCGCGGGGTCTCCCCCGTCCGCAGCGAGTCGATGAGCTCGACGGTGGAGGTGGCCAGCAGCTCCGGGTGGGAGAACGGCAGCCAGTGCCCGCCGCCGACCTCGCGCCGGTACAGGTTGGGCGCCCAGTCCTTGGTGTCGTCGTAGCCGGCCGGCCGCACCGCGACATCGCGGCGCGCGATGATCAGCTGTACCGGCACCTCGGTGCGGCGTTCCCGCGGATCGCCCAGGCGCTGCAGGATATTGGCGCGGTAGATGCGCATGCCGTCGAAGAAGTCGCGCCGGAACTCGGGTCCGAGCTTGATGTTGGCCGGCGAGGTCTCGTTCATCAGCCCCACGAAGCGCGACCACATCTTCTCGGTGCCCAGCGGCTTGAGCACCACCCGCGGCACGCCCGGCGTCATGAACAGCCCGGTGTAGGCCGAGGACAACAGCTGGGTGAACGGCCCCCACACCTTGCCGCGCGACAGGCTCGACCGCACCCACGCGCCCAGGTGGTCCAGGTTGGGTCCGGACACCGAGGTGAACGAGGCTACCCGCCCGGCGGCCTGCGGCTCGCAGACGGCCTCCCACATCTCCACCGAACCCCAGTCGTGGGCCAGGATGTGCACGGGCGCATCGGGACTCACCGCGTCGGCGACGGCGAAGAAGTCGGCCGCGAAGTGCTCGAGCCGGTAGTCCTCGGTGCGGTCGGTGCGGGTGGAGCGACCGTGCCCGCGGGTGTCGTAGGTGACCACGTGGAAGCGGTCGGCCAGCAGCGGCACCACCCGGTCCCACAGATGGTTGTCGTCGGGCCAGCCGTGCACCAACACAATGGTTTCTGCCGAGGGTTCACCGTATTCGTAGACGGCGATGTCGAATTCACCGCTGCGCACCAGGCGTTCGGCGGCGGGGTTGACGATGGGGTGATCGATCACGATCTTCTCCTCGTTGAGAGACGGCGCTAGATGTCCAGTACCAAACGGTCCCCGCCGCAACGGGATACACAGATGAGCATGTCGCCGGCCGCGCGCTCGGCGTCGGTGAGCACGGTGTCGCGATGGTCGACCTCACCGGAGCGCACCCGCACCACACAGGTGCGGCAGAAGCCCTGCCGGCACGAATACGACGAGTCCGGACGGGCCTTCAGCACTTCCTCGAGCACCGACTTGTCGGCGGGCACGTCGAGGACCGCGCCGGTGCGAGCCAGCTCCACCTGGAAGGCGGTGCCGTTCACCACGGGCGGCGGCGAGAAACGCTCGGAATACAGCTCCACGCCGGGCATTTCGCGCACGGCGTCGGCGATGAGCTGGGTCATCACGACCGGCCCGCAGCAGTAGACGGAGGTGTCGGGACCGACGCCCGGCAGCAGCTCGTCGGCCGTGGGAATGCCGTGTTCGTCATCGGTGCGCACGGTCACCCGCGAACCGAAGGACTCCACCTCCGACAGGAACGGAATGGTGTCGCGGGATCGCCCGGCGTACACCATGCTCCACTCCGCACCCAGCCGGTCGGCCATCCGGATCATCGGCAGGATCGGCGTGATCCCGATGCCGCCCGCTACGAAATGCACTCGCGCAGCGGAGGATCCGTACCCGGGCAGCACGAACGGGAAGGCATTGCGCGGCCCCCGCACGGTGACCGGGGTACCGACCGCCAGCTCCTCGTGCACCTCGAGCGAGCCGCCGTTGCCGTCCGGAATGCGCCGCACCGCAACGCGATACGCGTGCCGGTCGGCCGGGTCGCCGCACAGCGAGTACTGCCGCACCTTCCCCGAGGGCAATTCGAGATCCAGGTGCGCGCCCGGCCGCCACTCGGGCAGCGCACGCCCGTCGGGCGCGGTCATCAGCAGGCTGATCACATCGGTGTCGTGCGCCTCGCCCCGGCGCTCGGCCACGACGAGCGGAATCCGCCAGTCGTCGACGCGCACGTCCGGCTCGTGCCGGTTCACGAACGTGCTCCAGCGCAAACGGCTTTCGGCGATGAAGTCCAGCACCTGTGTGGTGCGATCGGCGCGGCGCTTGCCGAACAGATCGCGCGGGGGCGCGACCGGGACGGGACGGATCGCGCTCACGAGGCCAGCGCCCGGGCAGCCGGGGACTGCGCCAGGTAGGCCACCGCCTGCGCGGTCGAGCCGACGCCCTCCGGGTTGTAGCCCGGCTTGAACGTGGACAGCGCGCTCATCAGCAGCGACGGAATTCCGGGCAGCGAACCGCGCCACATGGCCGCGAAGATCCGCGCGATCAGCATCGGATAGCGATGGTTGGGTAGCGACGGATCGGCGTGCACCAGGAACTTGCTGCCGCGCAGCAGCAGCGCGATGAAGATCGGGAAGACGATCAGCATGAGCGCGCCGCGGCGCATGTAACCGACCTCGAAGTACTCGGCCACATCGTGCGCGACCATGCGGTGCTCGACCTCTTCGGCCCCGTGCCAGCGGAACAGATCCAGCATCTGCGGGTCGGCGTCGAACTGCTCGAGGTCGGCATTGATCACCCAGTCGCCGAGGAACGCGAAGAAATGCTCGAGCGCGGCGATGACGCCGAGCCGCTCCACGAGTTGCTGCTGCTGCGCCGCCGAGGAGGCCAGCTCCCGCGGGCCCAGGGTCTTGCGGAACAGGAATTCCGCCTGCCGCACGTACGGTGCGACATCGATGCCGTGGGCCGCGAGCACCGCTTCGAGTGCACCGTTGTGGCTCTCGGCATGCATGGACTCCTGCCCGATGAAGCCGATCATGGCCTCGCGCAGCTTCTCGTCCTTGACCAGTTCCAGGGCTTCGCCGAAGGTCACCAGGAACATGCGCTCGCCTTCGGGCAGCAGCATGCTCAGGGCATTGAGGACGTGCGAGGCGATCGGTTCCTTCTTCATCCAGACCGGTTCGGTCCGCGACCAATCGAACTGCACATTCCGGGCATGGAGGGCTACCTCTCCGGGTTCGGTCACCGGTCGGCGGCCCGGCTTCGGAAGTAGCTTCATCGGTACTCCTGGTCTCGTATCGCGTTTGCTGCGTGAGCGTAGCAATATTCTACGCATGCATGAAACCCTGAGTTACACCTAAACTTGCGAGCCCTCCCCTGTACAAAACGACAAGGGAGCTCTCACTACGGAAATTCGTCCGATTCCCCGCAGTGAGAGCTCCCTCGTGCGGAGCTAGCTGTCGACGTGGACGTGGGGACGCTGGGAGCGGCGCGGGATGGCGCGGCGCAGGATCTCCCGGGTCACCGGCGCCACCTCGCCCTCACCGAAGAACATGAAACGCACCAGGTTCGTGAGCGGATTGCCCTCGGTCCATTCGAAATACACGTGCGGGCACTCGCCGGTGCGGTCGCGGATCGCGATCAGAATCGACGCGATGCAGTTCGGCACGGCCGCGGCCTCGACGGTGAGGATGTGGTAGTCCTCCACGTCCACCTCGGTCACATGCAGTTCGGTGCTGAACTCCGACGGGTCCTTCACGATGACCTCGAGGAACAGGATCGGCTCGTCCTCGGGGATGTGGCTCTCGCGGCGCTGGTCGGCTTCCTTCTCCGCGTACTCCTCCGGCGATCGCCCGTCGGTGATGTCGTGGGTGACGATGCGGATCTCACCGCGCTCGGCCAGCTGGTCGATCATCTGGCAGGCCTTCTCGTCGAAGATCACCTCGACGGCCCGCAGCTCGAAGGCCCGGCGAACACGCGAGGCGAACGACACCACCACGATCGCCACCACGAACAGGATGGCCAGATGCAGACCAGCCGGCTTCTCGATGATGTTGTCGATCGTGGTGTACACGAAGATCACCGACACCAGACCGAAGCCCAGCACGCGCGAGTACTGCTTCTTACGCCAGGCCGAAATGGTCACGGCCACGGCCGCGGAGGTGATCAGCACCAACACACCGGTCGCGTACGCCGCACCCTGCGCGTCGACATTGGCGTCGAAATACCAGGTGATGCCGAACGAGACCAGGGCGAAAACCAGGGTGAGCGGCCGGATCTGACGCGCCCACTCCGGGGCCATGCCGAAGCGCGGCAGGTAGCGCGGCACCAGATTGAGCAGACCGGCCATGGCGGACGCGCCCGCGAACCACAGGATGGCGATGGTGCTGACGTCGTAGACGGTGCCGAACGCATTGCCCAGGTACTCGTGGGCCAGGTAGGCCAGCGCGCGGCCGTTGGCCTGCCCGCCCTCCTCGAACTCCTTCTCCGGAATGAGGATGGTGGTGATGAAGCTGGTGACGATGAGGAACACGCTCATGATGATCGCGGCGGTCGTCAGCAGCTTGCGGGTGCCGTTGATGCGGGTGCGCGGGTATTCCTTGGAATCGGCCGGATTGCCCTTGATCTGCGGCATGACCGCGACACCGGTCTCGAACCCGGACAGACCCAGCGCCAGCTTCGGGAAGACCAGCAGTGCCACGCCGATCATGGCGAAGATATTGCCGTGCTCGGCCGTCAGCAGATGCGACCAATCGGTCACCAGGTGCGGGGCCTGCAGCACCTTCACGATGCCGACCGCGGCGACAACCAGATTCAGGGCCAGATACGCGCCGACCAGTCCGACCGCGATGCCGATAGCCTCACTGAATCCCTTGAGGAACACCGCGGCCAGCAGCGCCAGCAGGACCAGCGTGATGGTCATGTTCTGGTTTTGCAGGAACGTCGGCACATACGGGTTCTCGACGATGTGCGCCGCACCGTCCGCCGCCGACAGCGTCATGGTGATGGTGAAGTCGGTGGCCGCGAAGCCCAGCAGCACCAGGATGGAGATCTTGCCCCACCAGTTCGGCATGAACTTGGCGAACATGGCGATGGAGCCGCCGCCGTCATGACTTTCCCTGGCCACCCGGCGGTAGACCGGCAGCGCGCCCAGCAGGGTGAGCGCGACCAGCACAATGGTCGCCAGCGGGGACAGCACGCCTGCGGCGAGCGCCGCAATGCCGGGCTGGTAGCCGAGTGTCGAGAAGTAGTCGACACCGGTCAGGCACATCACCTTCCACCAGGAATGCTGATGTTCCTTGGGGGCCTTCTTGGCCATCGGGCCCGGGATCTGCGAGTAATGCTCCCCGGCGTCTTCCAGTAGCCAGTTCGCGAAACGCGAACGCTGCTGTACGTCGGTCGTGGTCAAGGAGTCCTCCCCGGAACCCTGTTCGTCCGGTTTCCCGAAATATTCCGTAAATGACGTGACGAATGTACTCACGGCAAACCGGGCGCAGACAATGCCCGCGCCATGAGCCGTTCCGTCCGGTGTGCTAGCCCAGATAGGCCGCGATGGCAGTGGCGATGGCCTGCGCGAATCGCGCGCGACCATCCGGTGATTCGATGACCGCGGCGTCGCCGGGATCTCGCATGTTTCCGCACTCGATGAGGGCGGTCGGGCGCTCGGAGAAATTCAGCCCGGCCAGATCGGCCCGCGGGTTCAGCCCGTCCGAGCCGACATAGGTCGAGGTGGTGAAGCCCGCGCCGACCATGGTGTCGCGCAGGGTGGTGGCCAGCTGCACCGACGGCCCGGACTGGGCGTCGTTCAGCGCGGGCGAGGAGTAGGCGACGTGGAAGCCGTGGGCGCCCGCGGGCGCGCCGTCGGCGTGGATGGAGACCACGGCCGCCGCGCCGACCCGATTGCCGAGGGTGCCGCGGTCGTTCACGCACGGGCCGACGCCGGTGTCGCTGTCGCGGCTCATGACCACCTGGTAGCCGCGGGCGCTGAGCAGGTCGCGGACGCGCTGGGCCACATCCCAATTGAATTCGTGCTCGGTGTAGCCGTCGTCGCCGCTGGTGCCGGTGGTGTTGCAGGGCTTCATGCCGCCGCGGCCGTCGGGCACCTGCGTATTGATCTCGTCGGCGTGGGCCGCGCCGCCGCCGTTGTGTCCGGGATCGAGGACCACGGTCTGGCCGGCGATCGGAAACAGCGGGCGGGCAGGAGCTTCCGGCACCGGGCGCGCGAGCGACCCCGAAACCGGTGCGGCGGCGAGGCTCTGGCCGGTGCCCGCGATCAGCAGGGCGCCGCAGAGGGCCGCGAGGGACTTCCAGGTTCGGTGTCGCACGGGACAAACGATAACGGTTGAATCACGAACGGGTAAGTCAGTGTTCGAGTTTGCGTAGGAGTCCGTGGAGTCTGCGCAGGTCGGCGGGGGTCAGGGCGGCCAATTCTGCGGGCGCCGGGTCCGGCGTGGCGAGGGCCTCGGCCACCACCTCCTGGCCCGCGCGGGTGAGCGAGATGAGCTTGCAGCGCCGATTGGTCGGGTCGATCTCGCGGATCACCAGGCCGCGCTCCTCGAGATCGTTGACCGCGACCGTGGTGGCGGGGGCGTCCATGGTGGCCGCCCGTGCCAGCTCCTTGGCGGTGAGCGGGCCCGGCAGCAGCCGGCGCAGGATGCGAATCCGGCTGAACGGCATGCCGGTTCGCTCCACCACCGCGCGCTTCCAGGTGTCGCGGGTGTCCATCACCAGGTGGGTGAGCTGCCGCCAGACCTCATCGGTCGTGGGCGTGTCATCCGGCATGAGCGGGAACCTTCTGTTCGAGCAGGGGGGCGACACGATCTCGCGAACGGTACGCCCAGTCGGTATTGGCGGCCGCACCCAGCGCGGTGACTGCGACGGCGAAACCGGCGATGGTCCACCACAATCCCGCGCCCGTGAGCGCACCACACAGTGCCACACCGAGACTCACGCCGACCTGGCGGCTGGTGGAGGCCACCGCGGCCGCCGCGCCCGCGCGATCGAGCGGCATGCCGCTCACCGCGGTGGTGGTGATGGGCGCGTTCACCATGCCGAAGCCGATCCCGAACAGCGCGAAGGTGATGACCAGCTGCCAGATCGGGGTGTCCGGGTGCAGCAGGGTGAGGCCGATCGCCGCCACCGCCATCAGCGCACCGGAGGCCAGCAGTGACGGACGGGTGCCGTAGCGGCCCACCAAGCGCCCCGACAGCGGCGAGAAGAACAGCATGCCCAGCGCCATCGGCAGGTACAGCAGACCGGTGTGCACGGCCGAGAAGTGTCGGGTCCCTTGCAGATACAGCGACATGTCGAACAGGAACGCGCCCAGCGCGGCGAACGAGCAGACCGCGATGACGGTGGCAGAGGAGAACGGGAAGCTACGGAAGAAGCGCAGGTCGATGAACGGCGACGGGTGCCGCGCCTCGTGCCACACGAATCCGGCCAGCGCCAGGGCGGACACCACGAAGACCGCGGGCTCGCGTTCGATCAGGCCGTACACGAGGGTGAACAGCACCACGATCGCCAGCGCCTGCCCGATCGAATCCATGCCGCGCGGCTTGGCCGACTTCGATTCCGGCACATAGACGGTGGTGAGCGCCAGCGCGACCGCCACGATGGGCAGGTTGATCCAGAACACCGACTGCCAGCCCAGGCTGTCGATGAGCACGCCACCGACCATGGGCCCCAATGCCGTCGAGATGCCGACCACCGCGCCCCACACGCCGACCGCCCGAGCCCGCTCCACCCGGCCGGTGAAGGTGGTCGTAATGATCGACATGGCAACAGGATTCAGCATGGAACCACCGACGGCCTGTACGAACCGCGCGCCGATGAGGACCTCGATGGTGGGCGCGATGCTGCACAGCAGCGAACCGAGCGCGAAGGTGAACAGCCCGATGCGGAACACGCGCTTGCGCCCGAATCGATCGGCGGCCGCACCGGACAGCATGAGCAGGCTGGCGAGGGTGAGCGTGTACACGTCGACGATCCACTGCAGCCGCGACAGCGGCGCGCCCAGGTCGTGGCGGATGGTGGGGATGGCGACATTCACGATGGTCGCGTCCATGGACGAGATCAGCAAGCTCAAACAGCAGGTGATCAGGATGATCGTCTTCCGGCGCGAGCCCAGCTCCTCGACAGTTGTAAGCACACAATGATTGTGAATACACAACCGTTTCGGGCGCAAGGGGTCACAACGATGGCACGGATCACATGTGACGACAGGTTTTGGTTGTCACATACAGACCGTTGTTGTCACCCGCGAAGCCGGAGCCATGAACACGGCGATCTGGTTCGATTACCGGTATGCGCCATGCTGCGGAGTTCTTGCTGGAGAGTCGGCCGGCGGTTGGCCACCTGCCACGCTCTCCATTGTTCCGCGCCGGTATTTGAGCTGAATTCTATTCTGCCCATGCTGGTTTCGGGCGGTCGTGACGGTCCGGCGGCTTCTTCCGATCGTCACGTCGCTGCACCGCGAGTCCCACGGATCCGAGCACGATCGCCGCACCGATCAGCAACCGCGCCGTCAATGGCTCGCGGAGGATGCAGATGCCCGCGGACACGCCGACGACCGGGATCAGATACGCGGTCAGCGCCGCGGTGGTGGGGCCCAGCCGGGCGACATTGCGGTAGTTCAGCAGTTCGGCTCCGGCGGTGCTGATCACGCCCAGGGCGAGCAGGCTCGCGATGCGCACCGGCGTCAGCTCGACGCGGCCGGTGTCGGTGGTGGCGGCCGCCAGTGGTAGCAGCAACAGGAGCGCGCTGACCTGGATGACGGCCGCGATGTAGAGCGGCTGCCGGTGAGACAGGTTACGACGCATGTAGGTCCAGCCGAATCCGTAGCACGCCGACGCGGCGAGCACGGCCAGGCATCCGCCCCATGAGCAGCCGGTCAGGTCGCGCGAGCCCAGTCCCGCCAGCACGGCGACGCCGATCAATCCGATCGCGACGGCCCCGAGCTGCCGCCGGCCGGGGCGGTGCCCCAGCATGAGGACCGCGAAGCCGAGGGTCCACAGTGGGACCGTCGCGTGTAGCACGGCCGACAGGGAGGCTTCGACGTGCTGCTGCGCCCAGGCGGTCAGGCAGAACGGCAACGCCACGGTGGTCACGGCCAGCACCGCCAGATGCATGCGCTCACGCCCGCCGGGCACGGGCACGGTCCGGCCGCGGGCGCGCAGCAGTGCGGCCGGTGTCAGGACCAATCCGGAAAGCAACACGCGAATGAACGCGATTCCGAACGGCGGCATCCCCGGCAGCGCCACCTTCATGAAAACCGACGACAAACCCCACATAGTCGACGCGAGCACCACACCGAGCACGGTTCCTCCGGAGTCATCGACGAACCCGGTCTTCCACCAACCCGATCAGCGGCAAATGTTCCGCCGCACAGCCGAATGCGAAGTAATCGGCATTGCGAGCCTACCGGTCGGATTGCTTGGCTCAGTGGTATTCGGCGATGACCCGCCGAGGCCCGGTGCGGCCTCGAGCGCGGGCATGGCGGCAGCGAGCAGGCCGCACCAGCCTCGACGGCCGGGACATCGGTTTCACACCGTCGCGAATATCTTTCTCGCCGTGGATATCCCACCGGGCACCCACGTCGCGGACCTCCTCGTGACGTCCCAGCAACGCCACCGCCGTGGCCACATGCGACGCCACCACGAAGGCCAGATACGTTGCGCCCCTGCCGGATCTGCCCAGGGTCACCCGCTTCCAGCTACCCCGATCCAGTCCGCGACCAGCAGCCGAGGCTGCGCCACAAACCGTGTGTGTTTCAGCGAGCGTGATCGTGTCGGCGGGTGGACTTGATACCGACAGCGAGCGCGATGCTGGACGCTGCGACGGCCACGCCGATCCACGAAGTCGTCGTGTAGCCGGTTTCGGAAGGAGCGAAGGATCCATCCGAGGTGTAGGTGGCGAGCATCAGACCGCTGAGCGCACTACCGATGGAGAACCCGACTGAGCGGACAACCTGGTTGATACTCATCGCGGCAGCGGTTTCCTCGCTCGGAGTTACGGCGAGGATGGCTTGGGGCATCGCGGCGGAGAACGAACCGACCCCTAGGCCGAGCACGCCCATCGCGACGATGGGCCAGGCAACCCCGAAGGTCCGGGTGGCCGCGAAGAGCAGACAAGCCCCGGCCACCACAGCGCCGCTGACGGCCAGCAACGGGAAGGGGCCGATGCGCCGGCTCAGCTGCGGGACCAGACGACCCGCAAGGAATCCCAACGCGGAGAACGGAACCAGCACCAGACCTGCCTCGAACGAGGTCAGCGCATAACCGTAGCCGGCCTGGGATGGCGTCTGCACATAGCGGGTGATCAGGGTGAACAGCAGATACATGGCGACGCCGGACACACCCATGACGAGGTTCGCGGTGGCGACCTCCGGGTGCCGCAACGCACGCAGGTCCACCAGGGGCCGCCGCGCCCGATGTTCCACGGCCACCCAGCCCGCCAGCACCGCGATGCCCGCGGACAGGATCATCGTGGCGGCGACCGGGTCGCTGGTCCACAGGCTCGTTTCGCTGGTGACCACCAGCACCGCGACCAAACCGACCGACAAGAGTGCGGCACCCGGCCAATCCATCGCCCCCTCGCGTGGCGCATCCGGCGCGTCCTTCGGCACCGCCACGACCGCCGTGATCAGTGCCGCTGTCGCGACGATCAGCCCGAGCAGGTAGGCGGCCCGGACCCCGCCGATCTGAGTCAACAGTCCTGCCACCGGATAGCCGACCCCGACGCCGACCGTCGAGGCCACCGACAGCATCGCGATCGTGGAAGGGGCGCGCTCGCCGAGATATTGGCGAGCAATGGCCATCATCAACGCCGTCAGTCCCAGACCGACCCCCTGTGCGGCGCGGCCGAAGATCAGCACGGCGAACGGTGCGGGCACCACGGTGGCCGCGCTGCCTGCCACCACGACAGCCAACGTGGCCAGGATCACCGACCGCCGTCGGCGGCCCGAGCCGAGCCGCCCGAGCAACGGGGTAGCCACCGCCCCGGACAGCAGGGTGACCGTCAGTGTCCATTGCGAGGCGCTCAGCGACACCCGGTAGTCCTGAGCGACCGCGGTGATCAGCGGGGCACCCAGGCTGCCGATGGCCGCCACCACCAACGCGATGAACAGCAGTGACGCAACCAGCGCGGTGCCCCGGCCGCCGACGCGATCGACCTCGGATGTGGTGGTGGAGCTCATTGGTTGTTCTCCTCGGTCAGATGATCGAACAGTCCGGCCCGGATGCGGGTCCGGAGGCCACGCGCCCAGTCCGCGTCCACCTCATCGGTCTGGAGTGCGGCGGAGGAATTGAGCAACATGCCGTAGGCCAAGAAGGTCTTCACCGCGACCGGCGGCAGTCCGGTGCGCTCCGCGGTGACGGTCCACATCCGGTCCATCTCTTCGCGCACCACCTCGCGCACTTCTGGATCTCCGCAGGCGGCGAACGCCTGCAACTGCACCAGCAGCGCGGTCCGGTCGGTCAGTGCGCGGTCGTAGAACTCACCCATCGCCGCGAGCGCGTCCCGCCCCGAGTTCTGTTCCGCCGCTTGGTCCATGCCGTCGATGAGCCGATCGAATGCCCGTCGCACAACCTCGACGAACAACGCCTTCTTCGACCCGAACAGACGGAACACATAGGTCTGGGTTATCCCGGCACGCCGGGCGAGGGCTTCTGTCGAGGTGCCATGTAATCCGGCCCTGGCGAACTCCTCCGCCGCCAACCCCAGCAGTTGCTCGCGCCGCTGCTGTCTCGACATTCGCTCGACCGACGACGACTTCATGGCGGCGAATTTATCACTGGTTACCAACCACTAACTACTAACTATGAACTACGTCTCCGCGGGCGCGGTCGACATCCGGTCGCGCCTCAGCTGGGGCGGTCAGTGTTTGGCAGTCGCCGGGGCCGTCACGGCAGACAACACGCCGAGCACATCCTCGGTCTGCTGGTCGGGGGTGCCGTAGGTGTGGGCGGCGACGGTGAATCCGGGACCGAAGGACACCGATGCCACTTCCGGAGCGCCGACATCGGACCAGCCCCACTTGGTTCCGTACACCTGCGGCAGTCGCGCGGTGCCCCAGTCCTGGCGGGTGCCGTCGGCCGCCCGATCGCTGGGCTGTTCCATCCAGGCCAGGATCGGGCTGTCGGGTTCGTCGCGAAGTTTCGCGGCCAGGAAGTCGGCCACGTCGGCGACGCTGGTGGTCGACAGTGCCCAGCCGCCGGCGCCGTGGGTGGCGCGCAGGCCGTACTCCTGGGCGATCGCGTCGATGGCATACGGGTACTTCGCCGCGATCCGGTCGGCGGCCGCGTCGTCGGACTTGCGGACCATGCGCTCGCCCAGCTCGCGATCCTCGGCCGAGCCGTCGCCGTGCCGCAGAGCGAAATCCGCCATGAACAGCTTGGCGATGGACAGGGCCCCGCGCTCCTCGGTCTCGTTGTCGGTGCCCCAGCCCGCGCCCGGCGCCAGCGTGCGCACCGAGAGCGCGGTGCGCGGCGGAACGTGGAGGTACTGCGGGATTCCCGGGTCGAAGCCCGGCTGTGCGCACGCGGCGCCCACCACGGCCATCCAGACCCCCGCCACCACGGCCGCGACCGCACCGGCTCTCGTACCCATCACCACCTCCGCGTCGCGTTCCGCCCGATGCCACCTTGCGCTCCGAAGCCGGGCGGGGATCCACGACACGCCGATGACTCTCAGACCGTGAGGATGGTCCGGCCGACGGCGGCGCGGGAGCCGATGGCGGTGTGCGCGGCTGCGGCCTGATCGAGGGGGAAGGTCTGGCCGATGACGACCTCGAGGCGACCGGAGGCGACCTCGGCCTGGGCGCGGTCGTGCAGGGTGAGCCAGTCGGTCTCGGGGGTCGCGATCTCGAACAGGGAGACGATGGTGATGCCCTGGGCGGCAGCGGATTCCGCGTCGATCGCGGCGAAGCCGCCGGCCGAGTTGCCGTAGGCGATGAGCAGGCCGCCGGGAGCGGTGGCGGCCAGGGCGGCGCGGCCGATGTCGCCGCCCGCGCCGTCGAGGACCACCTGCACGCCGCCGGTCCGTTCCCGGACCTGCTCGGCCCAGCCGGGTTTCGAGTAGTCGACCACCTCGTGCGCGCCGAGCCGTTGCGCCAGAGCGAGTTTCGCCTCCCCGCGCGCGGCGGCGATGACCTGCGCGCCGGCCGCGCGGGCCAGCTGGATGAGCAGGGTGCCCAGACCGCCCGCGGCGGCGGTGATCAGCACCCACTGATCCGGTTGGATCGCGGCGCGGTCGGCGACCGCGAGCACGGTGCGTCCGTCGTGCACGAGGGCGGCGGCCTGCTCGAAGCTCAGTTCGTCCGGGATGACGGCCAGGGTGCCGGCCTTGGCCAGGGCCAGTTCGGCATAACCGCCGATGGGCAGGCCACCGCCGATGCCGCTGGCCGCCGTCGGGGTGGCGACCCGCTTGCCGACCCACGCGGGGTCCACGTCGGGCCCGACCGATTCGACCGTCCCCGTGACCGCGCCGCCGGGCACGAACGGAGGTTCGACGGGGAAGAATTCGCGCGCCCGGCCACTGCGCATTGTCGTGTCCAGGAACATGACGTCGGCGGCCGCGACCCGCACCACCACTTCGCCCGGACCGGCGACCGGATCCGCGACCTGCCGCACGGTCAGCACGTCGGGTCCACCGAACTCCTCGGCCTGCACTACACGCATCTCGTTGCCTCCCTCTCGCTTTCGACGGGGTGTCGATGACTCCAGGATCGAACCTCAACTTATGTTGAGGTCAAGCGGGCGGGCCGTGATTCCGCTCTGGGCGAACCACGGGTGATTCCTGGACATCCCGAGACGGCGTGCGCAAAACAGGAACTCGAAAACATCGAACCCGCCACCCGCACTCGATAATGACCGCATGCAGTACCCCGAATCGCGGCTTTCCGACACCACCCGCGTGGAAGCCTTCAGCGACGGCGTCATGGCCATCGCGATCACCCTGCTCGTGCTCGAGATTCGCATTCCGGAGACCGATGACGGCTCGCTGTGGCATGAGCTGACCGGGCTGTGGCCGAGCTACCTCGCCTATGGCGGATCGTTTCTCACCATCGGCGTGATCTGGCTGTGCCACCACCGCTTCTTCGGCCGGGTTCGGCGGATGGACGGGCTGCTGCACTGCGGCAATCTGCTGTTGCTCCTGACGGTGGCGTTCCTGCCGTTCCCGACGACCGTGCTGGCCCATCATCTGGAGGACGGGGGCTGGAATGGCAAGGTGGCGACCGCCTTCTACGGCGTGGTGGGTGCGGCGCAGGCGGCGGCCTGGTTCGTGATGTGGATTGCCCTGCGCCGCAACCCCGATCTGTTCGAACCCGGCTACGATGCCGAGTACGCGCGGCGGGAGAGCCTGCAGGCGGTGATCGGGTTCGTGAGCTTCGACCTGATCGCGGCCATCGGGCTGGCACTGCCCGCGGCGGCGTTGCTGCTCTATCTGGTGGCGGTGCTGGGCTACGGGTACCTGAGTACGCGCCCGCAGGTCTTCGCCCGCGTCTGAACCGTCGTCCCGCTCACCGGGACTCGTGATTGCCAGGGGGTTCTCGCTCGGGTGGCGCGGCCCGCCCGGTGCGCTTATGCTGCGTCCGGCAGATCCGAATCCGCTTGCCGGTCCGGGCATTTGGCACGGATCCCGCACGCGGGTGCGGTTGGGGGTATCGGGGCACTCGCCCTGGTGGACATCGGTGCGGAAGTGCGGAGCGTGTCGGAATCAGTGAATCCGCCGGGCGGGGGGCAGCAACCCGTCCTGCGACAGCGACCGCCCCTGTCCACATTGGCCGGAACCCTGGCTCTCAGCGCGGGCGCGGTGGCGGCCGCGGTCTTCTACTCTCCCACCGATTTCCGGGTGCCGCTGGCTATCGGCGCGAGCGTGGCTGCGCTGTTGCTGACGGCCGCCGTGACGGCCGCCGCCTACTACCGGGGCCGGGTGCAGGCGGTGCGGCAGGAGGCACTGACCTACTCCGTGCAGGCCGATGCCCATGTGGCCGCGACCATTTCCGCCGCTCAGGCACGAATAACCGAGTCCGAGGCCAGGATTCGCGGCATCGGCGAAGAGGTCGCGGCAGCGGCCCACGCCGCCAAGGAGAGCGAGAGTCGCCGCGCCGCCGCCATGGCCGCGTTCGCCGGCGCGGCGGGGCGCATGCAGGCCATGAGCACCAGCATGCTGGCGGAGCTGCGCGAGATGGAACACCGGCACGCCGACCCGAAGGTGCTGGCCGACCTGCTGGAACTGGACCACCGCACCGCGCAGGCGGGCCGACTGGCCGACAACATCGCGGTGCTCAGCGGTGCGCGTTCGGGCCGCCGGTGGGCGAAACCCATTGCCATGGAATCGATCCTGCGCGGCGCCATGGGCCGGGTCGCGGGCTACCAGCGCGTGCGCCTGCGTGCGATCACCGAGATCGCCATCGTGGGCCACGCCGCCGAGGGCGTCATGCATGCCCTGGCCGAGTTGCTCGACAACGCCTGCAACTTCTCCCCGCCCACCACCGAGGTCCACGTCTACGCCGCCGAGGTCCCCGCCGGTGTGGTCATCACCATCGAGGACTCCGGCCTCGCCATGAGCGAATCCGCCCTCCGGCGAGCCGAATCCGCCGTCTCCGGCCCCCGCGCCGGCTCCGACCTCTCCGCTCTCTCCGGCACCCGCCTCGGCCTGGCCGTGGTCGGCCACCTGGCCCGCAAACACGACCTCACCGTCAGCTACCGCCCCTCCGCCATCGGCGGCACCGCCGTGGTGGTCGTCATCCCCCGCGAACTCACCGCCCGTCTGGAACGCCAGTCCGGCACCTTCGGCCGCCTCACCCCGGTCACCACCCGCCCGCACCCCGACACCCCGGCGAGGGATGTCGCCACCGCGCCCGAAACGGCCCCGCCGCCGAAGCCCGCCTTCGCCTCCACCACCCCGACCCAGACCGAAATCGACCAGTACACAGCGACTTCCAGCGGCCTCCCCAAGCGCCGCCGCGGCAGCACCCTGGCCGCCGTCCATCCGGACGGCCTATCCGGCCCGGCGCGATCCGAGGCCCCGCGTGCGCCGTCCGCGCCCTCGGCCATGGCCGCCTTCCAACGCGCCTTCACGACGAACTCATTCTCCGCCCCTACGACCCCTTCGGAGACCGATCGATGACACCCTCCGCCGCACATCTGGGTTGGCTGCTCGAGCAACTGCTGGCGCGTACGCCGCGGGCGCGGCATGCGCTACTGCTGTCGGGCGACGGGTTGAAGATCTGTCATACAGCCGGGTTGGAGAACGACAGCGCGGATCAACTCGCGGCGATCGCCGCTGGGATCCAGAGTCTTTCACACGGGGCCTCGGTGGAGTTCGGGGACGGGCGGGGCGGGGTGCGCCAGTCGATGACCGAGTTCTACGGGGGGATCCTGTTCATCGTGGAGGCCGGGGTGGGAGCGCACATCGCGGTGGTGGCCGCGGAGGACGCCGACGCCGGGCTGGTCGGCCACACGATGCGGGAGCTGGTCGAGCAGCTCGGCGAGCATCTGGCCGCCGCACCGCGGGTACCGGGGGCGAGCGTGTCGTGACCAGGCCAGACGAGGATCCGGATCGGCTGTACACGCTGACCGGTGGTCGCAGCCAACCGGATTCGGACGCGTTCGATCTGGTGACCCTGGTGGTCAGTGAATGCGATCCGGTGCGCGGCATGCAGTCCGAGCATGCCGCCATCCTCGACATGTGCCGCGCGCCGACCGCGGTGGTGGAGATCGCGGCCGAGCTGCGGCTGCCGGTCGGCATCACCGTCATCCTGCTGTCGGACCTGCTGCACGCGGGCAAGATCACGGTGCGGCACCCGGATCACGCCGCGCGGCAATGGAATTCGCTGCCCGATACCGACATGCTGGAAAAGGTGCTCGTTGGACTCCGTAAGCTCTGACATCCGGTGCGCCGGCACCGAAGACCCGCGTCCGGCCCGCGCCGACGCCCCGCTGCACGCCGATGCCCGGCAGGGCCTGAAGATCGTGATCGTGGGCGGCTTCGGCGTCGGCAAGACCACCATGGTCCGCTCGATCAGCGAGATCCGTCCCCTGGACACCGAGGCCACCATGACCCAGGCCGGCCAGGGCGTCGACGATCCCGCGGGCGTGCCCGGAAAGACCACCACCACGGTGGCTTTCGACTTCGGCCGCATCACCATCGACACCGAGCACGTGCTGTACCTCTTCGGCGCGCCCGGCCAGGAACGCTTCTGGTTCCTGTGGGACCGCCTGTTCGCGGGCGCGCTGGGCGCCATCGTGCTGGTGGATCAGCGGCGGATCGCCGACTCGTGGTACGCCATCGACCGGCTCGAGCACCAGCGCACCCCATTCATCGTGGCGTGCAACAACTTCGGACCCGGACCGGCCCTGCCCGCGGTGCGCGAGGCGCTGGATCTGGACCCGCACATCCGGCTGCTCGACTGCGACGCGCGCGACCGCGACTCCTGCAAGAACGTCCTGATCGCCCTGGTCGAATACCTCTACCACCCGGAGACCGCGCTTTGGAGGAATCCCGCATGACCTCGCCCGCGCCGGGTTCCTGCCCCGTGCCCCACGAGCCCGGCGTGGTGCCGTTGAGCGGCCCCCGCTTCCACACCGATCCGCACTCGCTGTACCGGGAGATGCGCCGCGACCACGGGCCGGTGGCCGCGGTCGAGTTGCCCGGCGGGATTCCGGCGTGGCTGGTGCTGGGGTATCGAGAGATGCACCAGGTCACCAGTTCTCCCGAACTGTTCCCCCGCGATGTCAGCCTGTGGAATCAGTGGCCGAATATCCCACCCGACTGGCCGCTGCTGCCCATGGTCGGCTCGCCCATGCCGTCGATCTATTTCACGGCGGGCGCAGAGCATCGGCGGCACCTGGCCATGGTCGAGCCCGCGCTGGAATCCGTGGATCCGTTCGAATTGCGCCGGGTCTGTGAGGGTTTGGCCGATCGGCTGATCGACTCCTTCTGTGGTCGCGGTCAGGCCGATCTGGTGGGCGAGTTCGCCGAACCGCTGCCCGTGCTCGTCCTGGCCTGGCTGCTGGGCATTCCCGACGCGGAGGGTCCCGGGCTGGCGCGGGCCATGAAGGTGATGGCCGACGGCGGCGCGGACGCGCAGGCGGCGCACCTGCAGTTCATGCAGTACATCCAGCATCTGCTGGCGGTGAAGAAGACCGCGCCGGGCGATGATCTGGTCTCACGCATGCTGGCCTTCCCGGCGCCGTTCACCGACGAGGAGTACGTCAACGACCTGATGGCCGTGACGGCCGCGGGACACCTGCCGACCGCGGACTGGCTGGTCAATTCGGTGCGCCTGATGCTCACCGACGACCGGTTCGCGGCCGCGCTGGGCGGAGGGCGGCGCAGTGTGGATCAGGCGATGAACGAGGTGCTGTGGGAGGACTCCCCCACCTCGATCCTGGCCGGCCGCTGGGCCGCGCGTGATACGCGCCTGGCGGACCGGACGATTCGCGCGGGCGACCTGCTGCTGCTCGGGCTGGCCGCCGCGAACACCGATCCGCATGTGCGCCAGGCGGTCGGCGATGCCGCCACCCACACCGGCAACAATGCGCACTTCGCGTTCAGCCACGGCGAGTACCGCTGCCCGTTCCCGGCGCAGCAGATCGCGGAGGTGGTGGCGCGCACCGGAATCGAGGTGCTGCTGGACCGACTCCCGGACATCGATCTGGCGGTGCCCGCGCAGAACCTGGTGCGACGGCCGTCGCCGTTCCTGCGCGGAATGACTTCCCTTCCTGTTGTTTTCACTCCTGTTCGTGCTCTCGGAGGTTTCCAGTGAGTTCCCCCTGCCCGCATGCGATTTCTATAGACCCGATGGTGGGTGATCTGGCCGGCGAGACCACCCGCCTGCGCGCCGCCGGGGCGATCACCCGGATCGATCTGCTCGGCGCCCCCGCCTGGACGATCACCGACCACACCATCGCCCGCCAATTGCTCACCGACACCAGGCTGGTCAAGGACATCAATGCCTGGAAGCTGTGGCGGGACGGCGTCGTCACCCGGCAGTGGCCGCTGATCGGCATGATCGACGCCGGCCGCTCCATGTTCACCGTGGACGGCCCGGAGCATCGCCGCCTGCGCATCAAGACCACCCAGGCGCTGACCTCGCGCCGTCTGGAAGCCTTGCGCCCCACCATCGAACGGCTCACCAAGGAGCTGCTCGACGATCTGGACGAGGCCGGCCGGGACGGCGCGGTGGTGGATCTCAAGCAGGTCGTCGCCTATCCGCTGCCCATGCGGGTGATCTCCGAGCTCATGGGGGTGCCGCGCGCAGACCACCCGATGCTGCTGGACTGGTACAAGAAGTTCTTCTCCATGGTCACCCCGCAGGACGAGCGCCTGCAGATCATCGAGGACATGGACGTCTACTTCACCGAGATGGTCCGCCGCAAGACCGCCGAGCCCGGCGACGATCTCACCAGCGCGCTCATCCTGGCCGACGAGGGCGGCGAGCCGCTCACCGAGGAGGAGGTGGTCGGCAATCTGAAGGCACTGGTCGCCGCCGGGCACGAGACCACCGTGAGCCTGATCCTGAACGCGGTGCGCGCCTTGCTGACCCGGCCCGAACAGCTGGCCCGGGTGCGCTCGGAGGAGGTGGAGTGGAAGCAGGTCATCGAGGAGACGCTGCGCTGGGACGGCCCGGTCACCCACCTGCTCATGCGCTTCGCCACCGAGGACATCACCGTCGGCGGCACCGTGATCGAGCAGGGTGAGGGCGTGGTCATGTCCTACCGTGCCATCGGCCGCGACACCGCGGTCTTCGGCGAGGACGCAGACGATTTCGACATCACCCGGCCGAGCGCGCACCGCAATATCTCCTTCGGATACGGCCCGCACATCTGCCCGGGCGCGGCGCTGGCCCGTCTCGAAGCGGCTATCGCGCTGCCCGCCCTGTTCGACCGCTTCCCGGATCTGCGGCTGGCCACCCCGGTCGAGGAGATCGTCAACCTGCCGGTCATGACCCAGAACGACATCGCCGCCCTGCCGATCCGCCTGAGCTGAGCCGGGATTCGGCGCGCGGACGGCTGCCCGGACCGCACGATCACGACCCGATGGCCACGGCCCGGGCGGGCCACGGGCGCATGCCGGATTCGGTCCACCTCCTGAAGACGGCCCCGGGGACGAAACGCGCACGCTGGTGTATTGCGACACGCTCATTTCGGGCGTCGGCCCTGCTACCTTCGAATGCGCCACCTCGAGGCAAGGAGTGTGCCATGGGCATCATCACGATGATCATCATCGGCCTCATCGCGGGCGCGATCGCCCGCCTTCTGGTTCCGGGCAAGGAGGATTTCGGCATCATCTGGACCGCCGTCCTCGGCATCATCGGCGGTTACGTCGGCGGCACTCTGGGCAGTCTGGTCTTCGCCCCCCACAAGTTCAGCGTCCATCCCCCGGTCCAGCACACCTTCCTCGGCGCCATCGTCGGCGCCATCGTGGTGCTGGTCGTCTACAAGTGGATCAGAGCCCGCGTCTGACCTGCCGCACAACCGAATACGACCGAGGGGCGGGGCCGCTGATTCGCGGCCCCGCCCCTCGCGTGCCGACAGCCTTGCGCGTGATGAGGGTCCGCACAATCCCGTCCCCACGGCGCCCTCAGCCGCAGGTGGTCCACGGACCGAGCTCTTCTATGTATCTACTAAGTAGATACATAGAAAGATAGCAGGCGCCGACCCGACCATCAATCGGGTTCGGCGAGGAGGACAAGGAGGAGTTCGGCTCGGGTCCGGGCGTTGTCGAGGTTGCGGTCGAGGAGGGTGGCGGCGGTGGTGATGCGTTTGCGGAGGGTGTGGCGGTGGATGCCGAGGGTGGCGGCGGCGGATTCCCAGTGGCCATTGGCTTCGAGGAAGGCGCGGAGGGTGGGGATGAGAGCGGTGTGCTGGTGGCGGTCGTGGTCGCGGAGGGGGGTGAGCAGGGTGCCGGCCAGGGTGGCGAGGGCGTCGCGGGTGACGGGGATGGAGAGCAGTGTCAGGGTGGTGACATCGGTGGGCGGGGCGCCGCGCTCGGCGGCCGCGGCGGCCAGGTGGGCGGAGTCGGCGGCGGCGCGGAGGTCACGGACCGGATGGGGGCCGGACAGGCCGAGGCGGATGAATTTTCGTGCGGTGCCCAGTGTTTCGGGGCGGTCGATGGCGGGAACCGCGGTGTCGGCGGGCAGCACGATCAGTACGCGGTTCGAATCCTGGTGCAGGAACAGCGGAAGGCCGGCCGCGAGCACGGCGTCGGAGAGGGCCGTGTGCGCGGAGTCGGCGGCGTCCAGCGAATCACACTCGGCGACCAGGACTCTGATGCGTCCGTGCGCATCGGCAGCATGGTCGAGCTGCTCCCAGGCCGGGGCCGGATCGGCGGGCGCGCCCAGCAGCAGGCCCAGCGCTTGAGTATTGAGCCGATGCTGCGTCTCGTGCAGCCGGGCCGGCTGCTCGAAATCCAGGGCCAGCAGGGAATTGGCGTGGCCGAGCAGGATCTGGTCCACGTGCTCGAGCGGGGTCTCGCTCACCACGACAAGATCGCCGTGGTGGCGGCGGCCGATGCCGATCTGCTGATGGGTGATCACGCCGGAGTCGTCGGTGTACACCCCGGCGCCGGCCGGGCCGCGGGACAGCACGGTCCGGACGCGGGCGAGCAGGGCGGGCGCGGGTCGCGCCGGGTGGCAATCGATCACGGTCCCGGCGGGGCCGAGCACCAGCACGGTCGCACCGAGCGAGTTCGCCAGTTCCCGCACCATGACCCGGCTGCCGGATCGGATGAGTGCCCGAGTCATGCGCGGTTGCACCCGACCGGCGCGCAGCACGGCGTCGTAGCGGAGTTCGGCGATGCGGGCCGACACGTGCCTCACGATCGCGGCGAATGCCGTCGCGAGGGGCACTTCGAACAGGGGGATGCCGACCTCGTCGGCGGCCTCGATCAGTTCCGGCGGCACCTCGTCGTGGGTAAGGCCGATGCCGAAGCCGATGCCCGCGACCCCGCACCGATCCAGCCCGCGCACGTACTCGGCACGCCCGGGTCCGTCGGGTGGCAGCCGCATGCCGGTGGTGAGCACCAGTTCGCCGCCGGAGAGCCAACGGAACGGGTTGTCCAGTTCGGTGGTGACGACGAGATCGATCTCGCGGCGCACGCCGGCGGCCCCGCCGCGCAACCGGACCGCGAGGTCGGGCTGGGCCAGCACCCAGCCAATGGAAACGGACATCGGCCGAGTGTACAAATGGGCGATTCCGGTCCGGCGTGTTTCCCAATTCGGCACGGGTGATCGCGGGTGCGGTGGCGCAGACTGATGACAGGTGCCACCGACCCTCGACCGGGAGAATTCCGCATGCCCTCGATCGACTACCGCCTGCCACAGCGTCGCGACCTCGTCACGGAGTTACCGGGCCCGCGTTCACGGACGCTCACCGCGCGCCGGACGGCGGCCGTGGCGGCCGGGGTCGGATCGTCGGTGCCGGTGTACGCGGCCGACGCCGACGGCGGGGTCATTGTCGACGTGGACGGGAATTCGCTGATCGATCTGGGCTCGGGCATCGCGGTCACCACCGTCGGCGCGTCCCATCCGGAGGTCGCGGCTGCGGTCGCCGAGCAGGCGGCGCGGTTCACCCACACCTGCTTCATGGTGACTCCGTACGAGAACTACATCCGCGTGGCCGAGGAACTGGCCGCGCTCACGCCCGGCGCCTTCGACAAGCGGACGGTGCTGTTCAACTCGGGCGCGGAGGCGGTGGAGAACGCGGTCAAGGTGGCGCGGCTGGCGACCGGCCGGCCGGCGGTGGTCGCGTTCGATCACGCCTATCACGGCCGCACCAACCTGACCATGGCGCTGACCGCGAAATCCATGCCGTACAAGGCGCATTTCGGCCCGTTCGCACCGGACATCCACCGCATGCCCACGTCCTACCCGTACCGCGACGAGCCGGGGCTGACCGGGGAACAGGCGGCGCGGCAGGCGATTTCGCGGATCGAGGTGCAGATCGGGGCCGATTCGCTGGCCGCGATCGTCATCGAGCCGATCCAGGGCGAGGGCGGATTCATCGTGCCCGCCCCGGGATTCCTTGCCACGCTGGCGAACTGGGCCCGCGAGCACGGGGTGGTGTTCATCGCCGACGAGGTGCAGACCGGATTCGCCCGCACCGGAGCGTGGTTCGCGAGCGAGCACGAGGGCGTCGAGCCGGACATCGTCACCATGGCCAAGGGCATTGCCGGCGGCATGCCGTTGTCGGCCATCACCGGCCGGGCCGAGCTGCTGGACGCGGTGCATCCGGGCGGGCTGGGCGGCACCTACGGCGGCAATCCGGTGGCGTGCGCGGCGGCGCTGGCCAGCATCGAGGTGATGCGGTCGCTGGATCTGCCGGCCCGGGCGCGGGCCATCGAGGCGGCCGCCGGGCCGCGGCTGCGCGAGCTGGCCGCCGCGACCGGCGTGATCGGTGACGTACGGGGCCGGGGCGCGATGATCGCCGTCGAGCTGGTCCGGCCCGGCACCGATACCCCCGATCCGGAACTCACCAAAGCCATTGCCGCCGAGGCGCTCTCGCGCGGCGTGGTGCTGCTCACCTGCGGCACCTACGGAAACGTCATCCGGCTGCTGCCCCCGCTGGTGATCGGCGACGACCTGCTCGCCGAGGGTCTCGAGGTGTTGTCCGAGACGGTGCGGGATCTGACCCGCTGAGTTCGAAATCCGTTGAGTATGAGGAGAACCCGCAATGCGTGATGTGACCGAGCTGCTGGCGGTCGTGCCGGCCGGACTCTGGATCGGCGGCGAGCAGGTCCCGGCGGGCGACGGCGCGACCTTCCCCGTGCACGATCCGGCGACCGGCGAGATCCTCGTCGAGGTGGCCGACGCCACCCCCGCCGACGGTGCGCGGGCGCTGGACGCCGCCGTGGCGGCACAGGCGTCGTGGGCGGCCATCCCGGCCCGGGAGCGGGCCGAGATCCTGCGCCGCGCCTGGGAACTCGTGATGGCGCGGCGCGACGACTTCGCACTGCTCATGACCCTGGAAATGGGCAAACCCCTGGCCGAGGCACAGGGCGAGGTCGGCTACGGCGGCGAATTCCTGCGCTGGTTCGGCGAGGAGGCGGTGCGGATCAACGGCCGCTACACACCGTCGCCGTCCGGGACCGGCCGCATCCTGGTCACCAAGCAGCCCGTCGGGCCGACGCTGGCCATCACGCCGTGGAACTTCCCGCTGGCCATGGGCACCCGCAAGATCGCGCCCGCCTTCGCCGCGGGCTGCACCATGGTGGTAAAGCCCGCCGCGGAGACGCCGCTGACCATGCTGCTGCTCGGCGAGGTCTTCGCGGAAGCCGGGCTGCCCGCGGGCGTGCTGTCGATCCTCCCGACCTCCCGGGCCGCCCGCCTTACCGATCCGATGTTCCAGGACGATCGCCTGCGCAAGGTGACCTTCACCGGTTCCACCCCGGTCGGCAAAGTCCTGCTCGCACAATCGGCTTCGCGGGTGCTGCGCACGTCCATGGAGCTGGGCGGCAATGCCCCCTTCGTGGTGTTCGCCGACGCCGACCTGGACGCGGCGGTGGACGGCGCGATGGCCGCCAAGATGCGCAATATCGGTGAGGCGTGCACGGCCGCCAATCGATTCCATATCGACAACGCGGTGCGCGCGGAGTTCACCGCCCGGCTGACCGAGCGCATGCGCGGGCTGAAGATCGGGCCCGGCACCCTGGACGGCGTGCAGGTCGGGCCGCTGATCACCGAGAAGCAGCGCGATTCCGTCGCCGAGCTGGTGGCGGACGCGGTCGCCAAGGGCGCGAGGGTCGCCACCGGCGGCGCGGCGATGCCGGGACCCGGCTGGTTCTACGAGCCGACCGTGCTCACCGAGGTGCCCGCCGACGCACGCATTCTGCGCGAGGAGGTGTTCGGCCCGGTCGCCGCCATTACCGGATTCGACGGCGAGGCCGCCGGTATCGCCGCTGCCAATGACACCGAATTCGGTTTGGCCGCCTACATTTACACCCGGGACCTGGATCGTGCGCTGCGGGTGTCCGAGGCGCTGGAATCGGGGATGGTGGGCGTGAACCGGGGCGTCATCTCCGATGTGGCCGCGCCGTTCGGCGGCGTGAAGCAGTCCGGGCTGGGCCGGGAGGCCGGGGTCGAGGGCATCGAGGAGTACCTGGAGACCAAATACATCGCCCTCCCCTAGCACGATGGATCGCCCCGGCAAGTGGCGACATTCCCTGCGCAAACCGCCTACTCCCCAGTAGCATTCGAGCGTAAGCCCCACGGGGCGAACGACTTTCGATCGCACGGGATGGTCCCCATGACAGCACCGGCCACAGGAAGCACCGAACTCCACCCGCCGCGGTGGCAGCCCGCACCCATGCGCTGGCACAACACGCCGGTCACCTGGGGGCAGTCCTGGCGGCTGGCGCTGGGACTGCCCGGGCGGATCCGGGAACGGACCATCATGGAGTATCTGGCGGCCGAACTGCCGGGTCAGGACGATGTGCTGATCGCCCGCTTGCCGATGGCGAAATACGTCGTCGTGCGCAGTCCGGAACTGGTCCGGCACGTATTGATCGCCAATCACGAGAACTATGTGCGCGGTGCCGAATTCGACATGCTCGCCGTGGTTTTCGGCCAGGGTCTGGTGACCCAGCGCGACGACCGCCTCTACTACCGCAACAAGCGCCTGGTGCAGCCGATCTTCGCGCGCAGCGCCGTCGACCAGTTCGATGTGCCCATGGTCGAGGCAGCCCAGGAGACGACCCGGCGGCTGCGGGAGGCCGGGGCGCCGGTCGACGTGGGCGTGGAGATGACCCGCCTCATGCTGGATATCGTGGCGCGCACCATGTTCGGCACCGACCTGGACGGGCCCATCTCGAAGATCAAACTCAAGCGGCTGCTCAAATTCTTCGGCGTGGGCGTGGTCACCAATGTGAGCCGGACGCTGCGGCCGCTGTCCATGTGGCTGGTGCGCCGCACCGAGAAACCCGAGAAGCAGGCGGGCTCGAGGATTCCGATCCGGGCCATTCGCGCCGCCTCCTGGATGGTGGCCCCGCACATCATGTTCGAGCTGCGCGGCATCGAGAACGCCGTGGCCGGAATCATTTCCGACCACCGCGAGGGCCGCATCACCCGCAAGGACAATCTGCTCGGCCTGCTCATGGCGGCGACCGATCCCGAGACCGGGCACAGCTACACCGATCTCGAAATCCGGGACGAGCTCATGACATTCATCGGGGCGGGCATGGAAACCTCGGCCACCGCGCTGACCTGGGTGTGGAAGCTGCTCGCCGACCATCCCGAGGCCCGGCAGCGCCTCCACGAGGAGCTCGACACCGTGCTCGGCGGGCGCGCCCCCACCGCCGCCGACGTGGACAAGTTGGTGTGGACCAAGGCCGTCTTCCTGGAGACGATGCGGCTGTACCCGCCGATCATGGCCTTCAGCAAGGTGGCGCTGGGCGAGGATGTGCTGGCGGGCTACCGCATCAAACCCGGCACCACCATCATGATCAGCATGCACGGGGTGCACGGCAACCCGCGGGTCTGGGATCGGGCGGGCGAGTTCGATCCGACGCGCTATCTGCCGGAGAACATGACCCGGCCGCATCGGGAGGCGTCGCTGGCGTTCGGTGCGGGCAAGCGGATCTGCATCGCGCAGAACTTCGCGACCATGGAGGTGGTGCTGTCGATTGCCACCGTCGCCCAGCAGCTGGATCTGCGGATCGCCACCAACGAGCCCATCCGGCCGCAGCTTTCGTTCATCGGCGCGCCGGACAAGCCGCTGCTCATGCGGGCGGTGACACGGGACTGATCAGCGGGTGCGGGCAGCGCCCCCGGCCGCACGATCCACGCGGCCGGATCGAGCTGTCATGCGGCAGTGGTCTTCTCGGCCGCGGCAGTCCGGCTTGCCGATCGGGCCAGTGCGGCCCAGTGCCGGGCCTGCTGGGAGGCCAGCTCGGCGACCAGGGCGGCGCAGTACGGCGGGAGATCATCGGCCAGGTCGGCCCAGGCGACGGGGTCCGCGGGCAGCGCGTCGAACAGGCGTAGTAGTTGCCTGCCGGATTCGGTGCGGGCCAGCGCCGGGTCCGAGCGCAGATTCCACAGTGCGCGAGCGGGATACGACAGGTCTGTTGCGGCGGCACCCGGCCCGGCCTGGGGATGCTCGTCGCGGATACGCTCGGGGTGACACTGGCGCGGCTGCGGCGCGGGAGCCGCGAGTGCGCGCCGGGTGAGGTGGCGGCCGGGGCGCGCCGCCGACCGCTTCCGGACGGCGGCGATGGTCCGTTCGGGCAGGCCGATCACCTCGGCCAGCTTGCGGTCGGACCAGTCGGGATAGAACGAGAGCGCCTGTTCGGCAGCGGCTTTGCGGTCGGCTGCGGACAGGGGCAGTCCGTGCCTGCTGTTCAGCCGGACCGCGAGCAGCAGGGCCTGCCCGTCGTCACCGTCGAAGTAGACCGCGTCGATCCATTGGGACCCGCTGCATATTGCCGCGCGCACGCGATGGGCGCCGTCGATGACCGTCATCCGCGATCGGTGCACGACGATCGGCGGCAGGGCCGCGGCGACCTCCGACAGCGCCGTGACATGCCTGGAGTTCTCACCGGATTGCCTGATCGTGGTGTCGATATGCAAGCGGTCCAGCGGAATTCGCACGATGTCCGTGGGATTGGGCTCCAGCAGCGGGAAATTCACGTCCAGCCGCGACCGCGCGCAACTCTCCCCCACCCGGACCGCCCGGGTGATGATCCACTGCCAGATGCGGCCGCGCGGGTGCACCCACCACGCGTATGTCGGTCCGAGCACTGCGCTGCCTCCCAACGCCGAGCAGCCCCGATTCCCGGAGCACTCCACGAGCGGTTCCCGGGCAGGGCTTTCCTACGACGCGACAAGCGGCATCACAGGGGATCACCGGCAAGATTCCCGCTCACGCGGGTGCGTGTATGCGGCAGTGTATCGACGCGTACACGGTGTGATCAATTGAGCAAATCGCATGCCTGCCTGCGTATTTACCGGCGAAACACGCTGACCTGGAGCTGCGGCGCGGGACCGATTCGGATGGTGTTACCTACACAACAAACATTGCCGCCGGTCTGTTTGCTGGCGGTCGGGTGACCTAGTCCACGTCCGGCATATCCGGATCCCGGACGGTGACCAGCGCGGCCGTCGTGTGCTGGTCCAGCGCCATCAGCACGGCCCGGGCCCGCACCGACTTCCAGCCCCCGTCGAGCGTCCGAAGCCGCAGCCGCCCGGAGGTACGGGAGTGAGCGAGGTTGCGGCTCATGGTCTTCGCCGTCTCGATGTCGTCCGCGTGGATCGCCGGCTCCGGTTCGCCGGCCAGCGACTGCCACGCGATACCCGGCATGGCCGGACCCATCCAGCGCAGCAGCCGCAGGGTGCGCAGGTCGACAATGGCCCGGAAATCGCCCTCCGCGGCGGCCGCGTCGAGCACCCGGTGCTCGAGGATCACCGGTGGCGGTGCGGCGCTGACATCGGTGGCATCACCGATGTCATGGGTGACCCCGCGCATGAACACCTCGGAATTCCCGGCGGCATCGGTCTCTTCGATGATCCGGCACGAGAAATGCGCCGCCCGCAGAGCGCCGTCGTCGCGGCGAACGGTCCACACCGCCTGATGCTCGGTGCCCGGCGCGGACCGGACCACCTTGGCCAGGGCGTCGGACTCGTCGCTATTGGTGATGACGCGCGCGAACACGCCCGCGATGGAGTGCTCGCGCGCCCGATTCTCCGGCGCGACCCCGTAGAGATCCAGCAGATCATCCGAGCGCGTCGACTTCGAGGTGGACAGATTGAAGTACCACGCCCCCACCGGATCTCGCGGCGGCACCGTCTCCTCCGCCGGCCCCGACCACACCAGCACGGCATGCATGCGCTCCGGGGTGATCAGCAGCGGCGCGGTGAGAGTCCGGCGACGGCCGCCGTCGCTCATGACCTCCACCGGCGCCAGCGCCTCCGCGGTCGCTGCGACTGCCCCGCGGATCGTCGCCAGCGTCTCACGCTGCCGGAAGATCTGCGTCAGCGGCACGAACTTCCTTGGCACACTGCCCAGTCCGATGACGGTCGGCTCCCCGCCGCCGAACGTCTCTATCAGCAGCCATCGTGTACCGGCCATTGCGTCTTCCCCTCTTATCCCCTGACCACGAGCCGAATCAGCTTCTCGTACTGCCCGCCCGCCACCCTGGCGGCGACTTCGGCAAGGATCGCGTCGGGTCCTATCAGTACACGACTCTTCCCCCGCGCGACACCACGCAGAATCACCTGCGCCGCAACGCCGGGATCGGTGCGGGCCACATACCGGTCGAACCGCTGCGCCGCCCGCTCCGCATCCACCCCCGCCGCCGCCAACGCCGACCAGGCGATCCCGGTCTTCACCCCACCCGGAAACACACAGCTGACAGCAACATTCGGCTGCCCACGCAATTCCGACCGCAGCGATTCGGTGAAGCCTCGAATCGCGAACTTGGCCGCTGTATAGGGAGCGGCCCCACCGAGCCCGATCAACCCGTACGCAGACGAGAGATTCGCGATCCGCCCCTCGGACGACTTCACCACATACGGCAGGAAGGCTCTCGTACTCACCACGGTCGAACCGAAATTCGCCCGCATCACCGCCTCGAAGTCGCCCGGCTCGGACTCGGTCACCCCACCATAGAAGAGCTTCCCAGCATTGTTGATCAACACATCCACACCCCCGAGCCGCCCGACCACCTCGGCCGCGACCTCCCCCATCCGCTCCGGATCAGCGACATCGGCCACCAGCCCCACCACCTCCCCATCCCCACCCTTGACCATCCCCGCCGTCTCCCCCAGCGCCGCTTCGTTCATGTCCAACAGCACCACCGACGCCCCCTCCCGTCCCAGCCGCACCGCCAGCTCCCGCCCGATCCCGGCCCCCGCCCCGGTAACCACAGCAACCCGACCCGCATAGAAACTACGATCCATACCCGTGAGTCTGCACAGACTCCCGGCATCCCGCGAGACATGTTCCGCGCCAATCCATTCGATCGCGCAATGACTGCGAGGCTGGCGAGGGGGCGATCCCGTCGCGCCGTAACGATTGGTCAGGGGCCGTTTTCAGCTCCCCCATCGCCTGGCCCATCGATGACGCCGATGACGCCGACCAATTCGGCGAACTGCTCACCCGCCCTCGACAGGCCGACATCTTCGGATTCTCCGACGTTGAAGGACCTGGCCGACGTCGCGGGCATGCGAATGGACTGGGCGCCTGAACGTTTCGACGACCCTCTACATACCGACGACATGCGGCGCTTCGCTGCCCAGAACCGCCTCCGGCAAGCCCAGGAAGTGCTCGATGCACTGCTGGAAACCTCCGCCCGACCGCACGTACTGCACGCCGATCTTCAGGCGAAGAACATCCTCCAGGGCCCCGGCCACTGATACACCGTCAAGCCCCTCGGCGCGGTCGGCGACATCAACGCCGAAGCCGCTCTCTGGATCGCGATCCAAGATGGCCCCCGTCTCCACCAGAGGCCGGATTGATCGACTCGAGCATCATCGACTGCTCGATCGAGAACGACTGAACGCGTGGACATTCCTCTTCTCAGTCGCGGAGATCGTCCCTACCTCTTGCCTTCCGCAGAACGAATGGTGGCCTTCGTCGAGACGTTCGACCCGCCCAAACCATCAGGATGTTCCTCGGACACTGAACCCCATGGTCGGGAGGGGTTTTCTTGATCGGGCTGACAGGATTGAACCTGCGCCCACTTGCTCCCCAGACAACAAGACGTACCCGATGCGAACGTTCTGCGCACGTCGTACTCGTTGCTTCCGTGGGAACAACGGCCATACCTGCTGTTCACGGGCTCTGTGGTTAGCGCGCCCCGTCGCTTTCGTCCACAATCCGGTGGTAGCCCACTTGCCTTGCGGGCCACCCAAAGCGTGCATGAACCGCTCTCCCTCGGCGGTCATCACGATCCGATCGTCCGCCTCCGACGGGATTCCATCGTCGAACCATTCCTTGAATGGGTAGCCCTGTTCCGAATCGAACACTGTGAGAGTGACCCCGTGCTCGGGATCCCAGCGACCCGTTGCAGAGGCATTCCCCGCATGAATGAGCACAAGCCCACCAGGGTGGGCACGGGGATTGTCATGGCTTCGATTGTCGCATCAGACCCAGGACCGAAGTGGTGATGCGACCATCCCAGGCATCGCCGGTGATCATGCCGTGTCGCTGTACCTCATGCAGCCCGGCCGGTGGTCGACCGGCCGCTCGAAGACTGGGAAATCCCTGTCGTATACATCAAGACCAGGCAGAGGCGTTGGCGGAAGCGCGTTATCCCCGTGCTCCCCGGCCGTTGGGTGACCTGCTGTCGACCCAGCCCCTCACCGACGCATCACCGCATCCGCACGAACGCCTGGTGAGATGCTCAGCTCGTCTCCGTGTCATCCGAGCTTGGCCAAGCGACGAGCCTGGAGGGAACATGCAGACCGTGACTCCCCTGGCGAGCCAGTACCGCCAGCGCTTTCAGCCGCAGGGCCTGCTCACCGGGCTCGCTGGTTAGAAACCATCCGCCGACGACGAACACGTTGCCCGCCGGAGCCCATACGGCTATGCCGGTAACGTCGAAAATGCCGTATGGCGACTGCTCGAATGTTGCGCGGATCAGATCCCCATGAGCCACTACATCATTCGCGTCCACCACAGCGGTGTTGTCAGTGTCGCGGGCGGTGATGCCGAGGGTAAGTGCACGCAGTGCACCCACCGGCTTGCGCGGCGCGCCTGGCCGCGTTCCGCTGTCGAGTGGCTGACCGCCTACCAGGTAGCTTCCGGTGACAGACGACACCGCGGTGCCTTCGATCAGAAAGATTCCGTACTCATCGGACTTGAACGTCGCACTGGCGTGCATACCGCTCTTGAGGTCTTCCAGGGCTGCTACCAGGCCCTGTATGTCTCGTCGACGGCTGATATCCAGATCGCGCCAATTGGCCACTATGCTCTCTCCATCACTGAGCCTTTTTCATCCTTGTCGGGCGGCTTGAAGTTCGCGGTTCTGTAGCACGTGGATCGCCTTGACGAGTCGTCCGGCCTTGTCGGGGCAGCAGCGGAGTTTCCGCAGTACCCGCCAGGTTTTGAGCTGGGCGTTCGCTCGTTCGCCGCAGCCACGCAGCTTCGCATGAGCACGGTTGGCGACCTTCTGCGATTCCGGCTTGTTCCTGCCCCTGTACGGGGTCAGCAGCGTGTCTGCGCCTTGATATCCTTTGTCGGCCAAGGTGATCCACCCACTCTGCTCGAGTTCGTAGAGGATCCGCCAGATCCAGGCCGCCTTCAGATCGTGCACACTGCCGGGCAGCGCACCCGACACCCACACGATGTCACCGTCGGGAGTCGCAATGACCTGCACGTTCATTCCGTGGTGGCGGTGTTTTCCCGAGTAGTAGGGCGGTCGGCAGCGACCCGGTCGATCGGGATCAGCGTGCCGTCTCCGATCAGGTAGGCATGTGCGTCAGTCTTCGCGCGCCGCGCAGCGTTTCGTAGACCTGGTGATCGTTGGGCCAGCAGCTCGATGGTTTCCTCGACGTAGCGCCACGCGGTCGTGGTGGAGACCTCGAAGCCCGCGCCCAGGTCGCCGAAGGTTTCACCTTTGCGCAGGTAGGCCAGGACGAGCAGGGCTTGCCGGCCCGGATCGAGCCGCCGCCACACCGACCCGATTGCGGCGCGGTGTCGCCGGATCACGCCGGCGACGTAGTCGAGGGTCTGACGTGACAACGGCAGCGTGGCACGGTAGAAAAGCATCGAAGCCCTTGGTGTTCGGAGGTTGTGGTAAACACCGATCTACCAGGGGCTTCGCCATGCGTCCAGTCGAACTACACTGCAGAGCAACAGATCTCACGATCATGTATCAGACAGGATGAAAAAGGCTCACTGAATAAATGGCCGCAATGGAGTTCGTCCAATGCGACCAGACGGCTCCACCTACCGGTTCTTCAATCTTGTTGTCGCTGTGCCGATTCAGCCGTCCGAGTCCACCCGAGGAATTGTTTCGCCGTGAAGATCGGCTTGCCGTAGGTGATCGCCGTCTTGGCCTTTCCCGACTGAGATCCTGCCTCTGCGGCGATCAGGGCATCGCATTTGCTCTTTGTGACAGTCTTCACCGGTATGAGTCCGCGGGCTGCGGCGAGGTTTTCCATGTCGCTTCGGGTTCGCTCGTTCCCCTCCTCATCGATGCATGTTCCGGTGAAGCAGACCCGAACGCCCGCGACGAGAACGCTGTTGATGTCCCGTTCGATGACATCAACGTCGGGATGGACGATGGCGTGTCCGAGCCGGACCTCGAGTTCACGTAGAAGCCCATGGGTTCGGTCATCCATATGGACTTGCTGAGCTTTGGTGCGCAAATACTCCGTCAGGACCTGCTCGGGAGTCGAGGAGGAGGGGACAAGGCCGCCAGCCTGAAAGCAGTCCGGACCGAAACCTCGTGAGAGGAGGTAGCCGGTTCTGTGTTCCGCCGGGGGAAAGACGTCGGCGACACTCATGTCCATCGTCGAACGCCTCGACATATCTCGCACGGCGTGGGCTCGATCGAGAGCCCGAAAGGCATAGAGCCGCCGCCAGTCCGACTCCAACAGGTTCGAGCTGTCGAGCTCGATACCGACCGGCATCGGGGCGACGTAGCCGTTGCGTTTGAGTTCGTAATCGAGGTATCCGAGGTGCCGGTCGATATCGAGGCCGATTGGGGTTCGTCCGGCCAGGTGAGGAGCCAACGCGGCCCATGCCTCGGTCAGCAAGGGCGCGAACTGCACATCACCCGCGGTGATGCCGTAGGCACTGCGGGCGTCACCGAGGTCACGAGTCGGGTTGATCAAGGTAGTGATCTCGGTGCCGTCGTCGGTAACCAGCGCGATCTCCACCGGCCGCGGCTTCCACGCCCGCCCTTCATCGCCAACGGTGCAGATACCGAGATACACATTGCCCCGCGACCGTGTTTCGGGTCTACCTGACTGAAGAAACCGGCGAATTCGCTGATCCACCTTGAGGTCTCGCGGTTGAACTGCACGCCGTAGTACCAGGCCGTTCATTGATGTGCACCGGCTGAGCGCCACGTACAGCTGTCCGTCGGCGAAAGTCCCTCCACTGAGGTCGACTACGAGACGGTCCAGCGTCTGGCCCTGACTCTTGTGGATCGTGATCGCCCACGCCAGACGGAATGGCAACTGGGTATATGTTCCGATCACCTCATGACGGAGAGCCCCACCCTCGAAGACCGGCCGGGTGACCTCCCAGGCGTGCGGGGCCACCTCAACCTCACCACCGTCAGGGAGTTCGACTGTGACCAGCGGATCACCGCGGTCGACGCGGCATCCGGTAATCCGCCCGATGGTTCCGTTCACCCATCGATCGCTGGAGTCATTGGTCAGCAGCATGATCTGCGCGCCGACCTTGTACGCGAGGTCGTCATCGGCCGGCCTGTCGAATCCGACCAAATCGCCTGTCGCCGTGGCTCTATGGTGCGACTCAGGTCCTGGGAGTCGGTCGAGCATCTCCCGGTTCCGGGCGCCCGCGATCCGATTGGTCGTAGTCAAAGTCAGCCAGAACTCGTCGGCAGGGGGCCGGAATGCTTCATCGGTTCGCGAGTTCAGTTCCGCTCGAGCCCCGTCCAGCAGAGCTCCCTCACGCACAGCATTGAGGATATCGACGAGTCGCGAGTCGCCGATCTGGCGGAAGACCGTGGTGAGCTCGACCGTAGGGAAGTGCTCGGGACCGTAGCTGTCAGCGGAAAAGAAGTACGGGGAGACGTACCTCGCATGGAAGGAGTCCTTCTCGCCCTCGGTCACCACCGGCGGCAGCTGGAACAGATCGCCGACCAGCACCAACTGGACCCCACCGAAGCGGGTTCCGGGCCTGGGCCCGAACCGTTCCAATGCGGTGGCCAGGCAGTCGAACAGGTCGGCCCGCACCATCGATGCCTCGTCGATGATCAACGTGTCGAGCTTTCGCAGGATGGGAGTGAACCGCCCCGGAGAGTAGTCTCCCGACTGCACATTCTCGGGAGTGGTCGCCGGTCGAAATCCGAACAGCCGATGGATCGTGTAACCCTCGACGTTGAGTGCAGCGATGCCCGTGGGTGCTGCCACGACCACATTCCGGCCCGTAGTCGCGAGGAACCGGCGAATCAGTGTGGACTTGCCGGTGCCCGCCCGACCGGTGAGGAAGAGATTCTCGCCCCGCTCCAGACGTGACAGCGCATCCTTGAACTCACCGGTAAGCGTGAGACCGGCGGTACCTGCAACAACCAATCAATGCCCCCAATTCCTCCCACGGAACCTGATGCGGACTTGATCGCTCCCGCTAGCCCGCCGGTTACACCCAAATAGTGCTCGAATATTCGTACAGGTCAGTATGTTTCGTCATGATATCAATGGCAGTAGAGCAGAGGGGCGATCCTGAAGCTAACGATAGTCCGCCACGAGTCGGAATAATCCGAGCCTGAATCGGTCACCGTATCGGTCAAGCAACCGTGAAAACCCCTGAGGTGCACTGCAACGCGTACCCTCCACCTCGATGGAGTTATTGCGACGGTATACATCTCAGCAAGTGCCATCATGCCGTGAAGTGCTGGACAGGAATCAATTTGGAAGGCGAGCAGCCGGTCTTCGCCTCATCGGTCGTCGATATCTTCTCCGTAACCGATGATGGCGCTTGGTCGCAGGGCATCTTCCACAGAAGGCTGCTGCGCCTCCCGGGGATCCATCGACCAGGGTGGGAAGGATTCCGACCCCCGACCGGCAGCATGCACCAACGGACATTTCGGGAATGTTCCAGCCGCAGTAATACCGCCGTATGTGCACTCCGATCCTCCACACATACCCATCGACTGTCACGGGAGAGCAATGCTCGGCTTCGCAATCGTCGATCGGCAACCGGCCGCCGACGCCACCGCTGTCTGGCTGACCAGCCGAACCGGAAGCACCAGCGTGAACAACACCAACGCGGTAGTCATCTCGCACGGCGATCTTGATTACGACAAGAAGGTCCGCGCGCTTACGGCAGACCGATCGGTCGTGCTCACCACCGGCACCATAGCGCCCGTCAGCTTCTCGCACGCCGTCCACGTCGACGCGTTCGACGACCTGATCAAGCGGACCGCCATCCACCAGGACCGCATCTGTGAGGCTATCAGCGACTACAACTCACGCAACCGCAAAGACCTTGTAATCCCGAGCTTTTTGCCAGCGCCCGTGCTCATCCCACCGCAAGGGGACGAACCGCAGTACCGCGCTCTGGCGGTGGCCAACTACGTCGCCCAAGCGTGGGCGGCATGGCTGTTCACTGACGAGCAACGGCACCGCCGGACGGTGGCACCCAAGACAGGCGAAAGCCCGTGGGTCATGCCAGTGGAGCTGAATGGCCCGACCATCGCGGTCCTCCCCGCTGAGTTCGTGGACCGCGTGCAGCCAGAGCCTGTGGGTTGATGTTCGACTACACGGCTATTGATTTCGAGACTGCGAACTCCTACCGCGGATCGCCCTGTGCGGTCGGGCTCGTCCGTGTCCGCGACGGAGTCGGGGTGGACGAACGCAAGTGGCTGATCCGGCCCCCGGACGCGGTCAACTACTTCGACGGTTACAACACTGCGCTGCACGGCATCAGCGAGGAAACCGTCGCGGATGCGCCAAGCTGGGAGTTGACGCTGCCGGCAATCGTCGACTACATCGGCGACGACGTCGTTGTTGCCCACAATGCGGGCTTCGATATCGGTGTCATCCGATATGCCTCCGCAGTCGACCAAATCGAGTGGCCAAGCCGCCGACTCCTGTGCACGATGGTGCTGTCTCGCCGTGTCCTGTCGCTACCTTCGTACCGACTCCCGTACGTCCTGGAGACACTCGGCGGGTCGATCGACAACCATCACGATCCCCTCGCGGACGCCAGAGCCGTGGTGGACGTGGTTCGCGGGCTCGCCCGAGAGCAAAGCGCTGTCGATCTCGACGAGCTGGCCGGTTCGGTCGGAGTGCGCGTCGGCACGATGGCTGGCGGTATTTACAAAGGCAGCGTTGCAATTTCCGGAGCTACCGGATCCCGTCTTGTACAGCCCGAACTCGACCCGAACGCAGACCCCGACGGCTATCTCTACGGCAGGGTCGTCGTTTTCACCGGCACACTGATATCCATGCCCCGACAGATCGCCTGGCAGGAGTGCGCCCGGATCGGAGCGCTGACCGAGAAAGGTGTCACGAAGAAGACGAACGTCCTCGTCGTCGGCGACATCAACCCTGCCGTGCTCCGCCCAGGTTCGAACATCACCGGCAAGGCCCGCAAAGCATTCGACCTTCAGGACAAAGGCCAGGAAATCGAGGTAATGACCGAAGACGACTTCCTCAGATGCCTAGACGGAAAACCGCTCGACCATATCGCCATGACTGGTGGGAACGATGCAGATCGCCAACCTCCCACACCTCCGAGCATGAACGGCAGCACGGTTTCGACGTGAATCCGGGCTCGGCTGCCGGCCCGTCGGTATGAATTTCGTCGTGGTTTCCGGTCTTTGGAACACGGAAACCTTTTGCCGGTTCGCGACATAAAGCAGCAGTGTCGTCTCGTCAGGATCAGTCTCGGCGCTGAGGAGCTTATCGAACCGCCACTCTCGGGTCGCTCTCGAACCGGTGAAAACGACTTGGGCCGTGGTGATCACGGACTGTCCGTCGCCGATCGGGTCTGAAATTCCGGTCCCGGAACATACTGTCCGCGTTAGCTGCCTGATCGATACCGTAGCCCATCGGCCATACGGACGCTCATGCCCGAGGACCGACCGGCACAGTATCCGCAGTGTCGACACGGCTCGATCAGCCAGGCCAGTTCGGCGTGATAGCGAGCGATGGCCGGACCAAATTGCCAAGACATGGCAGCTCCCTCAGCCGGAGTCCGGAGGCAAGGTCGAGCCGCGCCGGAACAGCGACGATTAGTGCCAGAAGCTTGAGGAAGCACGAAATCTATTGGGCAGCACGCCATAATGATGCATATCAGTCGAAATGATAAGGGGGGCAACATGACCGATGCAGCAATCAGCTGGCGGGTTACTGTGGTAGCCAGCGATGGCCTGCGGCGTGAGCGGCTCACGCGGGATCTGCGCCAGGCTCTGTGCAGGGTCGTCGGTGTCGATGCCGGCTTCGTCGATGGGGATCGGCGGCACGCCGAGGGCGACAAAGGGGCCGTGGATCCGGAATTGGTGCTGTGGGCCGGGGTGAGTGCGACGACGGTCAATGCCGCGGCGCGTGTGCTGATCGCCACGATCAAGGAATGGTGTGGTCAGGATCGTCATCGGACGGTCCAACTGGAGCTCGAGGGTCGGTCATTGTTGCTGACCGGAAAGCCGGATGATCGCCAGGTTCGGCTGGTGGAGTTGTTCACCGAGCAACTCGGGGTCGAGTCTGCCGATGACTCGGAGGATGAGGCGCGATGACTCGATCACGGCGGCGCCGAGCATTGCTGATCGGCACGGAAACCTACGCCGACCCATTCTTCAATCCGCTGCCGTCGGTGCAGGCGGACGTCTGGCAGTTGGAACAGGTGCTGTCGCACAGGCAGATAGGGCGATTCTCCCAGGTGATTCGCCGGGTCGATCTCACCGCTGAGCAGATGTGCGCCGAGATCGCCGAGTTCCTCGACGGCTGCGAGGAGGACGATCTCGCGCTGCTGTATGTCTCCGGGCACGGTGATCGGCTGGTGCAAGCCAGTGGCGAGTTCCACTTCGTCGCTACCGACACCGATCACGACCGGATCGCGGATACGGCGGTTAGCGCAGGGTTCGTCAACGACCAACTGGAGCTGTGTGTCGCGCCGCAGAAGGTTGTCATGATCGACAGCTGCCTCAGCGGCGGCTTCGCACTCGGCTTCCGTACCGCCGAGCCTGAACCAGCTCAGCCTACGGCGAAAGGGCGACCCGATAGCGGTCGTTCTCCGCTGGAAAGCCGTGGCGTGTACGTGCTGTCGTCGTCACGTGCGCGTGAGGTGTCGCGAGCGGGTGCGGGCACACCGGACGGTCCGGAGCCTTCGGTGTTCACCGGCGTGGTCGTCGAGGCGCTGCGCACCGGCAGGGTTGGCAAGGACGGCACGGGTCAAGTGTCGGTGCAGGAGTTGTTCGAGCACGTCAACAAGCACATGCGCGCCCACACCACCCAGGTTCCGGTGCTGCACGCCACCGGCGTGGACGATCGGATCCTCATCGCTTCGTGTCCACAGGGCACGGCCCCGGTCTTGGCGCCACTGTCGGCACGACCGGTTCCGACTGCTTCGACGGCCAAGGCGGCCGGTGCAGCGCCTCCATCGTGGTCGAATATTCTGGAGTATTACCGGCGTTGCCTGCGGACCGATCAATACGAAGTGCCGTGGCTGTCGGTCGATGACCACGGCGATTCGTACGTCTGCCTTCAAGGCACTGAGCGCATCCTGTGTGGCGAGCTCGATGACGACCATTGCGTCGAGGTCCCGCTGGAGGCCATCGGTCTCGTCGCGCAAGCAGTGGACTCCGACGACGAACTGTGGGCCGGATATCCAGCTATGGTGGCGCCGCCCCGCGGCAAGCGGCAGGACAGGACCCCACATCGCTTCGCGCCGTTGCTGATTCGACGAGTCGAAGTGGCGGAGACCGGCCGAGTTCGCCGGTTGCAGCCCACCGGCGCTATTTTCGCGCATCCCGCGTTGGCCGCCGAGTGCCTGGGTGAGGAAGAAGCCGCGTTGTTCAACGAGACGTTCCGGCCGGGCTGGCATGCCGGTCAGCACGATCGGATGGCCGTCGATGTCCGCAAGCTCGCTGAGGAATTCGAGCTGGGCTGTGTCGAGGAGCCACAACCCGACCTACTCTTCGACCACATCGATGTCCACACGCCCCAGGCCGGCGGCCGCAACGCTGCGGTGCTGTTCCGCGTCAGTCGCCATCCCGGCGCCACGAACAAGCTGCTGAAGGATCTCGACGACATCGACGACCGGTCGGACGTAATCGGCCAAACGGCGCTCGCAGCGCTCTCGCCCGACCCGGTGCAGCGTGCCGAACCTGCGCCCGACTGCGACCCCGACTCCGTGCGTCTGGTGACACCACTGCTCTGTAATGAGGCCCAGGAGGCGGTGATCCGCTCGGCAATGACTCGGCGTCTCACCATTGCCACCGGTCCGCCGGGCACGGGCAAGAGCCAGCTCGTCGCGAACCTCGTCGCGACCGCGGTCGCCGACGGACAATCGGTGCTGGTGGCCTCCACGAATAACAAGGCAGTGAACGAAGTGTGGCAACGCTGCTGCAAGGTCGTGCCCGGCAGCGTCGTCCGCACCGGCAACTTCGAAAGCCGCAGCGAGGAAGTCAAAACGCTGGAGCAACTGACGAAAGCACCGGCACCCGCCGCCAATATCGAAACCACCGCTATGCACCTGTACAGTGCGGCCGCCGCCTGGTCAACATCGCGGCATACATTAGCTCGCAAGGCAACTTGCGAAGCCGCGCTCCTACAGGCCGGGCAGGATCGTGAAACACACGCCGCCGAGATCGGCTCATCGGTACCCGAGCTCATCGACAAGGTTTCGCCGCTGACGCCGCGCACGGTGGCCGACCGTGCGCTGAAGCTGAGCAAGGCCCGATTCTTCGGTGAGTGGCGACGACGGCGATTGCTCGACCGCTGCGATATAGCCGTGAGTACGCGCTCGACAGCCGAACTCTGTAACTCCCTTGCCGGGTTCACCGACGCCCACGACCGATGGATCAACCGGCTCGACGAGCTGAGCCAGCTGCCCACCGACGACGACGCGTGGGCAAGCTACGCCGCGAATGAGTTGGAGGTGCACGAGGGGTCGACATCGTTGTTTTCAACGACTGTGAAAACCCTTGCCCGTGAAGGGCATACCCGCATCACCGAACTGCTGCGCAGCCTTAATACTCAAGATGAGTGGAAGTCCACGCGGGCCGCGCTGCCGATCCTCCGCGCGTGGGCGGTGACGACGCTATCCGCACGCCGCTTCCCGCCCGATCCGGCGCTGTTCGATCTGGTGGTGATCGACGAAGCCAGCCAGTGCGCGATCCCGCAGGTATTGCCATTGCTCTTCCGTGCCCGCAGAGCACTGGTCATCGGAGATCCGATGCAGCTCGAGCACATCGTCGACATCACCGCCGACGACGAGGCCAAGGCACACACTGCCGCCGGAGTCACCTTGACCTGGCTCGAACACCATCGCCTGTCCTACCGGCGTCACTCCAGCTTCCGTGCCGCGGAGCGAGCCGTCGGCCGAACATTGCTGCTCGACGAGCACTTCCGATGCCACCCACGCATCGCGGCGCTGGCAAACGAGCTGTTCTATGACGGGCAACTGACGGTGATGACCGATGTCCGGGGACGGCCCACACTCCCCCGGCCGGCTGTCGTGTGGGTCCCCACCACCGGGAATGCCGAGCATCCGCGATCCAGCCTCTCCTGGATCAATCCGACCGAAGTCGCGAAAGTCCGTGAATGCGTTGAGTTCGTCTTACGTCGCGGTGGACTGCCCGCCGACGCCTCGATTGGTGTGGTAACGCCGTACCGCGCGCAGAAGGAGGCTATCCGGGCCGCGGTCGGCAATTCTCTCGGTGACGACGATATCGGCACCGTGCACACCTTCCAGGGTGGCGAACGCGACGTGATGATCTTCTCCCTGGTCGCTGGGCCCGGCATGCCCAGGCGTTCGATCAACCGAATCGACAACCAGCTCAACCTGTGGAACGTCGCCATCACCCGCGCCAAATCACACCTGATCGTCGTCGGCGACAAGGATCTGTGGCGACAGCGCCGAATCGCGAGCGCCCTCCTCGACGCCGCTGACAACAGCGACGGACACGCAAGCACCGTTGGCCGCGGCCCGGACCCACTGGCACACAAGCTGTTCGAATGGCTCGGCGGAGCAACCGCAAAAGTAGAACTGGGAGAGGCAGTGTGCGGTCACCGCACCGACGCTGTGGTACACGGTGACGATGGCCGCAAGACCGCCTACGTGCTCGACCGCGGGCCGGCACCGGAAACCGAGCCCGCGCGCCATCTTCGGCTGATGCTGCGTCGGACACAGCTACGCACCGACCCAACCGGTGCGACGACCGCGTTGCGGGTGCCCGCCTGGAAGCTGTACGACAGCACGAATTCAGCCTGAGAGCACCATAAGAGCTCCTATCGGGTTCGGTTGCTGAGTCGTCGCCAGCAGATCAGTGCTGCGGCGAGGTCGAGGAATCCGTGGTGGATGTCGGTGCGTCGTTCCCATCGGATGGCCAGCCGCCGGTACCGGTGCAGCAGGGCGAAGGTTTGCTCGACGATCCAGCGGCCGGCGGTGACCTTGTCGCGTGTTCCGCGACGGGCGATGTAGCCGGTGATACGGCGTTGCCGCAGTTCGGAATACACACTGGGGTAGTCATATCCTTTGTCCGCGATCAGGTTGGTGATCCGGCGACGGGGTTGGCCCGCACGCCCGCGCAGAGGGCGGACCCGGTCGAGCAGCGTGGGCAACAGCAGGTGATCGTTGACATTGGCCGCTGACAATGCGACTGCGAGCGGGAATCCGTTCCCGCAGGTCAGGATGTGGTGCTTGGAACCGGTCTTGGCGCGGTCGACCGGGCTCGGACCTGTTGCGGCGCGCCTTTTTTCGCCCGCACGTGCGAGCCGTCGACGATGACCCGGTCGAAGTCGATCATCCGGGCGGCATGGGCACGGGCGAGCGCGACTTGATGGATCTGCTCGAACGCTCCGGCGGCTTGCCAGTCCCGTACTCTGCGCCAACAGGTCATCCCGGATCCGAACCCCAGCTCCTGGGGCAGGTCCTCCCATCCGATCCCGGTGATCAGCACGAACAAGATCCCCTGCAGTACCCGTCGACTGTCCATCTGCGCCGGTCCCGGTGTTCCGGCCGGTTTCACCGGCAGTAGCGGTTCGATAACCGCCCAAAACTCGTCGTCCACGATACATGGTGCTGCCACATCGAAACATCCTGCACTGCAACCGAACCCGACACCAACTGACCGAACCTGTTAGAGGCTCTTAGCCTCGATCCACCGATCCGGTTTCGGGTTGGTCTGTGTGTCGAAGGCGCGCATGCCAGCGGGTTTCGGGCGCGAGGTAGCCGCTGGTCTGCCCA
>NZ_JBEYYI010000015.1:0-207338 GCF_040645495.1 Nocardia sp. NPDC046763 | reverse complement strand
GACCCTTCGGACAAGCCACATCCCGGACCCGAAAACCAGGTTAACCCCACACCCACACCCACGTCTTGACATAGAGGGGTGCCAGTAGCGGACGTAGTGCACCGCAACAGGTTCCGGCCGCCGGCGGCCCCGCGCTGGCCGGTTCGGTCAGCGCGGCATGCGGCATGTGCGGATGTGTGGCCACATTTGCTTCGTCGATCTTGCGCTCTGCTCGCCGACGTGGCGGGAACCCGTGGGGTTCGGTCCCCCGCAGGACGCTGGGACCGAATCAAACTGGGGGCATAGTGGTTCGCCCGCGAATCGCCTATTGGGATCCCAATAGGCCGCCGTAGCAGACGAGCGGGCCGCCCATACCCATATGTGGGTGACCGCCAGTCAATACGCACAGCAGCGACGCCACGGTGCCGATGAAGCTCCCCTGCTGCTGCATGGCCCCTTGGAAACTCCCGGTGTCCGCGATCGGACCGACTTCCGGCAACGGACCCGCCGCGGCCGTACCCAGGGTGGAAAGTCCGATTCCGGCTGAAATAATCACTACTGCAGCTATTTTCATCGGCGTTCGGGTCATTTCGACTACCTTTGCTCGTGACAACTTGCCAGACGGACGATACGCCTTCACGGCCATGATGAAACGAGCATGCTTCAAATTGTGAGGGCACAACTTCTCGGAAGCGACAGCGCGTACGTGCCCCGCAGAGTGCTCGATCATCGGCAGAAGAGGACGTTCAGCCGGCCTCAGATGGCCACGGCCAGTTGATCTTCCGTCGCCCCGTGCTGGCCGTTTCGGTCAGCGCGGTATGCGACAGTTCCGAGTGTTTCTGGCTCCGCCAGTCTTCACCACTATGCCCCTGCGAGGTCGGCCAGGCGCGGAATGTCAGTGGAGGCTCGTAGTCTTTGCGGCACATTACAACTCGCGATGTATCGGAGACTCGATGCCGGGGCCTGACTTCAAGCCAACACGCTATTTGTCATCGAGGACGAGACGGCTGGAATGGCTGGACAAGGGGCTCCGGTGACCAGCTGGGACGAATTCGCGAGTGGACTCGCCTACCAGTTTGCCATCCTCCCCGATGGGGCGATCCTTCTGATCGATACCGACGAACCCGACACTCAGCCCGGCTTCGCCCAATTCGCTCAGTCCGAAGACAAGCTGCACGCCGAACTCGGCGCATACGCCGACCTGGACCGTAACGCCGGGCTACACAATCCCGGGCACCAGCTCGCACTACGCGCGGGCTGGCATCCTCCTGACATCGACTGGGATAACTGGTGGTTCCAGGTGCCTCGGTCGGTGCAGCCGGTCGCCGGTCGAAAGTTGGCCACCATGGTGATGACTGGAGCCCTGTGAGCAGGTCCGCCGGTTGTGAGAGTTCCGATGCACCAGAATGGGTGCAGGAGGAGATGATCACACCATGGCACGACGTCGGCACACGCCCGAGCAGATCATTCGCAAGCTGCGCGAGGGCGAGAAGTTGCTCGGGCAGAACTTCTCGGTCGAGGACGTGTGCAAGCACCTGGAGATCGCCGAGGCGACCTGGCACCGCTGGCAGAACCAGTACGGCGGCATGAAATCCGACGACGCCAAACGCCTCGAGGAGCTGGAGAAAGAGAATGCCCGGCTGAAGAAGATGGTCGCCGAGCAGGCCCTCGACATCGACATGCTCAAGGAGATTTCCCGGGGAAACTTCTGAGCCCGGACCGACGTCGCAGAGCTGTTGTGGCGCTGCGGGATCGGTTCGGGGTCTGCGAACGCCGTGCCTGCCGGGTGGCCGGACAGTCGCGGTCGGTGCAACGACGACCGTCGGCAATCGACGAAATCGAGAAGGTGTTGCGGCAGCGGCTGCGGCTGATCTCGCGTGCGCATCCGCATGGACAACGGCACCGAGATGACCGCACACGCCAAGGCCGACTGGTGCCGGTTCACCGGCGTCGACCCGGCGTTCATCGACCCGGGATCACCGTGGCAGAACGGGATCTGCGAGTCCTTCAACGGGCGTTTCCGCGACGAATTCCTCGCCTGCGAGGTCTTCTGTTCGCTGACCGAGGCCCAAGTCCTTGCCGAAGACTGGCGCATCGAGTACAACGATTACCGGCCACACGGATCGCTGGACTTCCTCAGCCCCACCGCATTCCGCCAGCAATGGTCACCGACCGAGTTCAACCAACCACTGAAACTCACATGATCGGTGGACCCGTAATCGGGGCCCAGTCACCTCGGATGGCACCACATATCAATTCGAGTGAGCACCAACGCTGTCGCCGCCAACCTGGCACCCCGTCATCGGCGCCGCTGTCGGTCGCAGGTTCGGCGCCGGTCTGTGATTGCTCGGCACGTTCGTGTGTCGTCGGCGCCGGGGTGTCGGATGGTTCAGATCTGGTCGTGTCGAGAGTGGTTATGGGGTGAGGCTTTTCGGTCTCTGCGGCGCGCGAGTGCGCGCTCGCACGGCGAGATCGTCGTGCCCGTGGCATAGCGCCTTGCGGGCGCGGAGTCATTCGGTCGACTGCAGCGGTACGGACGACAATCCGCCCCAGCACAGGGTGATCACCGCCGCGATGGCGTCGGCCTTCGGGACAGCACGGCCGGTGTCGAGCCAGTACTGCGCGGCGAATTGGCTGGCGCCGACCAGCCCGGCGGCGAGCATGCGGGATCGGTACGGGCTCAATCCGGAATCACGCGCGACGGCAGTGGAGACGGCTCTCACGCAATCGTCTGTTGCGCGTCCGACTCGCCAGCGCACCGAGGGCTCGCTCGGTACGTTGGAATCGAAGACCAGCCGAAAACCTTGCGTCTCATGGTCGACGAAGTCGAAGTAGGCCTGGATCGCGGCGCGGACCCGGTCCCGATTCGCGGTGGTCGAGCGCAGGGCCCGCTGCACCCCGTCGGTCAATGCGTCGATATGGTGCTGCAACACCGCCAGTTAATGCTCCAGCTTTCCCGAAAATTCCTTGTACAGAATCGGTTTGCTCCAGCCCGCACAAGCGCGATCTCATCCATCGTGGCCGCGTGAAAGCCGCGTGCGACGTAGACCTTGGTCGCTGCTGTCACGGCGCGCCGTCGCCGCTACGCACGCCTGGCATCACGTCGAATGTGCCGGACTGCCGGGACAGTGTCGTCGGTTCGTAATCGATAGGTTCGGCGGTCATGTCCTGCCCTGTTTGGTCTGTCAGGCCTGGAGTTCGGCCAGTGCGTCCTCGAGATTGCGAGCGATTTCCCAGACGTCGGGAACGGTGTTGGGGCAGGCGAGAATTCCGAAGTCGAGGTGTCCGTCGTAGGACATCACAGTGATGTTCACACAGCCTGACAGCTCGGTGAGCACTGAGACGGGGTGGCTTGAGAGCACGCGAATTCCCGCGAGGTACAACGGTATCTGTGGCCCAGGCACGTTCGAGACGAGCAGGTTGACCAGAGGAAGAGTGGACGCAGCCGCCCGCATCACAACTCGGGTGGGCATGCCGTGCAGCAGTGGTGTCGCCAGTGTGGTGACGTCATGCAGCAGGTTCGATGACTGGGCGCGGAAACGCTGTTTGGCGACAGCCAGATTGTCCCGCAAGAGTTTCACTCGATGACGAGGGTCGGTCTCGGAGATCGGCAACGTGGTGAGCATGAGTGAAAACTGGTTTCCCGCAGTACCGAACTGCTCGGGCGTGCGCACCGATACGGGAATGGCGGCCAGCAGCGGTCGGTCCGTGGCCAAGCCCCGGTCGCGCATCCAGCTCCGCAACGCGGTGGTGCACAAGGCCATCACGACATCGTTGACCGTCCCATCAACGCTGTTCTTGATAGTTTTCACCGCATCGAGGGGCAGCGATGTGTAGGCGACGCTACGGGCGCTGGTGAGCGGGCCGTTGAACGGTACGTCGGGGTGCTTGGTGCGTAGGTCATCGGCCGAGCGCAGCAGTGTCGGCACGGCGCGCAGGGCGGCACGGAATCGGGTTGCTGGTCGAGTGAGCGCGTTCGGGAGGCTGCGCGCGAGCATCTCGACCGTCGACGGTGTCCGGCCGCGACGTACCTCCCGAGCCGACGGCAGTGTGGCGGCCGGTGTTTCGCAGATATCCAGTATTGCGGCCATGATCTCGGCGGCGGATACGCCGTCGATCACCGCGTGGTGCACCTTCATATAGACGGCCTGCCGCCCGCCCGAGAGTCCGGACACGAGGTGGCATTCCCACAGCGGACGCGACTTATCGAGCGGCTGACCATGGCGGCGCGCGACGTAGTCGGCGAGCTCTCGATCATCGGTGCCGTCCGGCAGCCGGATATCCCGGACGTGGTATTTCAGGTCGATCTCTGCACAGTCCTCCCAGTAGGGCAGGTCCAGTCCGAGCGGGACTGTGCGCACCCGGCGGCGGAGCGGCGCGACGAGGGGCAGCCGCTGTGTGAAAAGCCGTCGCAGTGCTTCGGAATCGAGCGGTCCATTCGGCGCTGACGCGGAGTCGAGCAGCATAATCGCGCCGATATGCAGTGGCGTAGTGGGCGTTTCGGTATCGAGCAGGTGCAGATCGAGCGAATCAAGCTGTCTCACACGGCCAATGGCGCGTGCGGTCGAGATGGCGGTAGGGGTGTGCTGCTGGCCCACGGATTCCTCCCGGGTCGTGTCGGTGCCCGACGCGGCCGCCGGCAGGTAGGGGCATGCCAACAGCTCAGCGCGTCGATCCCGGACGTCTGGTGATTCCGTGCATCGCGGCACGGAGCGCGACACCGTGTTGGCGCTGACAGCCTCGAACGGTGAAGCCCTCGATCTGGAGGGGCGAATGCGAGTGTAGTGTCAGTTGGCACGTCATGGCCTTGGTCGACCGTTACGTCTCGTTAATTGTGCGCGAACACTAAACACTGATCGCACGTCCAAGAACTCTGATTCGCAAGGTCGTCCGCGGAGTGTCGCCATCGTTGGGCTACCGGCGAGTAGTCGGAACGAGGGGCTCCCTGGAAACGCACTGCGGCCAGCCTGACGGCACTCGAACGCGAATGGCTCCCAGTGGCCTGCAGCTCGGTCATGGTATGACGATCGCAACACCTACTCGGCGCGATGTCCCTGCCGCGCCTCGTCCTTGGGATCGTGCCGGAGCGGTTCGCTCTCGACGGTCCGGCTATCAACGGCTCCGTGATGTAGGACAACCGGCTGGTGCTGTCTGAGACCGTGAGCGCTGAGCTGACGGTCGACCAGCCGCGCGAGATCGCGCTCTACAGCAAGCTGTTCGCCCAACTCCTCGACCGAGCCGTCCACGGTGAGCCAGCACGTCATCTGATCATGACCGAGCTCGAAAAGCGTCGGAAGCCCGAGGGTCCGCATTGCGGACACGCGGGCGGAGCTCTCGTCACCAGGTCCAGATCCGATCGGGGTCTCGTACCCCCGCCCCAGCGGCCGCCACCGACGTGCCGCGTGCTGCCCTGCGGTACGGCCAGGTCCAGCCCGATGCACGTTCCCTGCCGGGTGTGCACGATGCGCGGCTCGCCGGTGGCCGGCATCTGCATGCCGTTCACGGTCACCTCGGCCCAGCAGACGAGCCGGTCACTGTCGCGGCGGGAGCGTTTGACGATCTCGATGTCACAGCCCAGCGGTTCAGGCATTGCGGCCTCCCTTTCGGCTGGTGGTTGTCAGGATCCGTCGAGCGATTCCGGGTAGAAGACGCGGTTGGCGTCCAACAGCACTGCTGCCGCGGCGATCTCGCGCTCGTCTCCGTCCAGCAGCGGCAGGACGTCGTCGGCGTGGAACATCGGCAGATGCAGGTTGCCGCGCTTGTGCGCTTCGACCAGGCGCACGATCAGTTCGCCGGGCAATCGGGGTGGTGGTGTGCGACGGCCGGGGGCGCTCATGCCAGCCAATCTCCTCGGGGGCGCCGACAAGGTGTGAATCCTTCATCGGTCGCCCACCCCCGTCGCTCAGCGATGAGGAACTCCTGGGCCCCGCGACGCGTACCCGGACCCGATGTCTTCGGCAGTCCGCGCAGCATCGGGGCCGAATAGTGGAGCACGGCATGAGTTCGTCGACGTCCTTCAGCACGACCACGTAGACGAGCGGCTGCCGGCCTGCTGCTCCAGCTCGGGCGAGGGCCGCGGCCTGGTTCTCCAATTCGAGGCTGAGAGAGCGGGTTTCCTTCAGGAGAGAACGCGTTTCCAGCAGCGGGCGCTCAGATCCTTGCCCGTGTGTCGGTAGTCCGCGCTGGCGCCACTCTCGTCCAGAGTGGCGGCTGAAATATGTACCTTCTGGTCGGATGCGTTCGGCTCGCCGTATCGCCTTCTCCTGGGAATGTGTCCACGGCAGCAGCCACGCCGGTTACAAAAACCGTTGGCTCGGCAACATCATTGAGTCGCAGAGGCACGATCGGTCCCGGCCGGCAGTGCGCCGAAATTTTCGGTCCTCGGGATTGCTCAGCATCGGATGCGAGAAGACGCATCCGATGCGAGTCGACAGTGCGCGGGTTGTCCGGATGCCGCCACGGTGTGCCGGTACACTGGCCAGCGGCTTCGGTGATTGCCGAGGGCGCCCAAGGCCTCCCTGCGGATCCCACATCGCGGTGCCGCCCTGATCCCGCGAAAGGGCGAATATGGCAACCTCCGCCGACAGAACGACCGACCAGCCTCCCTCGGATGTCGATATGGCCCCGGTGAGCGTCGGAACCGATGCGCCGGAAGAGGATTCAACCTTCGAGGTCGCAGTCGACGCAGCGGAGCGAGGTGGCGCCGGGGATGATTCGGATTGGGATGACAGCGAGTCCCCGGCACTGCGACGGGCGCGCGAGGAAGCCGCGCTCACGGCCGGTGGGGATTCGACACGCGCGTACCTGAAGCAGATCGGCCGTGTTCCCCTGCTGTCCGCGGAAGAAGAGGTGGATCTGGCGATCCGGATCGAGGTCGGACTGTATGCGGCGCAGAAGCTACACGAGGAACTCGAATCGGGGTCCGGCATCACCGCCGCGCGTCGCCGCGACCTGACCTGGGTCGTACAGGACGGCGTCAAGGCCAAGAACCACTTGCTGGAGGCGAATCTGCGGCTGGTGGTATCGATCGCCAAGCGGTACACCGGGCGGGGTATGGGCTTTCTGGACCTGATCCAGGAAGGCAATCTGGGCCTGGTTCGTGCAGTCGAAAAGTTCGATTACCGCAAGGGATTCAAATTCTCGACCTATGCCACCTGGTGGATTCGGCAGGCGATCAGTCGCGCCATGGCCGACCAGTCCCGCACCATTCGCATCCCGGTGCACATGGTGGAGATCATCAACAAGCTCGGACGCGTCCAGCGTGAGCTGCTGCAGCAATTGGGCCGCGAGGCCACGCCCGAAGAGCTCGCGCAGGAACTGGACATCACACCCGCGAAGGTCCTGGAGATCCGGCAGTACGCGCGTGAACCGATCTCACTGGATCAGACGATCGGCGACGAGGGTAACAGCCAGTTCGGCGACTTCATCGAGGACTCCGAGGCTGTCGTCGCGATCGACGCCGTGTCGTTCATCCTGCTGCAGCGCCAATTGCAGTCGGTGCTCGACACGCTCAACCCGCGGGAAGCAGGCGTGGTGCGGCTGCGCTACGGCTTGGATGACGGGCAGCCCCGGACCCTCGACGACATCGGGAAGGTCTACGGCGTCACGCGTGAACGAATCCGCCAGATCGAATCGAAGACCATGTCGAAGCTGCGCCATCCGTCACGCTCACAGGCCCTGCAGGGCTACCTCGACTGACCGGTCTGCCTGTGCGGTTCCCAGCCGGCTTTTGGGTTTCGGCCCAGCGGGCAGTCGGGCCGCCCAGCCGGTCGGGGCAGCCGTTCGAGCTGCCGGCGACGGTCGGGAAACCGTAACTCCCCGGAGTTGAGCAAATGACCGAAATGGCTCGACCGCGGGTGTGAGGGGGCAGCATCGCGAGATGAGCTCCACCGGCAACCCGCCAGAAATCGAGACGCGGGCACGGAGGCTGCGGGGTCGTCTTGTTGAGGTGTCGGTAGATCGTGGGGCGGGTGACGCCGAACTCGGCGGCGATCTGGTCCACGGTGTAGCGGCGTTTGCCTCGGTTGTCGAGTTCTTCGTCCATCTGCTGGGCCAGTTGCACCTGGCGAGGTCCGAGTGTGGGTTTCTGGCCGCCGGTGCGTCCGCGGGCGCGGGCCGCGGCCAGGCCGTCGCGGGTGCGTTCGGACATCAGGGCGTGCTCGAATTCGGCTATCGCGCCGAGGATTTAGAAGGTCACCTGGTTCGTCGACGCAACCTCACTTAGCGAGACAGCCGAACAACGACGTTCCGGCTGTTGCGGTCATCGCTCGACACGGGGTGCCAACCAGATCTCCGCGGACCGACGCGAAACCCGCGCCCGCCTGGAAGCAGCCCTGACCTATGCGGCCCTCGGCTTCGGAGTGCTCACCGTCGAGCCCGACGCCAGTTCGCCCGAACCGCACTACCTTCCGGCGGACATGCTCGAGACCGCCGATGCCGCTGCGGTCACCGAAGACCTGATCGCCACAGCCGCTCACCAGTGGCTGGTGTACGTCGATGTCGAGGAGAACGGTCAACTCGTCGACACCCTCACCGGCGAACTCGGTGCACCCGACCACGTCGATTGGGATACCAAGGCCAACACCGAGTCCCAGCCCGTCGAAGGCATGCGTCACGCCGATTCGGTGGAATATCGCGACCCCTGGACTCCCCTCTACTTCCTGCCCGCCGACCAGCTGGCCGAATCCGGCTTGCGGATGCGACCGCTCGCTGAAGGTGATGTCGAAACCCGCGACCGCTGCTGACTGCGGGCGCGAGTTGCGGGCCACCCACCCCGAGCCACGCCGAAGCGGATCGGATCCTTCACCCCCACGACAACCCCGCCCTGCAGGTCAAGAAGCCGCGCCGGTTGCCGAGTACCCGCCATGCCCTGGATCTCGACCAAGTCGTCGACATCGGTCGGGTCGCCTCCACGACCGGCGACGACTGCGAGCTCGACGCGTTGATCGTGCGCCTGCATATCGAGACCGCGTGCCGCCGTGGGGGTCTGCTGGCCCTCACAGTCGCGGATCTCAATGTCGAGGACTGTCTGGTCAAACTCCGCGAGAAGGGTGAGACCGAGCGTTGGCAGCCGGTGTCTCCGACGCTGATGGTGCGACTTGTCGAGCACGTCGCTCTCCGCGGTGGCGAACAGGCCACACGGCGGGTGCTGCGATACCGCAGCGGAAGGCCGGTGGGGCGCCGCCGCTACGACTATCTGACGAAGCGGATTCGCGAACAGCTGCCCTGGGCTGCCGCCCTGCAAGTCAGTGCGCACTGGATCCGTCACACGACCCTGACCTTCGTCGAACGGGAATGCGGATATGCCGTCGCGCGGGCCTATGCCGGCCACAGCGAGCCGGGCGGGGCCGCAGGGGCGACCTACACCTATGTCCGCGCCTCACTGCCCGAGGTGGCACGGGCACTGTCGCTCCTCACCGGTGAACCACACCCCCTTGCTTCGAGCACCCCTGCAGCGATCGGTCCGGAAACCCCTGTGCGGCCCGGAATCACGACCGGTACCGTGTGACGGCATGAACCCCAATCTGGGGCAGATTAGACCCGACCATGTGACTGAAGTAGCGTGCCGTCACATGAGTGATGACTTGTCGGGTAAGAGCGCGCTGGTCACCGGAGCCAGCCGGGGTATCGGGTTCGCGGTGGCGGCGGAGCTGATGCGGCGGGGTGCCAATGTGGTGATTTCGGCTCGGAAGCCGGAGCCGCTGGAGGAGGCGGCGGAGCGGCTGCGCGGGCTGGGGTATGCGGGGCAGGTGGTCGCGGTCGCCGGTAATTCGGGCGATGCGGCGGCTCGGGCCGAGCAGGTCGCCACCGCGGTGGCGCAGTTCGGGTCGCTGGATGTGCTGATCAACAACACCGGGATCAATCCGGTGTACGGGGCGCTGATGGATGCCGATCTGGATGCCGTGCGCAAGATCTTCGATGTGAATGTCGTTGCGGCGCTGGGGTATGTGCAGGAGGCGTACCGGGCGTGGATGGGTGAGCACGGGGGCGCGGTGGTGAATGTGGCCAGCGTCGCGGGGCTGCGGTCCACCGGCGTGATCGCCGCGTACGGGGCGTCCAAGGCCGCGCTCATCCGGCTCACCGAGGAGCTGTCGTGGCAACTGGGCCCGAAGATCCGGGTGAACGCGGTGGCGCCGGGCGTGATCAAGACCAAGTTCGCGGACGCGCTGTACGCGGCCGACGAGGAGGCCGCGGCGGGCGTCTATCCGATGAAGCGGCTGGGGTCGCCGGAGGATGTGGCGGCGCTGATCGGATTCCTGGCCTCGGACGAGTCGTCGTGGATCACGGGCACGACCGTGCGGGTGGATGGCGGCCTGCTGGCCACCGGCGGCATCTGACACCGGACGCATCGAAAACTCGCGCCCGGCACCAGGAGTGGGCGCCGGGCGCGAGTTGCGAAATGCTCAGCGGAAGGCCAGCGCACCCAGGGTGTCGTTGTGGCGGTACTTGACGTACTTCTCGACCGTCGCCTCGTCGACGGCCGGAGTGGCGGTACCGACGGTGATGACCAGGAACTTGCCCTGGTTGCCGTCCTGCCATTTGCCGGTTTCGAAGTTCTTGATGTAGCTGCCGTCGGGGAGCACCACGTCCTTGTCGTCGAACTGGCCGTCGGCGCTGGAGGCCTTGTCGGCGTCGGCCATGGTGAGCACCAGCTGAGTCAGCATGAGTGCGCCGTTCTCGGTCTTCCACGCCATCTCCGAGGCGCGCGTGCACCCGAGGCCGGTCAGTGCGCCCGACTCCTCGATCGGGGCGCAGGAGTCGTAGTCGCGACCGGACACGTAGGTGGCCTGCAGCGCGACGTCGCCCAGTTTGAAGTTCCAGTCCTTGCCGTATTCGGTGTAGCTGAAGCGGCTGCCGCCGGGCGCGGACTTGGAGGTGGTGGGCGCACTGCGGGTGGTAGCCGGGGCGCTGGTGGCGAACGACGTGGTGGTGGTCGTGGTGGCGTCGGCCTGCGAGGAGTCGTCCTTCTTGGAGACCAGGACGATCGCGCCGACGGCGACCGCGAGCACGACGATCGCGCCGAGCACCACGCCGATGATCAAGCCGGTGTTCGACTTGGGCGGCTGCGGCGGCGGGAAGCCCGGCTGCTGCGGAAAGCCCGGGTTCTGCTGGAAGCCCGGCTGCTGCGCGTAACCAGCATCCTGCGGATACCCCGCCTGCTGCGGATACCCTTGCTGTCCAATCCAATTCGTCTGCGTCGGCTGCCAGCCCGCCGGGTCGGCCTGCTGCTGTCCCGACCAGCCGGTCTGCGGCGTCTGCTGCTGGCCGCCGGTCTGCTGAGTGGGGTGGTCCCACCACGCCGGATCCGGATCCTGCGGCGGCTGCCCGTGCACGGTGGGGTCGCCGCCGAATCCGGCGGGGGGGTACGTCATCTGCTCACCTTTCGCGGCCTGCCCGAGCCCTCCCCGGCCCGGCATCATTCCCGAAGCGTAGGCGGGCGACCCGGCATGATCCAATCACGTGGTGACCGACGATCTGCTCATCTGCGGTGCGGGCCCGGCGGGGCGAGGCCTCGCCCACCGCGCGCTGGCACACGGACTCTCGGTCACGATCGTCGATCCGCACCCCTGGCGGCGATGGACGGCCACCTATGCGGCCTGGGCGGATGAGCTGCCGCAGTGGGTCGCCCCGGAGGCGGTCGGGGCCATGGTCGACCGCCCGATCGCGTGGGCGCAGCGCCGTATCGAATTGGATCGCCGCTACCTCGTCTTCGATACGGCACGCCTACAGGATTCGCTGGACGTCACGGGTGCGCGGCTCCGGCAGGACCGCGTGACCGAGATCGCGCCCGCGGCTCGCTACCGGCACGACGGACTGGATCTGCCGTCGGTGCGGCTCGCGTCGGGTCCGGTACTGGCGGCCGGACGGGTCATCGACGCGCGCGGGGTCGCCCGCTCCCCCAGGCTGGCCGAGCAGACGGCATTCGGGGTGATCGTGGACCGGGCCCGGCTGCCGGAGCCGGAGACGTATTTCATGGACTGGCGCGCGGACAACGGCGCGGAAACCGATGCGCCCCGGTCGTTTCTGTACGCGGTGCCACTGGACGACGAGCGGGTCCTGCTGGAGGAGACGTGCCTGGCCGGGCTCCCGGCGCTGGATCAGCGAACGCTGCACGACCGGCTGACGCACCGATTGCGTTGCCGGGGAATCGCTCTCACCGGAACCGAACCGGTCGAACGGGTCCGATTCCCGGTGCACGGCGGCCGGCCGAACGCCTCCACGTTCGGCGCTGCGGGCGCTTTCACGCATCCGGCGACGGGGTACAGCGTCGCGACCTCGCTGCGGATGGCCGATGCCGTCGTAGCCGGGGAATCCCTGTGGCCGGGTACGGCACGGGCGGTGCACCTGTTGCGCCAGGCCGGATTACGGGCCCTGCTGGCGCTGCCGCCCGCCGACCTGCCACTGTTCTTCGAGGCCTTCTTCGCACTGCCCGTCGAGTCCCAGCGCGCCTACCTCTCCGGCCGCGACGACCTGCGCGGCACCGCCGCCGCCATGATGTCGCTGTTCGCAGCGCTCCCCTGGCGACTACGGCGCACACTCGCCACCGCGGCGGCCCTGCCGATCCGCCGCCCACCCGATGCCTCCCGAGCCGCGCTCGCGTCCGCCGGAGATCCCGAGTAGCGCAGCGGGTCAACGGTTGTCGGTAGAGTTCACCTCCATTGTCGACGGCGGTCTCTCCGCGACTCCCGGTTGAGGTGGATATGCGAGCCAGGGCACTGATCGGCCTGCTGCTGCTCGCCGCCTGTTTCGCGCTGCCGGATCATCCTGCCGCCCAGCCGAATCCGTTCGCCGGATACGCCCTGTACGTGGATCCCGGAGCTCAGTCCGCGGCGGCGGCGCGCGAACCCGGGCAGGAACCGTTGCGGGCCGTCGCGGTGGAGCCGACGGCCCGCTGGTTCGATTCCGCGATCCCCGCCGACCGCCTCTCCGCCGCCGTGGACGATTACGTTTCCGCTGCCGGTTCAGCGCTGACAGTTCTTGTCGCCTATGCGATTCCGCATCGCGACTGCGGGACCGGACCGGGCACCGGAGCGGCCGACGCCGGCGCGTACCGCCACTGGATCGACCGGTTCGCGACGGGCATCGGCCATCGGCACACGGTGGTGGTGCTCGAACCCGACGCCCTGGCCCACACCTCGTGCCTGACCCCCGAGCAGGCGGCGGAACGGACGCGACTGCTCGTCTACGCCGTCGACCGGCTCACCGCCGATCCCCGCGTCGCCGTCTACGTCGACGGCGGCAACTCGCACTGGCTGCCCGCGGAGCTCGCGCGCCGCCTCGTGGCCGTACATGCCTGGCGCACACGGGGATTCAGTTTGAATGTCGCCAATTTCTATCGCACGGAAACCGAACGTGCGTATGGAGACGCGGTCGTCGCACGGCTCGGCTTCGGGCACTACATCGTGGATACTTCCCGCAATGGCACCGGGCCGCCGCCGGAAGGCCCTGGTAGCTGGTGCAATCCTTGGGAGCGGGGACTCGGCCTGCCACCCTCGATCGTCACCGGCTCGACCCGGGCCGACGCGGATCTGTGGATCAAGCGGCCCGGCGAATCCGATGGATCCTGCGCTCCTGGGCAACCCAGCGCCGGAACCTGGTGGCCCGCCTACGCGTACGACCTGGTGAAACGCCGCGAGCTTCCGCGCTGAGGCCCGACCCGGCGACCGAGCGGCACAGCCGGGCACCCGCACCGATACTGGGTGACCGATTCGACGGCCGATACAGCGCGGATTCGCCCGACACGCACTCCCGCAACGGTTTTGCTACGATCCGGAGCACCGGCAGAGTCGCCGGTTTCACGACCCGGGCGCCACGGCACTGATCCGCAGCCCGGGTTCGCAGTTCGGGGGCTGCTGTCGGGGGTGGCCGTTCGGCATTGATTGATTCGCATTGCCGCAGTGAGGGATTCGTCGTGTCTGTTGAAGCGCCGCCACCACGTACGCGCGCAGCACATCTCGTGCACGGGGAGCGCAGCCGGAAGATCGGCCGGGGTCAGCTGTTGACCGCGGCGGGCGCGGTACCGGTGAGCCTGGCGGTCGTCCTGCTGTGCTCCGGGAGTTTTCACTCCTTCCTGGTGGCGCTGAGCGTCGCGTTCTCGGCGTTCGCGCTGGTGATGAGCTCATGGTTCCTGATCTCGCTGGTGTACATGCAGCGCGAGGGCGGACTGGAGCGGGAATTGCTGCTGGCCGCGCCGGGCGGGCCCGCGGCGGAGTCCATCGCCGTGCTGATTCCCGCCCGCCACGAGACGGACGTGCTCGCGCACACGCTGCTCACTACGGTGTGGACGCAGCGCGACCATGACCGGCACCGGGTCATCGCGGTGGTCAACGACGACGACCCGGAGACCGCCCAGGTCGCGGCGATCACCGGTCGCATCGTGAATACCGGCCTGGCGCAGGGCGAATCGTATGAGCAGATGCGCCGGACCCTCGACGTCGAACTCACCGCTGAGCCGTTGCCCGCGGACCTGCCCGGCCCGCTCCCGGACGGCCCGATCCGGCTCATCGTCTACCCGCTGGGCGATCGCCCGCCGAACAAGCCGCAACAGCTGAATCACGCATTCTGGCGATTGCGCTCGGAATTCACGGTTTTCACCGTTCTCGATGCGGAATCCATTGCCGCGCCCGGTCTTCTGCGTGCGGTCGACCAAGCCTTCCAGGATCATCCCGGTGTCGCCATCATCCAGGGCGGCATCCAGCTGATGGATCCGCAGTTCACCGGCACTCGTCTCCAGCGTTTCCGGCAGCGGCTGCTGCGCTGGTATTCCTGGCACAATCTGCTGGAGTACAAGCGCTGGTTCTCCTCGCAGATGCGCTACCAATCCGACAGGGGCTTCATGCCGCTGGGCGGAAATACGGTGTTCCTGCGCACCGGCCTGCTCATCGAGACCGGCGCCTGGCCCATGTCGCTGACCGAGGACTGCGAGCTCGCCGTCCGCGCGACCGCTGTGCACGGCGCGCGCACGCTCACCTTCTACGACCCGGGTCTCACCACCCGCGAGGAGACACCACCCGACCTGGCCACGCTGATCAAGCAACGCCGGCGCTGGAACATCGGCTTCCTCCAGAGCTTCGTCGCGGGCAACTGGCGTTCGCTGCCGACCTTCGGGCAGCGGGTGATCGCCGCGCAGATCCTGTCCATGAGCCTGTTCCAGACCATCTCCTTCGCGGTGCTGCCGCTGACGCTGGCCACCGTCTTCTGGATCAAATCGCCCGCGCCGCTGGCGGTCGCCATGTGCGTGCCGGCGATCCCGATCGCGCTGGCCGTCGCCCTGCAGATGCTGCACCTCCACGAGTTCGGCAAGACATATCAGCGCCCGGTCCCCTGGCACGTCTACGTGTTGTTCGCGCTCACCTTCTACCCGTACCAGCTCGTCCTGTCCTATGCCGCAATCCAATCGGTGGTGTGGTACGCGCTCGGGCGGCTCGGCTGGGACAAGACCGCCCACGTCGGCGACCACTTCCAGAGCCCCGCCGGTGAGCCGGCGCTGACCTCGGACGCCGCATGAGCACCGCGGTCGACACCCGCGACCCGGAGGCCGCCGGATACACCGCGCGCCGGCGCATTTCCGCTCTGGGCCAGCATATTTCGACGCTGACCGAGCGCCGGAGGCTCACCCTGGCCCTCATCACCGCCCTGGCGGCACGGTGCGCGGTGGTCACCTCGATCAACCTCGTCGGATACCCCCTCCGCTTCAAGGACGAGGGCGTCTACGTGGCCGAGGCGTGGGCCGTCCCCAACCTGCACGCCCTCGCCAATTACACCTACTGGTACGACCATCCGCCGCTGGGCTGGCTGCAGATGTCGATCTGGTTCGAGCTGACCCGCGGCCTGCAGCGCTGGTCCGGCGACACCACCGTGGCCGGACGCGAATTCATGGTGGTGCTGCGCGTCGCGACCTGCGTGCTGATCTTCCTGCTGGCCCGCCGCCTGGGCATGCGCCGCGCCTGGTCGGCCGCGGCGGTGCTGCTGTTCGTCTTCAGCCCGCTGGCCATGTACTACGGCCGCCTGGTCCTGCTCGACAACATCGCGCTGCCCTGGCTGCTGGCCGCCTTCCTGCTGGCCCTGTCCCCGCGCCGGAAGTGGAGTGCCGCAGTGGGTTCCGCCGTCTGCTTCGCCGTCACGGTGGAAACCAAGGAGACCCTCGCGGTGGTGGCTCCCGCCCTGCTCTACGCCCTATGGCAGAACTACCGCCCGGCCGCCAATCGGCGCTACGCGTGGGTGTCCTTCGCGGTTGTCCTCACCATGACGGCGGCCCTCTACCCGCTGTACGCGATCCTCAAGAACGAGCTGATCCCCGGCCCCGGCCACGTCTCCCTGATCCAGGCCATCGAGTGGCAGCTGCACGCCCGCAAGGGCAGCGGCAGTGTCTTCGATCCCCACAGCGATGCCCGTAACCTCGTCGACAGCTGGCTCAATCTCGACACCCTGCTCCCGATCGGCGGCAGCCTCGCCGCCGTCGCCCTGCTCACGGTGACCCGCTATCGAGCCCTCATGCTCGCCGTGCTGCTCCAGCTGGCCACCCTGCTGCGCACCGGCTACCTCCCCTCGATGTACATCGACACCCTGCTCCCCCTCATGGCCCTGGCCCTCGCGGGTCTCGGTGACACCCTCTGGCCCCGCGACATCTTCACCCCCGACGCGCTCGGCGCAATCCTCGAATCACGTCCGCGCCGAACCGATCTCGCCACCCGGCGCTCCACCACCGCCCTGCTCGGCACCGTCCTGGTCGTCGCCTCGGTCCTGTCCGTTCTCCCCGGCCTCACCGACCACTGGACCAATACCCTCCGCTACCAGTGGACCGCCGACGCCGACCGCCCCGAACGCCAGGTCGTCACCTGGCTCGCCACCCACATCCCCCACAACGCCGTCCTCGTCTCCGAGGGCGAACTCTGGCTCGACCTCCACAACGCCGGCTTCTCCGGGAACGGCAACGTCTGGGTCTACAAGGTCGACTCCGACCCGGCCGTCACGAAATGGCTCGGGAACTGGACTCGCATCGACTATTTGGCCCTCTCCCAGACCACCCTCATCTCCGAATCCGAATCCACGATGCCCTGGGTCTTCAAGGCCCTCCACAATGCCGATGTCATGACAACGTTCGGCCAGAACAATGACAAAGTGACGATTCTCGAGGTACGGAAGTAGTGGGTTCGGACTTGATCTACCCGAATTCTCCCGAATTGCCGGTCCGGAGCGGTCGCTGATGGTCTGCTGGTGGGGTCGCAATCCCGAACATGGGGAGGTTCCAACGATGTTCGACCTTCCGCTATCCAGTCACCGTGCGCTGCCGAGGATGACCGGTTCCGATGCGCTCGGCGCGCAGCAGGCGCACGCCGAGTGCCCGATCACGATCTGCCCGCTCAAGTTGCAGGCCAGGACATCTCTATTCGACAGGATGCACCGCGGACCGAAAGGGGTGGGACGTGGACGACCAGAGTGACATCGAGATTCGAGCGCTGCGGGATGTGATCGACGCGGTCGAGGATCGGTTGCGGCGTTTCGAGGCGAAGAACGGTGTCGTGCTCACGGAGCGGGCCGAGGTGTACGCCACGGTCGTCTACGCGGTCATCGCCAGTGCGCGCGCCTCCGGCCACTACGGCGCGGGAAGCCTGGCGCGAGCGCCACTCCTGGACGAGATCCTCATGGGTGCCGAGCCGGAGCCCTGGGAGACAGCAATCTACGCCGTGGTCATCGACCGGGCATTGACGCAGTGAAGCGCGGGAGCCGCCGGCCCCTCATCGGTCAGCGGCTCCCGGACCGTGAAGTGGGACCCCGGCCGCGTCCGACTCACCGGCAGCTGCACGGTGAACCGCTCCACCACCCAGCCGGGCGGAAGCGCCGACGCACAGTGTCCCTGCGATGTCCACGATCCCGGCCCGCTCGGCACGACGCTCACTCGATCCAGCTCCAATCACGGTCGGGGTCCTGGTATTCCAGCCCGATCCAGCCGTCGTATCCGGCGGCATCGAGGGCGGCGAAGAGAGCCTCGAAATCGAGGGTTCCGGTGCCGGGCCGGCTGCGCGCGGGCGCATCCGCGATCTGCACGTGCCCGATCCGGGGCGCGTACTCGGCGATCACGCCGAACAGATCCGCACCCATACGCGCGAGATGGTAGAGATCGCAGAGGAGCCGGAGATTGGGTTCGTCCGCCGCATCGATAACCTGCACGGCGCGCGCCGCCGAGACGATCGGATAGTCCGGCGACTCAAGGGAATTCAAAGCCTCCAGCACCACCTGTGCATCGATGCCCGCGGCGGCACGGGCGGCCAGCCGCAGGTTCTCCAAAGCCAGCTCGTCCTGCGCCGCCGGGTCCACACCGGGAATCCGGTTCCCGTACAGGGCATTCAACGACCGGCATCCCAGCCGCTCGGCGATCCCCACGGTGACGTCGATATTGTCCCGGAATTCGGCCTCCCGCCCGGGCACGGACACCAGTCCCCGCCCGGCGGGCACCAGGTCGATGAAGTTCAATCCGACCAGCTGCACCCCGGCGTCGGACACCGCGGAGACGAACGCGTCGACCTCCTTGTCCCCGGGCGCCGGGTTCTCGCCGAAGGGCCACCAGAACTCGACCGCGTCGAACCCGGCTGCCTTCGCCGCCGCCGGACGCTCCAGCAGCGGCAGATCGGTGAACAGGATCGAGCAGTGCACGTCGAATTTCCGCAGCGCCCCGTCGGCGGTGTACTTCATCGGGTCGTTTCCTCCCTATAGGTGTGCCAGCTTCCGAAATCGGTGATGTCGATGAGCTGCGGGTAGGAAATGATCGGGCGGCGCAACAGCATGGACAGCACCGAGCGGTTGTCGTCCAAGGCAACCACACCCAGTTCCAGCTCCGGCGGCTCGGCCGGAAGCAGGCGGGTGCGCAGCACCTCCATCGGCACCTCGAACAGCTCGCCCGCGATAGGCGCGCCGCCGTAGGCCACCGGATGCAGGCCGGGGAAGCGGTCGCCGACCGAGTAGAACCGGTAGTGCGGCGCGGTCCTGACCTCCCCGGCGCAGGGCGCGCCCTCGAGCAGGTGGTTCAGGGGTCCGCCGCGCATGGCACCCCCATTCAGGAAGATCAAAGGCATGGCCGTGGGTCCGTCCCTTTCGGTCGATAGAAGTTTCAGGCGGAGAGCCGCAGAGCGTCCGGCGAGTCCGGGACGGTCACCTCCGGCACCGCGATCGCGTCGCGATGGATCGGTCCGCCGTAGGTGCCCAGAGGCATTCCGGTGCCCCCACGGCGGACCGCCACGATCTCGGCGGCGATGGAGACGGCTGTCTCCTCCGGAGTGCGCCCGCCGAGATCGAGTCCGATGGGCGACTTCAGCCGCGCCAGTTCGGCATTCGTCATCCCGACCGCACGAAGCCGCTGGAGACGGTCCTCGTGCGTCCGCCGGGATCCCATCGCACCCACGAACGCCACCGGCAGGCGAAGCGCCACCTCGAGTAGCGGCACGTCGAATTTGGCGTCGTGAGTGAGTACACACAGCACGGTCCGGGCATCCACCCGCGTCCGCGCCAAATACTTGTTCGGCCATTCCACGACCACCTCGTCCGCGTCGGGGAAGCGGGCGCGGGTGGCGAAGACCTCCCGCGCGTCGCAGACGGTGACGTGGTAGCCGAGGAACTTGCCGATGCCGGCGACCGCGGCCGCGAAGTCGATCGCCCCGAAGACGATCATCCGCGGCGGCGGCACATGGGATTCCACGAACACCGTGACCTCGGCGGCAGCGGGCTGCCCATCGGACTGAGCGCCGCACCCGATGGTGCGCACCGCGGTCGTGCCGGCGTCGAGCATGGCCTGGGCTTCGGCCACCACCCGTTCGTCGAATTCGGCTCCGGAGGTCCACCAGGTGCCCAGCGCCATCACGGCGCCGCTGTCGAGGTCGCGGACCATGGCCACGGCCTCCCCCTCAGCTCGCAGGACCTTCTCCACCGCATCGCGATTGGACTCGGTCACCGACTGGACGAACACCTGAATCGTTCCGCCACAGGTCAATCCGACCGCGAAGGCGTCGGTATCGCTGTAGCCGAAGGTCTCCCGGAGCGGCTCTCCCGTTCGCAGCGACTCGCGGCACAACTCGTAGACCGCACCCTCGACACAGCCGCCGGAGATGCTCCCGATGACGGTGCCGTCGGCATCCACGGCCAGGGCCGCGCCGATCGGGCGGGGCGCGGAGCCGCCGATCCCGATGATGGAGGCCACGGCGTAATCCTTGCCCGCCGCATGCCATTCCAAGAGTTGTGCCGCGATGTCGCGCATGACTAGCCTCCCAGGGCCAATTCGATGCCGTTGATACCGAAGTAGGCGACGAAGACGACGCTCACCACGGCCACCAGCCAATGGATTTCGCGGTACTTACCGCGAGCGAGCTTGATCACCGCGTAGGCGATCAAGCCCGCACCGACACCGTTCGTGATCGAGTAGGTGAACGGCATGAGCACGATCGTGATGAAGGCCGGCACGGCGACCTCGAGATCGTTCCAGTCGATCTTGCGGGCCTGCGTCATCATGAGCGCGCCGACCAGCACCAGGGCGGGAGCGGCGGCCTGAATCGGCACCACGGCCGCGATCGGGGTGAAGAAGACTGCGGCACAGAACAATCCGCCGGAGATGACGCTGGCCAGACCGGTACGGGCGCCCTCACCGACACCCGTCGCCGACTCGACGTACACCGTGGATCCCGCACCGCCGGACAGGCCGCCGATGATCTGGGCGACACCGTCGGTGGTGAGGATCTTGCCCATGCCGGGCACCTGACCCTTCTCGTCCACCAGGCCCGCCTCGTCACAGACGCCGAAAACCGTTCCCATGGCATCGAAGAAGCCGGTCAGCACCAGGGTGAACAGCACCACCGTGGCGGTCACCGCACCCGCGGTGGCGAAGCCGCCGAACAGGTCGATGTGGCCGATCAAGCCGAAATCCGGGGAAGCGAACAGCGCTTTCGGCTTCTCGGGTACGACGGTGCCCCACGACTTGGGGTCGATGGTCGCCATGGCGTTGACGATGATCGCCAGCACGGTCGAGATGGCGATGCTGATCAGGATCGCGCCCGGCACCTTGCGGATGAACAGGGCGAGCATCAGCAACAGGCCGACCGCGAAGATCACCGTGGGCCAACCGGACAGATGCCCTTCGACTCCCAGTGTTACCGGTGGCCCGCCGGGCGCACCATGTCCCACCACGCCCGAGGAGACCAGGCCGATCATGGCGATGAACATGCCGATGCCGACGCCGATGGCATTCTTCATGGCCAGCGGAATGGCATTGATGATCATCGTCCGCAGGCCGGTCGCGGCCAGGATGACGATGACGATGCCCATCAGCACCACCAGGCCCATGGCCTGCGGCCAGGTCATATGGGGTGCGGCCTGATAGGCGACGACGGGGACCAGACCGAGGCCGGCGGCCAATGCGAGGGGCACATTGCCGACCACGCCCATGAGGACGGTGGTCAGGCCGGCGGAGAAGGCGGTCGTGGTGGTCAGCTGAGCGATGCTGAGTTTGTCCCCGTGCGCGTCGGTGACGCCGCCGAGAATTAGCGGGACCAGCAATATGACATACGCCATAGCGACGAATGTAGTGATGCCGCCACGGATTTCACGCGATATGGTGGTCCTGCGCTCCGATAGCCTGAAGAACTTTTCGAGCGCAGAACCCCGCGTTTCCGGGGTGGTGATCGGTGACTGAGTCTGGGTCATGGCTGCCCTCCTATGGGCGTAGCCGACCAGCGGCCCGGGGTGCTGGGGTGTCCCGGGCCGCGGATTCGGTGATGCTTGTTGTGGGGTCCCTATCGCGCTCCACCATTTCGAGAAGCGCGATCTGCCCCTGTTGATCAACTGTTCCGGATGATGTCTTCCGGACGCACGGGCACGCGGTTGATGTTTCCGGTGCCGCCCCGCTTGCGGCAGGCATCGCGAATCGCTGCGGCGATCGCAGGCGTGGAGGAGAGGGTGGGCGGTTCACCCGCGCCGCGCAGGCCGTAGGGGGCGTGCGGGTCCGGGTTCTCCAGGATCTCCAGCTTCTGCGGGGGTGTATCGAGAATGGTGGGAATCAGATAGTCCGTGAAGGACGGGTTCCGCACCTTGCCGTTGGTGACCTGAATTTCCTCCATAACCGCCAGACCCAGGCCCTGAATGGAGCCGCCGTGGATCTGGCCTTCCAGCGAAAGCCGGTTCATGATCTTGCCGACGTCCTGAACGGCGTCCAGGGCAACGACTTTGACCAGTCCGAGCTCGGTGTCGACATCCACCACGGCCCGGTGCACACAGACCGCGAGCTGGGTGTGGCTGGAGCCCTGACCGGTCACCTTGTCCATACCGGTGGTCGGCTGGTGGTGGTATTCACGGGTCAGATCGATGACGTCGTCGCCGAGCACATCCTCGATGGTCGCGACCACTTCACCGTTGTTCTTGACGACCTTGCCGCCCTCGAGCCGCATGAAGCCGTGCACGTCGAACTTCTTGCGCGCCAACACGAACAGCTCGTCGGCCACCGCCCGGCAGGCGGTCATCACCGCGCCGCCGGTCATGTACGACTGACGCGAGGCGGACGACGAACCCGAGCTGCCGACATTGTTGTCGGAGGGGTGGCTGACCACCCGCTCGATGGCGAGTTCGGTGCGCGCGATCTGCGCTTCGAGCGTGATCAGGCCCTGGCCGACCTCCGCGCCGGCCGTGTGCACCAGTGCGACCGGCTCGCCGCCGATCACTTCCAGGCGCACCCGGGCGGTCGAGTAGTCGTCGAAGCCCTCGGAGAAGCAGATGTTCTTGATCCCGACGCCGTAGCCGACACCGCGGTACACCCCCTCGCCGTGGGTGGTCTGCGACGCACCGCCGGGCAGGTTGCGGATGTCCGAGGTGTCCACGGACTCCGGCAGTTCCATGTCGCGCAGGCTGTCGAGCATCTCCTTCAGCGGGGTCGGCGCGTGCACGACCTGGCCGGTGGCGAGCGTGGAACCCTGAGAGACGGCATTGACCTGGCGGACCGTGACCGGATCCATGTCGAGGGCCTCGGCGAGCTTGTCCATCATGGACTCGTGGGCGAAACACGCTTGCACGACACCGAATCCGCGCATGGCGCCGCAGACCGGGTTGTTGGTGAAGACACCGTAGGCATCGATCTCCAGGTGCGGGACCTCGTAGGGGCCCAGCGCCAGCGAGGCGGCATTGCCGATCACGTTCTGGGTGGCCGAGGTGTACGCGCCGCCGTCGAGAACGATGAGAACCTTTGCGTAGGTGATCTTTCCGGTCGCGGTGGCGCCGAATTCGTAGCGCATCTTCGCCGGGTGGCGATGCACGTGCCCGAAGAACGACTCCTCGCGGTTGTACATCATCTTGATCGGCTTGCCGGTGCGCATGGCCAGCATGCCGGCGTGGATCTGCATGGACAGGTCCTCGCGGCCGCCGAAGGCGCCGCCGACGCCGGACATGGTCATGCGGATCCGGTCCTCGTCCAGACCCAGGCACGGGCCGATCTGGGTGAGGTCCCAGTGCAGCCACTGCGTCGCGACATAGAAGTCGAGCGAGCCGTCCTCGTTCGGGATGACCATGCCGGACTCCGGGCCCAGGAAGGCCTGGTCCTGCATGCCGACCTCGAACTCCTCGGCGACCACGACGGTGGCGAGGGCCTTGCCGATCTCGATGTCGCCGGAGCGAACCGGCTGGTAGCGGGCGATGCCGCCGCGCGACTGCACGGCCAGCCCGACCGGGTCCTCGACCACGGCCATCGGGTCCGTGATCGGTTCCAGCACTTCGTATTCCACCTCGATGGCGGCGACGGCGCGCCGGGCGATCTCGGGGTGGTCGGCGGCGACCAGGGCAATGGCCTCGCCGTGGTGGCGCACCTCGTCGAAGGCCAGTACCGGCTGGTCCCAGGTGTGGTCGAGGCCGTAGACCTTGCGGCCCGGCACGTCCTCATGGGTGAGCACGGCGTGCACGCCGGTCATGGCGAGGGCCTTGCTGGTGTCGACGCTGACGAGTCTGGCGCGGGCGTGCGGGCTGCGCAGAGTCGCACCCCACAGCATGCCGTCCATCCACAGGTCGGAGGAGTAGGCGAATTCGCCCTTCACCTTGAGGGTGCCGTCCGGGCGGAGCGGGCTCTCGCCGATCCCGCCCTTGCCCGGGACCGCCACGTCCGTGGGGAACCGAGTGGTGCGTGTGATGGTCATCGGTTCTCCTGCTTCATGATTCGCTTGCGCGCGGCTACGCCCGCCCGGCCGACCGCGTCGTGCGGCATGGTCTTCAGCTCGTCGTTCTCCACGACGGTGTTGCCGCCCACCAGCAGGCGCGCCAGCGGCGGCTGCGGGCCGAACACCAGCGAGCACACCGGGTCCTCGATGGCGGCACGGAAGCCGTCCACCTTCCAGACCGCGATATCGGCGAGCTTGCCGACCTCGAGCGAACCGATCTCGTTCTGCCGTCCCAGGTTCCGGGCGCCACCCAGGGTGCCGACCTCGAGGGCCTGCCGCGCGGTCATGGCGCGGGGGCCGTGCACGGCGCGCTGGAACAGCATGGCCTGGCGCATTTCGCCGGCCATGGAGGTGAGCTCGGAGGAGGCCGCGCCGTCCACGCCGAGGCCGACGGGCGCGCCGGCGGCCAGCAGGTCCATCACTCGCGCGATGCCCGCGCCCAGGCGAGCATTCGAGGTCGGGCAGTGCGCCGAACCGGTACCGGTCTTCGCGAACGCCGCGATGTCCTTGTCGTGCAGGTGCACCGCGTGGGCGAACCACACATCGTCACCGAGCCAGCCCAGCTTCTCCATGTATTCGACCGGGGTGCAACCCATCTGCTCGATGCAGTGCTCTTCCTCGTCCAGGGTCTCGGCGAGGTGGGTGTGCAGGCGCACGCCGTGCCGGCGGGCCAGCGCGGCCGAATCGACCATCAGACCCTCGGACACCGAGAACGGCGAGCAGGGGGCGACGGCCACGCGCAACATGGAGTCGAAGGACGGGTCGTGGTACATGCGGATGATCTCCTCGGTGTTGAGGAGGATCTCTTCGCGGTTCTCGACCACCTCGTCCGGCGGCAGGCCACCGTGCGACTGGCCGCGGTCCATGGACCCGCGGCACGGATGGAAGCGAATGCCCAGCTCGCGAGCGGCGCGCACCTCGGCCTCGAACAGATCACCACGGCCCTTGGGGAACACGTAGTGGTGATCGGTGGAGGTGGTGGTGCCGGTCAGCGCGAGCCAGCCCAGACCGGCGGACGCCGCGCCGTAGACGATCTCGGCGTCCATGGTGGCCCACAGGCGGTACAGGCCGGTCAGCCACTCGAACAGGGTGGCGTCCTGGAACAGGCCCTGGGTGGCCCACTGGTAGAGGTGGTGGTGGGTATTCACCAGGCCCGGGGTCACCAGGCAGCCGGTGCCGGAGAGGCGTTCAGCACCCACCACCATCGGCGCAGGTCCTGCACCGAGAGCTTCGATCCGGCCGTCGTCGCCGACGACCAGATAGCCGTTCGGGATCTCCGCACCGACAACCGGTGCGATATAGGCGTTTTCAATGACCAGCTTGTGCCCACCCGTCGCCCCACTGCCGCCCCTGGTGGAATCGCTTCGCGATGCAGCACTCATTTGGCAGCCTTCCGCTCGGCCGCCAGACGAACGGCATCCAGAATCTTCTCGTAACCCGTACAGCGGCACAGGTTTCCGGCCAGCGCCTCACGGATCTCGACGTCCGACGGGTTGGGCACCCGATCGATCAGGTCGTGCGCCTGCACGATCAGACCCGGTGTGCAGAAACCACACTGGACCGCGCCGGCCTCCACGAAGGCCTGCTGCATGGGGTCCAGCTTGTCGCCGTCGGCCAGGCCCTCGACGGTACGGACCGAACGGCCCTCCACCTGGCCCGCGGCCACCAGGCACGAGCAGACCGGGGTGCCGTCCAGATAGACGGTGCAGGAACCACATTCGCCCTGCTCGCAGGCGTTCTTGGAGCCGGGGAGGCCGACCCGCTCACGCAGCAGGTACAGCAGGCTCTCGCCTTCCCAGACGTCGTCGGCGGTTTCCTGGGATCCGTTGACGGTGAAGTTGATACGCATCAGGCCGCCCTCCTCTCGGCGGTGTAGTCGTTCCACGCCCAGCCGAGGGTCCGGCGGGCCATCACCGACAGCGCGTGCCGGCGGTAGTCGGCGGTGCCGCGCACATCGTCGATGGGCTTGGCCGCGGCGCCGACCAGACGGCCGAATTCGCGCGCCAGCTCGTCGTTCAGCACGCCGTCGTTGTCCCAGTCCAGGTTGGCGGCCAGGAAGTCCTGCGCCTCCACCGGACGGATCGGGGTCGGACCGGCCGAGCCGATGCCCGCGCCGACGGTCCGCGAATCCGCGTGCAGCGCAACGGAGAACGAGCACACGGCGATCACCATTGCGTTGCGGGTGCCGACCTTCGAGAAGTACTGCGGGCCGCTGGCGGGCTTCAGCCACACGGCGCGAATGAGCTCGTCCGGTTCGAGCGCGTTCTTCTTGACCCAGACGTAGAAGTCGTCGATGTCGATCATGCGGGTGCCGCGGGCGGCCGACTCGACCTCGACCACGGCATTGCCGGCCAGCAGGGCCGGGTGGGCGTCACCGGCGGGCGAGGCGCCACCCAGATTGCCGCCGACGGTGCCGCGATTGCGGATCTGCGGAGAACCCACGGTGCGCGACGCCTGGGCCAGACCGGGCAGCCGGTCCTGATACCGGTTGATGATCTTCACGAACGGGACGCCGGAGCCCAGCCGGATCCGGCCGTCCTCCTGCTCGTCGACGGTGAAGACCTCACGGCACGGGTTCAGGTCCAGAATGGCGGCCGGACGGTGCCGGTCGAAGTTCAGCTCGACCATCACGTCGGTGCCGCCCTGAATCGGAACCGCCTCGGGGCGTTCCGCTTTCAGCTGGAGCGCTTCGGCCCAGCTTCCCGGTTGTAGGAAATCCATTGCAATCCTCTAGATATCGGTTCGACGCAGGTACGACAGCACTCAGCTGCCCCGGTACGTAGAGAAGGAGTAGGGGCTCAACAGCAGGGGTACGTGGTAGTGCTCATCCGGATCGGTGACCAGGAAATCGATGGTCACCGTGGGATAGAACGGGCTGACGCCGGAGGTGTCGAAGATCAGGCGGTGCGCACCGGCGCTCGGGGCGGGCAGATCCTCGACCCGACCGTCGTCATCGGTGTGGCGCTCGGCGAGGATCTCCCCCGCCGCGCTCTCCAGCCGCACCGCCATGCCCGCGGCCGGGCGTCCGGTCGCGGCATTGAGCACGTGGGTGGACAAACTCACTTGTCCTCCAGGAGTTTCCGTATCCGCAGGCCGGTGATGTCGGCGAGCTCGCGGCGGACCGTCAGCTGCTCGTCGACGACCGAGTTGCCGAGCCGGCGCTGGAGCTCCGAGAGCATCTCGGTGGCGCTGCGCCCGGCGGCCCGGATCAGGAAGACGTGGCCGAAGTGTTCCTGGTAGGTCACGTTCCAGGAGGCCAAGTCGGCCTTCACCTGATCGTCGGCGGCGGAGGCTCCGGACTGTTCGTCGGCGGACCACTTCGCCTCACGCTCGGACTGGTGGGCGGCGGCCGTGCGCTCCCCGATGCGGGGGTGCGCCGACAACGCCTCCTCGACATCGATCCAACTCAGCTCGGTGACCCCGGTCACCGCCGCGGCGATCAGACTCGACTCGTCCGCGTACGGCCTGTTCGCCACCATCCTGCGCGCCCAGGTTCGCGATGCATTGCAGGTCAGCAGCTGCGTCTCGGCCTCTTCCAGGGGCAGCGAACCGAGCCATTCCAGGCGACTCGACATCCGACCTCCATCCGTCATTGGCGTGTGTCAACCACTTAACCCGGCGGGTGCTCATGCCCGAAAGAACGAGACCTCCTAACCTGTGGCCTGCTTCACAGGGGCGCGTTCGTAGTTACATCCAACTTAGGTAACCGGGCCGTCACCGACTGTTAGCCTCGGGCATCATGCGGTTACGTTCCCTGCTGACCATGCACGATCTGGGCCTGCGGCTCGTCACCGGAGAAGACGAGCTGGACCGCTTCGTACGCTGGGTGGTAACCACCGACATGCTCGATCCCGGTCGATACCTCTCCGGCGGCGAATTCGTCCTGACCGGCCTGCAATGGCGGCATTCCCCCGAGGACAGTGAGACCTTCGTGAGCGCGCTCGCCCGCGCCCGGGTGGCCGCGCTCGCCGCCGGTGACGCGCTGTACGGCGGAGCTCCCGACGATCTCGTCGCGGCCTGTAAGAAACACCGAATCCCGCTGTTCCGGGTCGAGGAGCAGATCGCCTTCGCCACCGTCACCGAGCAGATCAACCGGAAACTGTCGTCCGGACGGGCCGCCGACCTGAGCGCGATCCTGGACCGGCACCGGCAACTGGTGTCCGGCGGCGGGCTGGATTCGGTGCTCGACCTGGTGCATCGCACGCTGGGTACGCGCTGCTGGGTGGTGTCCGCACTCGGGCGCGTGGTGGCCGGGCCGACCCGGGACCTGCCCGACCAGGTGCGGTCGGCGTTCCTGGGCGCGCGGCGGCTGCCGCATGTGCTTTCCCACGATCAGGTGCGGTACTCGCTGTTCGCGGTGGACGCGGACGGGACCTCGCGCATCGCGGACTGGTTCCTGGTGTTCGAGAGCGATTACAAGGACTGGCCCGAGGAGCGGCGGGCCCTCATCGGGGAACTCGCCGCGGTGGTGTCCCTGGAACGAGCCCGGCAGGACGATCGGCACAGTGCCGAGGGGCGACTGGCCCAGGAACTGATCGAGCTGATCATGTCCGACGCCAAATCCGCCGACATCATCTCCCGGCTGGAGCTGACCGGGCTGGGACTGTCCGACCGGTACCTCGCGGTCGCCGCGACCGCGGACTCCGGGGCCGTGCGGCCCCGTGAGTTGCGCGCCGTGCTGCGCGAAATCCTTTACGGCCGAAGCCCTGCCATCGGGGTGGTCGACGGCGAGGTCATCCTGCTGGTCGCCCTCGGTGACGACAGGGCCCTGGACGACCGCATCCATCGGGCCATCGAAGCCCTCGAACCCGGGCTGCAACTGAGCCGGCTCTCGGTCGGCATCAGCGGCGCGGTCGACGGCGAGGGGCTGCGCGGCGCGGTCGAGGAGGCCCGCTACGCCCGGCGCATGGCCGCCGAACGGCAGCAGCCCACCAGCGTGGTCCGCCACGACGAACTCGCCACCCACATGCTGCTGCTGGCCAGCGTCCCCGACGAGGTCCGGCGCATGTTCCGGGTGCGGCTACTGGATCCGCTGCGCGTCTACGATCAGGACAATCGCGCCGATCTGGTGCACACCCTCGAGACCTTCCTCGAAGTGTCCGGGTCCTGGACCAAGTGCGCGGATCTGCTGCACCTGCACGTGAATACGCTGCGCTACCGCATTCAGCGCATCGAGGAACTCACCAACCGCGACCTGTCCCGGCTCGAGGACCGCGTCGATTTCTTCCTCGCCCTCGCGCTGCGGTGACCGCTATCCCCCCTCACCGAACCCAGTGGGGATCGGTACATCAGCCGGCCGACCGCGGTGATGGCGGCGGCCTGCCGGGCTCGGATCCGCTCGGTACCAGTTCCGCCCCCGACTCCCGGGCGTGCACCGCCGCCCAGCACGCGGCGGGATCGGCACTGGTCAGCGGCAGGCTTCGGCCATGCCGCTGAGCCATTCCCGGACCGCGGCGCGCTGTTCGGGGGTGAATCCGGCTTCCAGTTCGGCTTCGCGGCGGCCGACGGCGGCATGGGCCTCGGTGTACACGGCGCGACCCGCGTCGGTCACGTAGATCTGATGGGTCCGGCGGTCGGTCGGGTGCACGCGGCGCTCGATCAGGCCCGCCTTCTCCAGGCCGCCGAGCATCTCGTTCGCGGCCTGCCGGGTGCTGCCGACATCGCGGGCGATATCGGTGACCGACTTCCCGGGCTGTTCCTGCGTCATCATCAGCGTCGCATACTGCGAGGTCGTGAGGCCGAAATCCTTGAGTTCCTCACCGATCGCGGAACGCATGCTCAACCACACCGTGCGGACCATGAAGGTCAGGGATCCATCCTGCGATCCGGAACAGCTCACCGCGACAACCCTTTCCAAAGATTGACAGGTTCCTGACAATCACGCACACTGGCGATCGTCAGGTTCCTACCAATCTTATCGAAGGCATCCATGACCATGCCCGCGACGCTGCCGAGATCCCGGCGGCGGCTCGTCCTCGCCGTTCTCCTGCTGTCCTCCCTGCTGATCTGGCTGGACAACACCATCCTCGCCACCGCGCTCGAGACCCTCGCCGATCCGGTGCGCGGACTGGGCGCGAATCCCGCTCAGCTGCAATGGGCCTCGGGGTCCTACACGCTCGTGTTCGCCGCGCTCATGTTCACCGCCGGGGCGCTCGGTGACCGCTACGGGCACCGGACCGTGCTCGTCACCGGATTGATCGTCTTCGCCGCTGCCTCGGTCTGGGCGGCCTACGCCGGTGATCCCGCCGGGCTCGTCGCCGCCCGTGCGGTCATGGGCGTGGGCAGCGCGCTCATCATGCCCGCCACCATGGCGACGGTGACCTGGACGTTCACCGGTCCGGCGCGGGCGTCGGCCATCGGGCTGTTCTCCACCTCCGCCGGTGTCGGACTGGCGGCCGGGCCGCTGCTGGCCGGGCTGCTGCTCGACCGCTTCTGGTGGGGCTCGGTGTTTCTCGTGAACGTGCCCGTCGTCGCGGTCGCATTGATCGGGATCGCGGCACTGGTCCCGAACTTCCGCAGCCCGACGCCGCGGCCGCTGGACCTCGGCGGGCTGGCGCTGTCGGTGAGTGGATTGGCGGCACTCGCCTACGGACTCATCCGCGCCGGCCAGGTCGCCGCATGGACGCCGGCGCAGGTGTGGGCGCCCATCGCGGCCGGACTGGCCCTGCTCGCCGCGTTCGTGATCGTCGAATTGCGTTCCGGGCAGCCGAGTTTCGATCCCCGACTGCTTGCCCAGCGGGTCTTCGGCGGCGGCAACGCGGCCCTGGGCCTGCTGTTCATGGCCATGACCGCCGCCGGCTTCTACGCGGCCTTCTACCTCCAGGGCGCACGCGGCTTCTCACCGCTGGCGGCGGGTCTGATCAACTCCCCCGCCGCCGTTGGCGTGATCATCGGCGGTCCGCTCGGCGTCCGTCTGGTCCGCCGCTTCTCCCTGCGCGCGGTGACCGCGACCGCCCTCACCGTCGGCGCGCTCTGCATGGGCAGTGCGGTCTTCTTCGGACTGCATACGCCCATCATCTGGAATGTGGCACTGGCTGCGGCACAGGGCTTCTCGATCGGCATGGTGATCGGTTCGGTCACCAGCGCCCTCATGAGCACACTCCCGCTCGACCGCGCCGGCGCGGGATCGGCCGTTACCAATACCGTCCGACAAACCGGCAGCGTCCTGGGTATCGCACTCGGCGGCACCATTATGGCCATCACCTACCGGACCGGCATCCAGGCCGCACTCACCGGCCTGCCCGACGCCGCCCGCGAACCCGCCCAGGTATCCGCCGAACAGGCGCGCCATGTGGCCGCCGCGATCGATCGCCCCGACCTGTCCCACGCCGCAGACGACGCTTTCATCCACGCCATGCACGTCGGCGGTGTCTGGACCATGGTCTTCGCGCTGGCGGGAGCCGCCGTCCTGGCCCTGACCCTGCGGCCCCGCCCCACCCCGGCAGCACCCGAGCCCGAGCCGAGCCTGGCGGCCGCCGGTCACGACTGAGCCGATCGGCCCCGCTCTCAGCGAGCGCCACGCCACGCGTCCTGCGCCACCCGACGGCGGTGCAGGGCGCTGCGCTCATCGTCCCGACCGCGATGCGCCTGCACCAATTTCGAGTGCACGCGCCGAGCTTGTTGCAACGATCTCCGGATCGACATGGCCGGTTTCCTTCTGTTCCGAGGGCACGGTGTCCGCACCACCTACCTCGTAAGACGGTCCGGGGCAGGGAAATTCAGCGCGTCGCGCAACCCGGTTCGACGGAATTCCCTCCACACGTGAATCTCGCACGCGCAGCGCGGAAACGTGACCACTCGGATGCCCCTCAGGTAGCGAGAAGCTTCCAGAGCAAGGTCGTCAGCTGGACCCGTTCCTCGGGAGCGAGCGCGGCGAAGGCGCCCGCCGGGCGCCCAGCGACCTCCGGACCATATGAGCACGGCCCAGGCTCCACTCGAGCGCGAACTGTCGGCGATCATGGGCGTGCCCTACGACGAGGTCATGCTCGCCGCGTTCTCGCCGCCGGCCTACACGCTCGGCACCGAGTTCAAGCCCGCGGTCCGCGTCCCGCGTGATCGGGTCCTGCACCGGCAGCGCTGGTGACGAGCGGGACACCGCCCGAATCCTGGGTCACACGGGCATTTCAGGGTTGTCTGTAACCCTAGTTAGCACTTACCTTGGAGTGTGTTGCACCGCACAGGAGCGGCTTCGGCTTCCGGGCGGCGCGGCACAGAGACGAGGAGGCAATGATGGCTCTGACGACGATGTCGGGCTCCGTTCCGGCGGCACGGGACTACGCGGACGTGCTGCACACCCTGTCGGCGGGATCGGTGTATCGCCGATTCGATCCGTATCTCGATATCGCCTGGGACTCACCGGAATTCGCGATCGACCCCCAGGACCCGCGGTGGGTGCTGCAACCGGACATCGATCCGCTCGGCGCGACGCAGTGGTATCAGGACCTGCCCGTGGAGCGGCAGATCGAGATCGGGCGGTGGCGGATCGCCAATGCCATCAAGGTCGGCGCGGCCTTCGAGAGCATCCTGATCCGCGGCATGATGCAGTACATCATGAAGCTGCCCAACGGGTCGCCGGAGTTCCGCTACTGCCTCCACGAGATGACCGAGGAGTGCAACCACATCCAGATGTTCCAGGAACTGGTCAACCGGATCGGCGTGGACGTCCCGGGAATGCGGCCCATCTTCCGGGCGCTGTCGCCGTTCATCGGCGTGGCCGGCGGTTACGCGTGGCCGATACTGTTCATCGGCATTCTCGGGGGCGAGGAACCGATCGACCACTATCAGAAGGCGGTCATCCGCAATGGCGCGCACCTGCCACCCGCGGTGGTGCGTTGCATGGAGATCCATATCGCCGAGGAGGCGCGGCACATCTCCTTTGCCAACGAGTTCCTGAAAGAGCACGTGCCGGGTTTCAATCCGCTGTATCGCAATGTCTGCGGTATCGCCTTCCCGCTCGCCATGCGGTGGCTGGCCGGTGAGATCATGGCTCCCCCACCGGAATTCGCCCGCACCTTCGACATCCCCCGTGAGGTCATCAAGGAGGCGTTCTGGCGCTCCCCGACCGCCTCGAAAATCCTCTCCGGATACTTCGGTGACATGCGCTCCCTCGCCGACGACCTGGGCCTGATGAACCCGGTCACCAAGCGGCTGTGGAAGCTCCTGCACATCGACGGCGACCAATCCCGCTACCGCAGCGAGCCCGAACGCCGGGCGGCCTGACCCCGGGGTTACCCACGGAATCACCCGTCCGAAGTACGATCGGGAATGCGGTCCATTGGAAGGGCTTTCGGCAGCGCGACAACGCGAATACCGAAGGCCCACACCAGGACCGACAAACACGCAGCTCATGCGAGGACGGCACCGGGTGGGCGTAGTAGCGCAACGTGACCGACGCGTCACGATGGCCGAGATACTCTGCGAACTCCCGAATCGATACCCCATCAGCAAGGGCCATCGAGGCGAAGTAATGCCGCAAGGCATGTCGTCCATCAACCGCGATCTATGCTGAAAGACACCGGCAAAAACACAGCATTCACCCACAAACACAGCATTCACCCGAGACGTTGAGACGAGGTCTGCCATGTCCATGTCTCCCACCCTGCAGGATTGTCTGCGTCAGAAGTCCTCGCGGTACGAAGTCGTGAACCACCCTCATAGCGATACGAGCCTGCAGACGGCCGCGGCGGCGCACATCCCCGGCGATCGCCTCGCGAAAACTGTGCTGCTCGAAGACGACAACGGCTATGTCGCAGCCGTGTTGCCGACGACGCAAGCGGTGCGCCTGGACGATCTCTGGGCGCGGACCGGCCGGCATCTGGTGCTCGCGAAGGAAGCCGAGCTGCGCGAGCTGTTCAAGGACTGCGATACGGGCGCGTTGCCGCCGATCTGCATGGCCTACGGCATGCAGACCTTCCTCGAGGAGGATCTGGCGCTGGAGCCGGAGGTCTATTTCGAGGCCGGCGATCACGAGGCGCTCATCCATATGGCGCAGGACGAATTCCTGTCACTGATGGAAACGGCCGAGGTCGCGCATTTTTCGTACCGGATGTAGGGCATCGTGTCCCGAGCGGCAACCAGTGCATGACCGCAAGCAGTGGACCGGGCTCCCGGCCGTTCCCGAGAGCCTGCGAGCACGGTGGCCGGACTGCACGCGTCCGCGAGCCCAAGCCGTCCACAAGCCGTCGGACGCTCACCGGCAGCCACAACGACCAGGGCGAACAGGCAGGTCCCGGCGCGGTGCGGTAGAACGCTGACCTGGGACGACGTACTCTGGCCAAATGCGGTCCATTTGGAAGGGCTCCATCGCGTTCGGACTGGTGAATGTCCCCGTGAAGGTCTACACCGCCACGGAGGACCACGACATCAAGTTCCACCAGGTGCACGCCGCCGATGGCGGACGCATTCGCTACGAGCGGTTGTGCACGGTGGACGGGCAGCCCGTGCAGTATTCCGATATCGACCGAGCATACGAATCACCCGACGGGGATCGGGTGATTCTCACCGAAGAGGATTTCGCCAAACTTCCGGCGGCCGAGAAACACGAAATTCCCGTCTTGCAATTCGTGCCGTCGGAGCAGATCGATCCGATTCTCTTCGACAAGAGCTACTATCTGGAACCCGATTCGACCACACCGAAAGCCTATGTGCTGCTGGCGAAGACCCTCGAACGGGTGGACCGGGTGGCGCTGGTGCATTTCACGCTGCGCCAGAAGACCCGGCTCGGCGCGCTGCGGGTGCGCGACGGGGTGCTGGTGCTGCAGACGCTGCTGTGGCCGGACGAGGTGCGGGCGGTGGCGTTCGACAAGCTCGAGGGCGTGACCGAGCCGAAGTCCCAGGAATTGCAGATGGCCGAGACGCTCGTCGACACGCTGTCCGACGATTTCGATCCGAGCCTGTACGTGGACGAATATCAGATCGAATTGAAGAAACTGCTCGACGAGGCGATCGCCAGCGGTTCCAGCAAGGTCACCCGGGCGCCCGAGGCGGCGGTTCCGGCAATGGATGCCGAGGTGGTGGACCTGGTCGCGGCCCTGCAGCGCAGTCTCGAAGCCTCCGGACGCAAGGCGAGCGCCGCACCGGCCCAGGCCACCGAGGCGGCGAAGGCGACCGCGGAGAAGAAGCCCGCCAAGAAGGCCGCGAAGAAGGCTCCGGCCAAGCAGACCCGCAAGGGCGCGTGATAGCACGCCACCTGCGTGGCTTCGCTACCCGGCGGGACCCCGGGTAGCCAGCACCCACCTGGCAAACTGACGGGCATGGATTCCGACATATCCATCCATCCGGATATCGCCGTCGTGCCCATGGGGCTCGGGCATCTGCGTCAGGTCATCGACCTCGGCTACCAGGTGTTCGACACCCAGGCCAAGCCCTACACCTCATGGTCGCTGACCTCGGTGGCCGAGCACCTCGACAGTGCTGGCCGGTCCTGCTGGGTGGCGGTGGATTCGGATCGGGTGGTCGGACGCAGTCGGATCACCGGGGACGGACGGCACGGACGGCCCGCCCGCTAGTTGTCGGACCCGCGCGCTACGGTCGCGGGCATGACCGCCGTCGACGAGACCATGATCGCCATCAACGACGCCGTAACCCTTGGCCGCCAAGGTGATACGGCGACGGCGCGGAAGCAGCTGACCGCGCTGTGGGACGCCATCGGCGCGGGCGGCGACCCGCTGCACCGGGTCTCGCTCGCCCATTTCCTGGCCGACCTCCAGGCGCACGCAGCGGACGCGCTCACCTGGGATATCCGCGCCCTCGACGCCGCCGACACGCTCACCGATGAGCGGGCCCAGGCCCACCATGCGGGGTTGAGTGTCCGGGGTTTCTATCCGTCGCTACACCTGAATCTCGCCGACAATTACCGCCGCCTGGGCGCTTTCGACACCGCCCAGCGCCACCTCGACGACGCCCGTCACCGGCTCGATGCTCTCGACGAGGACGGCTACGGGCTCGGAGTCCGGGCTGGCATCGCGAATGTCGAAGCGGCACTGGCGGAACGCTCCACCGAGCAGCTACCCACGCACCCCGCCGCGTCATAGCGGCCGTGGAACCTTCGAGCATGTCGGCCCGGTAATCATTGCCGGGCTGGACCAGGCGATATACGCTGGCCGCGACCACCGCCCAGCGAAGGGAACGCCTCGATGCCGCAGCCGCGACCCGAAGTAGCTGCGCCGCAAGCGGATCCCAGGGGGCGACGCGCCGGACTGGGCGTGACCCTCCTGCTGGTCGTCGCCACGGGCGGACCCGTCGCGATGACCGGTCCCGCCGCCGCCGACGTACCCGGCACGGCCACGCCGGTTTCCTGCTCCCCAGCCGAACCGGCGGTGGAACTGCCCACCCGCACGCCGGTCGTCGACTGGTCGGAGAATCTGGGATTCGACGCGGCCGGGGACCTCTGGGTGGCGCGCACCTTCCGCAATGCGGTCGAGCGGTACGACCGGGACGGTCACCTCGTCGTCAGCGTGCCGGTGTCCAGCCCGGGCGCGGTCCGGCTCGGCCCGGACGGGCTGATGTATGTGACATACGGCAATTCACCGTTCGCAGGGCTCGCCGGGCAGGGCGGCGTGCTCCGATTCGATCCCGACGCGGCTGTTCCGCAGCCCGAGGTCTTCGCTTCCGGGCTCGGCCAGGCCAATGGGGCCGCCTTCGATGCGGCCGGGAATCTGTTCGTCGCCGACACCACCGCCGACACCGTGGAGCGGATCCGGCCGGATGGGACCCTCGACACCGAGTGGACCGAGCGGGCCCGGAACGCGCTGGCGGCCAAGGGATCCGGCGCCGACGGGATCGCCGCGGCCGGGAAAATCCTCTATGTGACCCTGCTGGAGAGCCCTACGGCGCGCATCGTCGCGCTACCCATCGACGATCCGGCCCGGGCCGACGTCGCCGTCGATCTGGCGCCCGCACCGCTCACCGGACCGCTGCTCCCCGACGATCTGGCGATCGCCGCCGACGGGTTGCTCTACATCGCCACCGGCAGTGGGCAATTCGTGCGGGCCGATCCGGTCACCCACACCAGCTGTACGCTGCTTTCGGGACAGCCGCTGACCTCTGTGGCCGTCGACCCGTCCGACGACCACACCTTCATCCTCGGCACCGAGGGCGGCGATGTGCTGAAGGCGCACCTGCGCTGACGTTAATTGTCCTGCGCGGCACGGGCTCTTCCCTCCCGGAAGAACTCCAGCAGGCCCTCGACCGTCGCCACCTCGGCGCGCGGGCGCATCGCCCCGAAGGAGGCGTTCCAGAACCCGCCCTCGCGCCGGGTCCACGGCCCGACGTACGCGTAGGGCTTCGGGTTGTCCCAGTCTCCCGGGGAGACACCGTAATTCACGTCGTCGACCGCGACGGACAGATCGAAGTGCTCGGGCCACAGCACCGGTTGTTCCTCGGCGAAGCGCCGTAGTGCGGTGTCTCCCACCGCGAACCAGTCGTGCACCGTGGTGGCGGCGTCGGCGTCGACGCTGAAGGGTTCGTCCGGATCCATGCGGGTGCCATCGGAATACAGGCCCGCGGGTGGGGCGTCGGCCGCGAATCCGGCGGTCGAGGCGAGGTCACTGTAGGTGCCGTGCAGGCGGATTCGGCCCTGTGGCCATACCAGATCGGTGCCCGTCACCGACACCGGCCACTTGATGCCGGTGAAGCCCCCCAGCACGATACGCATGCGGATACTGCCGAATCGGCGGTACTGCGGGCCGGCAATCAGCAATTCGGCCGCCGCGTGCATCGCGAACCGGGTGTCCTCGTAGGTGATGTCGTCCACCGGGAAATCATCTCCGTCCGGCCGGGCATGTTGCTGGAAAATGGACTCCGGCAAACAAAACAGCGCCACACCGGACGAATCCGGTGTGGCGCCAGGGTGATTCGCGGTCGGTCAGCTCGCGTTGTCGGTGCACGCCGACAAGATGACCTTCGCCTGGCGCGGCGAGGACGACCCCGTGTCCGGGAAACCCGGGGCGCTCTTGCCGAGCACATTGATGGCGGCCGACTCGGCCTCCACCTTGGAGGGGGCCCACGCCCAGCCGAAGCGGGTGTCGGCGCCCTGTGCGACCGCGCCGCAGGCATTGGCGAAGTGCACGACGACCGCGCAGTCGCCGCCGCCGCACTTGTCCACGGCGGTGCTGTCCGCGCTGTCCCAGCTGCCGTAGTTCACGGCATAGGCGACGTTTCCGGTGCTCTTGGACAGCGCCAGCGCGCCGTACAGGTCACCGGAGGTGGCAACAAAGACCGGTTCACTGTCCGCCGCGGAGGCGGTTCCGGCGGCCACGGTGCCGATCGCGGCCATCGACGTAACGGCGAGGCCTACACCGGCCTTGCGCAGCAACGACATTCGATACTCCCCGGGGATGGAAGGTGATAACGGCCGTCATCATGCCAGACGCTCAGACCCGGCGCATGACCGAGACAACCTTACCCAGCACCTGGGCATCGTCGCCATCGATCACCGGGTAAGCCGCATTGCGCGGCTCCAGATACACATGGCCGTTGGCGCGGCGGTAGACCTTGACCGTGGCCTCGCCGTCGATCATGGCGGCCACGATCTCACCGGTGTGCGCCTCCTGCTGCTTGCGCACCACCACGATGTCGCCGTCGCAGATGGCGGCATCGACCATGGAGTCACCACGAACCCGCAGGCCGAAGACGGTGCCGCGGCCCACCAGCTCGCGCGGCAGCGACAGCACATCGTCGGTGTGCTCCTCGGCCAGAATCGGCGTGCCGGCCGCGATATCGCCCACCACGGGCACCGGCACCGAATTCTCGTCCTGCTTCCACTGCGGCCCGGCCGCCCGCAGGAACAGCCGCACATCCATGGGCCGGGTCACCGATTCACTGCGCTTGAGAAACCCCCGCTCCTCCAATTCGCGCAAATGCCGCGAGACAGACGAAGCCGACTTCAACCCGACCGCATCGCCGATCTCCCGCGTACTCGGCGAGTACCCGTGCCGCTGCACCCAATCGCGAATACTGCACAGAATCCGCTGCTGCCGCTCCGGCAATGTGGAGGTGTCGAGATGCTCGAACCCGTCGAAGTCGTCATAGGTCACCGGAGAATCCTACGGTCCGGACCGGCTGTTCCCGGTCACGACCGGCCGTGTCATTACCGGTCACGACCGGCCGTGGCCCGCGCGAGTGCCGCCTCGGCCTCGGCAGCGAGAGCGCCGACCAGGTCTGCCGCAGGTTGGACACTCTCGATGAGATCGACCGCCTCGCTCGCCCACACCGGAATCGGCGGCAGTTCGCCGCTCGCCACTGCCGCGCGGTAGGCCCGCCGGGCACCCTCGTCACCGATGAGTTCGGATTCGCGTCCGCGCCATTGGTCGAGAATCGGGTGCGGAAGCGTGCGCGCGGTGTATTCCGACGGCCAGTTCGCATCACGCACGATGTCCAGCACGCTACTGCGCTCGGTGTTCTCGCCCCCGCCCTCGATGATGGCCTTGCCGACGAAGGGATCCGCCAAAGTCTCGATGCTCGCCTGGAATCGAGTACCGATCAGCGCCCCCGCCGCACCCAGGGTCAGCGCGGCGGCAAGCCCACGCCCATCGGCGATACCACCCGCCGCGAGCACGGGAATCGGCGGCCCCACCCGATCGACCACTGCCGGCACGAAGCTCAGCGTCGAACGCCCGCGCCGCGCACCGTGACCGCCACCCTCGGTCCCCTGCGCCACGATCACATCCGCGCCCACGGCCACCGCCCGCTCCGCCTCGGCCATATCGGTCACCTGGATGATCAAGATCGCGCCCGCCGCCCTGATCGGCTCGACCAAGGGCCGCGGATCCCCGAACGACAACATCACCGCACGCGGCCGGTACGTCAGCGCCAGTTCCACCACCGACCGGGACGCACCCCAAGCAAGAAAGCCTATCCCCCAAGGATTTTCGGTGCGATCGCTGACAATCCGCAGCTCCCGATCGACCCACTCGGCCTCGCCACGGCCGCCCCCGACCAGTCCAAGCCCGCCCCCCTCGGACACCGCCGCGGCCAGAGCCCCACCGGCCGACCCACCCATCGGCGCAGATGCGATCGGATACCGCACCCCAACCAGCTCGGTGAACGCAGTACGTAATGCCATGGGCCCCTCCGCTTCCGCACCGACGCGTGGCCGCGAGCCGCCCACGCCGACTCCCACGCTAGCGCCACGGGTGAATCCGGCAAGACTGGTCAGGACAAGCGGGGTCATGCCTTCGCGGCCCGGGCGCACGATCCCGATGGCCCTGGGCGCGGATACTGCGCAGCGCGACGTCCCGGAGATCGACGCGCATAGGGTGGGTGGCGTGGAGGATCACGAGAGGTTGTTCGATCGGGTTCGTGGGGCGATGTTGGGTGGAGCCATCGGGGATGCGTTGGGGTGGCCCATCGAATTCCTCAGCCTCGCGCAGATCCGGCAGCGGTATGGGGAGAACGGCGTCGGCGGGTTCTTGCCGGGGCCGATCGCGGGTGCGGCACAGCAGATTACCGATGACACGCAGATGACGTTGTTCACGGCTGAAGGGTTGTTGCGGTGTCCGACGGGCGCGGATCCGGCGCCGGTGTTGCGGCGGGCGTATCTGCGATGGCGGGATACTCAACAGCAGGAGAAACCCGCGGCCGATGTGGACGGGTGGCTGGCGGGGCACCAATTCCTGTATGCCATGCGGTCTCCGGGCAATGCCTGCTTGACCGGGCTGCGGCGGCAGGCCGAAGAGTTCGTGCCGCCGTTGGAGTTCGGGGAGCCGGGGCCGGTGAATCCGAAGTCGAAGGGGTGCGGGACCGTGATGCGGTCGGCACCGTTCGGGCTGGCCGGATTCGGCGCCGACCGCGCGTTCTATGCCGCCATGCGATGCGCCCAGCTGACCCACGGCCACCCGACCGGCTACCTCGCGGCGGGCGCCTTCGCCATCTTGATCGACAGCGTCCTGTCCGGAACCGAACTACCGATCGCGGTGCGGGACACCATCTCCCGGCTCGCCCCGATGCCCGCGAGTGCCGAAACGATCACTGCCTTGGCCGCCGCCCTCACCACCGCGCACCTGGGTGACCCCACCCCGGAGCGGCTGGAGCAAATCGGCGCGGGGTGGTGCGCCGAGGAGTGCCTGGCCATCGCCGTGTACTGCGCGCTGCACACCTACCGCACCGGCGACATTCGCGCAGGATTGCTGCTGTCGGTCAACCACTCCGGCGACTCCGACTCCACCGGCGCGGTGGCCGGCAACCTCATCGGCGCCATCCACGGCCTCGAGGCCCTGCCCATGGAATGGGTGGCCGCCGTCGAGGGCCGCGACGAATTGTTCCGGGTCGCTGACGATCTCGTCCTCAACTTCTTCTACAACGATCGTACGGCCCTGGCCGACCGGTACCCCCTCGACCGAGGCCTCGACCAGTGATCGGGCATCACCTCGGTAGTAGAAGCACACCAGGCCGACACGCCGGTTGCGGCAGAACTGTAGCCAGTCCCGGATCTGGTCGACCGACTCCCGAACGCCCGGGTCGGCTCGACGATCCAGCTCGACCGCGTCGAAAGTTCTTGCGAGCGAATCGACCCCGTCCACCTCGAGTGATCCTGTGCACCGGAAATCGTCGATCCGCGCCATCGACCCCGGGACGCCGCCATAGGTGAGAGAAGACTTCCAGCGCGTACCCGTATGCGAAACCGATGCCCTCACGGGCGGCTCTCCGCACAGCAGCTGCCGGAGCAGCTCTTTCGGCTCGATATCGACCTCGAAATCCTCCGACATGTCCGGCTTCCTGAGCGCGTAGGCGGGCATGCGCGCCAGGGTGTCATCCACGAGTTCCGCTGCCGAAATAGGTTGCCGCGGTGCGTCCTCCCGAGACGGCCTTCAGGCGGGCTTGCAGCAAAGGCATGGCCCACAGCATGTGCGCGGTCTGGGCACGACGCGCGGTCAGATGTAGGCGGCCATGACCGGCTGCAGCTCGGTCAGCCGAATGTATATGGACTCGAGCCGAAAACGACGATGCGGACCGATCCACATCGGATCGGTCCGCATCGTCGGCGGATCCATTGGACCCGCTAGACGGTGAAGCCGAGCGCGCGCAGCTGTTCGCGGCCGTCGTCGGTGATCTTGTCGGGGCCCCACGGGGGCATCCAGACCCAGTTGATCTGGAGGTCTTCAGCCAGGCCGGAGCGCACGAGGGCGTTGCGGGACTGGTCCTCGATGACGTCGGTCAGCGGGCAGGCCGGGGAGGTCAGGGTCATGTCGAGTTTGGCGATGCCGCCCTCGAAGGTCATGCCGTAGACCAGGCCGAGGTCGACGACATTGATGCCGAGCTCGGGGTCGACGACGTCGCGCATCGCCTCTTCCATGTCCTCGAGGTGCTGGATCTCCTCGGGGGTGAGTTCCTTGGCCTGCTGGTCGGTTTCGCTCATCTCTACTCCCCGTTGCCCATCGTCTTCTTGGCTTCCTCGGCCGAGGCTATCCGCACCACGGCATCCTTGAACGCCATCCAGCCCAGCAGCGCGCACTTCACGCGGGCGGGGTACTTGGCGACGCCGACGAACGCGATGCCGTCGCCGATCACCTCCTCGTCGCCCTCGACCGTGCCGCGGCCGGTGACCATCTCGTCGAACGCCTCGACCACCTTCAGCGCCTGCTGCACCGGCAGGCCGATGACCTGGTCGGTGAGCACCGAGGTGGACGCCTGGCTGATCGAGCAGCCCTGGCCGTCGTAGGACACATCCTTGACGTCGCCATTGCCGTCGATATGCACACGCAGCGTCACCTCGTCACCACAGGTGGGGTTGACGTGGTGCACCTCGGCGCCGAAGGGCTCGCGCAGCCCTCGGTGGTGCGGGTGCTTGTAGTGGTCCAGGATGACTTCCTGGTACATCTGCTCCATGCGCATGTTTTATGCAACTCCGAAGAAGCTCTGGGCCTTCCGCACGGCGGCCACCAGCTGATCGACCTCGTCGAGGGTGTTGTACACCGCGAACGAGGCCCGCGCGGTCGCGGCGATACCGAAGTGCCGGTGCAGCGGCCACGCGCAGTGGTGGCCCACGCGGACGGCGACACCCTGGTCATCGAGGATCTGGCCGACGTCGTGGGCGTGAATACCGTCCACCAGGAACGACACCGCGCCGCCACGGTTCACGTTCTCGGTCGGGCCGATGATGCGGACGCCGTCGAGCGCGTCCAGGCCTTCGAGCGCCGCGCTGATGAGCGAGTGCTCGTGCGCCGCAACGGCTTCCATGCCGACCTCGCTCAGATACCGGACAGCCGCGCCCAATCCGACGACCTGCGAGATCATCTGCGAACCCGCCTCGAACCGCTGCGGCGGCGGGGCGAAGGTCGAGTGATCCATGTACACGGTCTCGATCATGGAACCGCCGGTGATGAACGGCGGGGTGTCCTCGAGCAGCTCACGGCGGCCGTACAGGATGCCGACGCCCGAGGGGCCGAGCATCTTGTGGCCGGAGAATGCGGCGAAGTCGACGCCCAGCGCCTTGAAGTCCACCGGCATGTGCGGCACCGACTGGCAGGCGTCCAGCACCACGATCGCGCCGACTTCCTTTGCGCGGCGCACCAATTCGGCGACATCCGCGACCGCGCCGGTCACGTTCGACTGGTGGGTGAAGGCGACCACCTTGGTGGCCGGCGACAGCTCCAGCGAGTTCAGGTCGATGCGACCCTCGTCGGTGACGCCGTACCACTTCAGCGTCGCACCGGTCCGGCGCGCGAGCTCCTGCCACGGCACGAGATTCGCGTGATGTTCGAGCTCGGTGATGACGATCTCGTCGCCGGGCCCGACGCGGTACGGGAATCGGTCATCGGAGAAGGCGTAGGCCACCACGTTCAGCGACTCGGTCGCGTTCTTGGTGTACACGATCTCGTCCGCGCCGACGCCGACGAACGCCGCGATCGCCGCGCGCGCCGCCTCGTAGGCCTCATTGGCCTCCTCGGCGAGCTGGTGCGCGCTGCGATGCACGGCCGCGTTGTGTTCGAGCAGGAATTCCCGCTCGGCGTCGAGCACCTGCAGCGGACGTTGCGACGTCGCACCGGAATCCAAGTACGCCAACGGTTTTCCATCGCGCACGGTCCGGCTCAGGATCGGGAAGTCGGCCCGGATCCTGGCGATGTCGAGAGTCCCCACGGTGCTGGTCATTTAGGCTCCTACGGAAGCGGAGGTGAAGCGCACGTAGCCATTCGCGTCGAGTTCCTCGGCCAGCTCGGAGCCGCCCTCGGCCACGATGCGGCCGTTCACGAACACGTGAACGAAGTCGGGCTGGATGTAGCGCAGGATGCGGGTGTAGTGGGTGATCAGCAGGATGCCGCCGGTCTCCCGCTCCTTGTAACGGTTCACACCCTCGGAAACAATCCGCAGCGCGTCCACGTCCAGACCCGAGTCGGTCTCGTCGAGGATGGCGATCTTCGGCTTGAGCAGGCTCAGCTGCAGGATCTCCTGGCGCTTCTTCTCACCGCCGGAGAAACCCTCGTTGACCGAGCGCTCGCCGAAGGCCGGATCGATGTCCAGCTCGGCCATGCCCTCCTTGACTTCCTTCACCCAGGTGCGCAGCTTGGGGGCCTCGCCGCGGACGGCGGTGGCGGCGGTGCGCAGGAAGTTCGAGACCGAGACACCCGGGACCTCGACGGGGTACTGCATGGCCAGGAACAGGCCGGCCCGCGCACGCTCGTCGACCGACATCTCCAGCACGTTCTCGCCGTCAAGGGTGATGGTGCCCTGGGTGACGGTGTACTTGGGGTGCCCGGCGATGGCGTAGGACAGGGTCGACTTGCCGGAGCCGTTGGGGCCCATGATCGCGTGGGTCTCACCGGACTTCACGGTCAGGTTGACGCCCTTGAGGATCTTGATGGGCTCGGCGTTCTCGTCCGGGTTGGCGACCTCGACGTGCAGGTCCTTGATTTCCAGGGTGGTCATCGAATTCGAATTCCTTTGCGGGGATGGGAAGTTGGTGTCAGGCGCCGACAGCGGCGAGCTCAGCCTCGATGGCCGCCTCGAGCCGCTCCCGAACCTCGGGGACCGTGATCTTCTGAATGATCTCGAAGAAGAAGCCGCGCACGACCAGACGCCGCGCCGCCTCCTCGCTGATACCGCGCGAGCGCAGGTAGAACAGTTGCTCATCATCGAAACGCCCAGTGGCCGAGGCATGTCCGGCGCCGACGATCTCGCCGGTCTCGATCTCCAGGTTCGGCACCGAGTCGGCGCGCGCGCCATCGGTGAGCACCAGGTTGCGGTTGGCCTCGTAGGTGTCGGTGCCCTCGGCCGCCGCGCGAATGAGCACATCGCCCACCCACACGGTGCGCGCGTCCGGCTTGCTGGAGGACGGATCGCCCTGCAGCGCACCCTTGTACAGCACGTTCGACTTGCAATGGGGCACCCCGTGATCGATCAGCAGGCGCTGTTCGAAGTGCTGGCCGTCATCGGCGAAGTACACGCCGAGCAGCTCGGCGTCGCCGCCCGGACCGTCGTAGCGGACAGTCGCGGTCAGGCGCACCAGATCGCCACCGAGGGTGACATTGGTGTGCCGCAGGGTGGCGTCACGACCCAGCTTGCCGTGGTGCGCGGTCGCGTGCACAGCGTCGTCGGCCCAGTCCTGAATGACGATGACATTCAGCTTGGCGCTGTCGCCGAGCACGAATTCCACGTTCTCCGCGTAGGTTCCGCTGCCGCGCTGGTCGAGGACCACGTTCGCGTGGGCGAAGTTGCCCAGTCGGATCTGGGTGTGCCCGTAGGCGGTCTTGCCCTCTCCCGGACCAGTGATGGTGACGACGACCGCTTCGGCCACTTCGGTTTCCGCGCCGATCGACACGATGGTCGCATGCTCGAAACCCGAGTACGCTTGCGCGGCAACGCGATCGGTGGGGGTACCGGCGACACCGAGGCGAGCGTCGTCACGGCCGACGGTCTCCACCGTCACGCCCTCGACAGCGTTCGCCTCGACGACGGCCCGGCCGTCACGAACGGCGGTGCCGTCGTGCAGGCCACGCAGGCGACGCAACGGGGTGAAGCGCCACACCTCGTCGTGCGCGGACGGCACTTCGAAGGCGTTCACGTCGAAGGACGCAAAAACCTCACCCTTGTTGATCGCCGGCACACGGCCCTCGGCGGCAACGGCAACATTCTCGACCGTCATCAGCCGACGGCTCCTTCCATCTGCAGTTCGATCAGGCGGTTCAGCTCCAGGGCGTACTCCATCGGGAGCTCCTTGGCGATCGGCTCGACAAAGCCGCGCACGATCATGGCCATGGCCTCGTCCTCGGTGAGGCCGCGGCTCATCAGGTAGAACAGCTGGTCCTCGGACACCTTCGACACCGTGGCCTCATGGCCCATGGTCACGTCGTCCTCGCGGATGTCGACGTACGGGTAGGTGTCGGAACGAGAGACGTTGTCCACCAGCAGCGCATCGCACTTCACAGTCGACTTCGAGCCGTTCGCGCCCTTGTTGACCTGTACCAGGCCGCGGTACGAGGCGCGACCGCCGCCGCGCGCCACCGACTTGGAGATGATGGTCGAGGAGGTGTGCGGCGCCAGGTGCAGCATCTTCGCACCGGTGTCCTGGTGCTGGCCGGCACCCGCGAACGCGATGGAGAGCACCTCGCCCTTGGCGTACTCACCGGTCATCCACACGGCCGGGTACTTCATGGTGACCTTGGAGCCGATATTGCCGTCGACCCACTCCATGGTCGCGCCCGCCTCGGCCTTGGCGCGCTTTGTCACCAGGTTGTAGACGTTGTTCGACCAGTTCTGGATGGTGGTGTAGCGGCAGCGGCCGCCCTTCTTCACGATGATCTCGACCACCGCGGAGTGCAGCGAATCCGAGGAGTAGATCGGCGCGGTGCAGCCCTCGACGTAGTGGACATAGGCGTCCTCGTCGACGATGATCAGCGTCCGCTCGAACTGACCCATGTTCTCGGTGTTGATGCGGAAGTACGCCTGCAGCGGGATGTCCACGTGCACGCCCGGCGGCACGTAGATGAACGAACCACCCGACCACACCGCCGAATTCAGCGCGGAGAACTTGTTGTCACCCGACGGGATGACCGAGCCGAAGTACTTCTGGAAGATCTCCGGGTGCTCCTTGAGACCGGTATCGGTGTCGAGGAAGATGACGCCCTGCTTCTCCAGGTCCTCACGGATGGAGTGGTAGACGACCTCGGACTCGTACTGCGCGGCGACACCCGCGACCAGCCGCTGCTTCTCCGCCTCCGGGATGCCCAGCTTGTCGTAGGTGTTCTTGATGTCCTCGGGCAGCTCTTCCCAGGACGCGGCCTGCTTCTCGCTCGAGCGCACGAAGTACTTGATGTTGTCGAAGTCGATGCCCTCGAGGTTGGAGCCCCAGCTCGGCATGGGCTTCTTGTCGAAGATGCGCAGTGCCTTCAGACGGAAGCCGAGCATCCATTCGGGCTCGTTCTTCTTCGCCGAGATGTCGCGAACGACGTCCTCGGACAGGCCGCGCTTGGCACTGGCACCGGCGACATCCTTGTCGGCCCAGCCGTACTCGTAGGTGCCCAGGGACGCGATGGTCTCTTCCTGGGACAGCGGCTGCACCTGGTCGGTGGTCGTCGTCATTCGGCACTCCTTCCGGAGTCATGTGTAGACGTCGTTGCGGGCTGTGCAACGGGGGTCGATGCGGAATTCTTTTGGGCGGTATTCGATACGGTGGGCACTGCGACTAGCGGGACGTGCGTGGTGCAGGCGCAGTCGCCATTGGCGATGGTCGCCAGGCGCTGCACGTGCGTACCGAGAATTTCCCGGAAGGCTTCGAGCTCGGCCGCGCACAGCTCCGGGAACTCCTCGGCGACATGCGAGACCGGGCAGTGGTGCTGGCAGATCTGCACGCCCGCGCCGACCTTCCGGGTCGAGGCCGCGAATCCGGCGTCGGTGAACGCGTCCGCGATCTCCTCCGCCTTGGCCTCGGTCTCGGCCGGGGTGTGCCCGGTGAGCTCACCGACCCCGGACACGATGGTCGCCACCCGCTTGCGCGCGAACTCGGTGATGGCCTTGTCCCCGCCGATCTCCCGCAGCTGCCGCATGGCGGCTCCGGCGAGGTCATCGTAGGCGTGCCCCAGGCGGCCACGGCCGGTCGCCGTCAGCTGGAACTGCTTGGCGGGACGACCACGGCCCTTCTGCTGCCACGGCGCGGACCGCGTCGCGCGGGCCTCGCCCGATTCGATGAGCGCGTCCAGATGCCGGCGCACGCCCGCCGGGCTCAGGCCCAGGCGTTCGCCGATGGCGGTCGCGGTGATCGGGCCCTCCTCCAGCAGCAGCTTGATGACGGCTTCCCGGGTGTGACCCTCACCCGCCGGCACGGGCACGACAACGGACCGGGCACCCTCGTGTTGGTGCCCGGCTTGTTCCGCGTTCCGCAAACCCACGGTTTTCACAACATCAGTGTGACGGAATTCCATCCCCCGTTCCAGTAAGGGTCACCTGACCTGATCTTCGCGACCTGGGGCGATGGGGTCTGGTGTGATCCGGGCCACCATATATATCCGGGCATTTCGGAAATTCGGCCCGGTCGTGGCCGGTTTCCGAAGACGTGAACAGTGTGCTCGTGGTGGGTGCGACGGGAAACGTCGGCCGGCAGGTAGTTGCCCAACTGGTCGCGGCAGGGGTCCGGACACGGGCGCTGGCTCGCGATCCGGAGACCGCCGGCCTGCCGCCCGGAGTCGAGGTGGTGGGCGGGGATCTGGCCGAGCCGGAATCCCTGGCCACGGCCGCGGAGGGGGTCGACTCGGTGTTCCTGGTCTGGCCGTTCCATGGGACAGCGGGCGCGGCACAGGTGCTGAAGGTGCTCGCCGGGCACGCCCAGCGCGTCGTGTATCTGTCGTCCACGACGGTGAACGACCGAGGGCCGCAATCGGATCTGATTCCACAGTTGCATGCCGAGATGGAGGGCCTCATCGAGGCCTCGGGGCTGCCGTGGACAATGCTGCGCGCGGACACCCTCGCCTCCAATGCGCTGGCCTGGGCGGGGCAGATTCGCGCCGGTGACGTGGTGCGCGGGACCGAGGTCGCGCCGAGCGCGGTGGTGCACGAGGGCGATATCGCGGCCGTGGCGGCGCGACTGCTCGCCGATCACTCGCACACCTGGCGGAAGTACCTGGTGACCGGGCCGCGGGTGGTCGGGCGCGCGGATCAGGTCGCGGCGATTGGCGAGGTCCTGGGTCGCTCGCTGCGGTTCGAGGCGCTGCCGCTGGAGGTGGCGCGGGAGTCGATGACCGGGGCCGGACTGCCGGCGCGGCTGATCGAATCACTGCTGTCGATGGCCGAATTCCGGCCACGCTCGGATCTGATCACGACGACCGTGGCCGACCTCACCGGGCGGCCGGCGCGGGATGTCCGGGACTGGGCCGCGGAGCACGCAGAGAAATTCCGGTAGCCGACCGGTCGCCCGATGGCGGCCCGGCGCGGCGCGGGCATAAGTTCGATGACAATCGAATTGTCACTGGGGGTGCGGGTGCCACAGCGCCCGCCGTCCAGACCACGACATCCACGAAAGCCGGTGCCAGCATGCCCATCGCACTGTCCCTCCTCGACCTGGCGGTGATCGCGCCCGGTCAGACCGCGCGTGACAGCTTCCGGAACAGCGTCGCGCTGGCGCAGGCGGCGGAACGCAGCGGGTACCGGCGGGTCTGGTATGCCGAGCACCACAATATGAACTCGATCGCGTCCAGCGCGACCAGCGTGCTCATCGGCCACGTGGCCGCGCATACCGGGACCATCCGGCTCGGGGCGGGCGGGATCATGCTGCCGAACCACTCGCCGCTGGTGATCGCCGAGCAGTTCGGCACCCTCGAATCGCTGTACCCGGGTCGCATCGACCTCGGGCTGGGTCGCGCGCCGGGCAGCGATCAGGAGACCATGCGGGCGCTGCGGCGTAACCCGTCCTCGGCGGACACCTTCCCGCAGGACGTGCTGGAGTTGCAGGGGTACCTGACCGGGAACTCGCGGATTCCGGGCATTCAGGCCGTGCCGCGGGCGGAAGGCGTTGTGCCGCTCTACATTCTGGGGTCGTCGCTGTTCGGCGCACAGCTGGCCGCGCACCTGGGCCTGCCCTACGCCTTCGCCTCCCACTTCGCGCCCGACTCCCTGCACGAGGCCGTCCGTGAGTACCGCGACCGCTTCCGGCCCTCCGAACAGTTGGCCGAGCCCTATGTCATGGCCGGGGTCAATGTGTTCGCGGCGGAGGACCGCGCGCAGGCCGAGGAGCAGAAGACCGTCTCCTACCGGGCGCGCACCCGCGCGTTCATCAAGCGCGGCGCGGCGGGCATGGACTTCTCCGACGAGGAGATCGACGCCTTCCAGGCCTCGCCCAATGGCCGTCACCTGGCCAGGATGACCACGTACACGGCCGTCGGCACACCCGCCGACGTCGTGGCGTACCTGGAGGACTTCGCGGCGGACATCCAGGCCGACGAACTCATCACGGCCCACCACGCCCAGAACATCGACGACCGGGTGCGCTCGATCGAGCTGACCGGCGCGGCGATGGACGCACGCGAATCCGTCACGCGCTGAAGGGCATCGGCCGACCGCTTTGCCGACCCGTCACTCTCCGCCGGGGTATTTCGCCGGAGAGCGACAACGGTAACCGCGAACAGGGCCAGGGCGAGCCAGATAAAGGCATTGTGGGCGAAGAGGGCGAAAGGGCCCCGGGACCGGCATGAGAGGTCGTGGCCGCGGGTGCTCGAGCACTGGGACCACCGCACGGCCGCGGCGGTCTGAGGGATGAACACCGAATGATCATGAGCCCGCCACGCTTTCGAGCGGAGTAGGTTCGACCAGTACCGATTTATTGGCGGTTCGGGGGCGTAGCCCCTGATAGCCCCGAGAGTTGCGTTCCCCCTCCACGAAAGGACATCTCCAAGATCAAGCTGACCCTGGTCGGCAAGGCGTCTGGCATCGACGAGGCTGGCTTCCTGGTGATCGGAGTCCTGATGGCGCTGGTCCCGCGTGCCGGTATCGCCTTGCGGCCCTTGATAGCCGCGGGCTCCTGCGCGCTGAGCCTCTACATCCTGCAGGCGGTGGTGGTCAGCGCCCTGGTGCCGATACCCGACGAGAACGCGGCCGCGGTGCCGGGCGGCATCCACGGCCCGGGCTGGGAACTACTGGCACTACTCGCCATCGGTTCCCTGGTGCCGGCGACCCTGTGGCGCAGCCGGTTCCGTCGCGGTCCGGCGGAACGGCTGCTCCACACCATCACTCAGGGTGTGACGAACGCTCTGGTCAGGCGTGCTTCCCCGCCACATCCAGGACGACCTCGAACTCCAGCAGCGACGCGCCCGTGGAGACCGGCTTGCGGGCCTGCCCGGTTGCGCCTCGCGCACCGGACAGTCACGCCTCGCGGCGCAGGCCTCCTCCGAATCCTACTGGGTGACAACGAAGTACCGGTTGTCTCCGGAGACGGGGAGCAGCAGCTGGAAGCTCAGGAACCCGCGCGAGTTCTCGACCGCGTGTCCGGGTGCGCGAAGCGCTTCTCCAGCTCGGGTATATGCCAACATGGGCAACAGCTTTCACCAAACATGCTGATGGGGCGGTACCGCACCGCGTGCCAACCCATCACGCACTTCGAGACACTTCCTAGTCGTGGAACGGGTCGGCGTCCTGGCCGGGCAGCCAGGACCGCCCCGCTTCGGTCCAGCCATTGGCCTTGATCATCTTCTTGGCGGCGCGCTGATTGCGGCCGATGAGACGATCCAGGTACAGATGGCCGAGCAGGTGATCGGTCTCGTGCTGCAGGCAGCGGGCCAGGTAGCTGGTGCCGGAGACGATGACCGGCTGGTTGTGGATGTCGACGCCCGACACCTCGGCCCAGTCGGCGCGCCCGGTCGGGAACCACTCCCCCGGCACCGAGAGGCAGCCTTCGGCGTCGTCGTCGGGGTGGGGCATGGTCTCCGGGATCTCGGAGGTCTCGATGCTCGGATTGATGACGTACCCGCGTCGCCGGCCGTCGCCGGTCATGAGGTCGTATACGAAAACCGCACGGGGATCGCCGATCTGATTGGCCGCCAGGCCCGCGCCCCGGGCCGCGGTGTTCGTCTCGAACAGGTCCTCGACGAAAGCGGCCAGTTCCGCGTCGAATTCGGTGACGGGCACGGCCGGGGTGGACAGTCTGGGGTCACCGGCGATGAGGATCGGTCGAACAGCCATGTCCCTATTTCTTCCAGAAGCAGGCCGACCGGTTTCCGCCGGGGTCCAGCAGCGGGAATTCGCGACCCGCTACGGGCGCGGAATATTGCGCAGGTTGCTGCGGGCCATATCGATCATGCGGCCGACACCGCCGGCCAGCACGATCTTGCCCGCGGCCAGGGCGAACCCCTTGACCTGCGCGGCATCGATCCGGGGCGGGAGGGACAGGGCATTGGGGTCGGTGACCACGTCCACCAGCATCGGCCCGGGCGAGGCGAACGCCTCGGTCAGCGCGGCCCGGACGTCGGACGGGTCGGTCACCCGCAGCGACGGAATGCCCACGGCCGCCGCGATATCGGCGTAGTTCACCGGCTCCTGATCGGTGCCGTAGTCGGGCATGCCGTCGACCAGCATCTCCAGCTTCACCATGCCGAGCGTGGAGTTGTTGAACACCACGATCTTCACCGGCAACCGGTGCCGCCAGACGGTGAGCAGCTCACCCATGAGCATGGCCAGACCGCCGTCCCCCGACAGCGAGATCACCTGCCGGCCCGGGTAGGCCGTCTGGGCGCCGATGGCGTGCGGGACGGCGTTGGCCATGGTGCCGTGCCGCCACGAGCCGATGATGCGGCGGCGGCCGTTCGGGTTGATGTACCGTGCCGCCCAGACATTGCACATGCCGGTGTCGACGGTGAAAACCGCGTCGTCGTCGGCGATTTCGTCGATGAGCGAGGCGACGTACTCGGGGTGGATGGGCGTGTGGTGGTCGATATCGCGGGTGTACGCGTCCACCACGTTCTCCAGCGCGGAGGCGTGCCGGCGGAGCATGTCGTCGAGGAAGGCGCGGCTCGGATTCTGGTGCAGCAGCGGCAGGACAGCGTCGATGGTGGCGGCCACGTCGCCATTGACGGCGATATCGACGGCGGCGCGGCGCCCGATGCGGGATGGGTCGCGGTCGATCTGGGCGATCCGGCCGTTCTGCGGCAGGAACGTGTCGTAGGGGAAGTCGGTGCCGAGCAGCAACAGCAGGTCGGCTTCGTGGGTGGCCTCGTAGGCGGCTCCATAGCCGAGCAGGCCGCTCATGCCGACGTCGTACGGGTTGTCGAACTGGATCCACTCCTTGCCGCCGAGCGCGTGGCCGATCGGGGCGTGCAGTCGCTCGGCCAGGCTCATGACCTGGGCGTGGGCACGACGCACACCCGCGCCCGCGAACAGGGCCACGGTGTCGGCGTCATTGAGGGCCTCCGCGAGGCGGTCCACCTGGGCGGCGGGCGGGACAACAGTCGGCGCTTCGGCCACCAGATCCGACTGCCAGCCGCGGTTCTCGGCCTCCGCGCTGAGCACGTCACCGGGCACCACCAGCACCGAGACGCCATGCTGACCGAGTGCGGTCTGCATGGCGATGTAGGCGAGCCGCGGCATCTGCTCGGGGGTGCCGACCATCTCACAGAAGTGAGAGCACTCCACGAAGAGTCGCTCGGGGTGGGTTTCCTGGAAGAAGCCGGTGCCGATCTCACGGCTGGGAATGTGCGAGGCGATAGCCAGCACGGCGGCGCCATTGCGGTGCGCGTCGTAGAGCCCCTGGATCAGGTGGGTGTTGCCGGGCCCGCAGCTGGCCGCGCAGACCGCCAGCCGGCCGGTGAGCACCGATTCCGCGCCGGCGGCGAAGGCGGCGCCCTCCTCGTTGTGGCAGTGCACCCAGTCGATGCCCTCGGTCCGGCGCACGGCGTCGACGAAGGGGTTCAAACTATCCCCCACCAGTCCGTACACCCGTTGGACACCGGTGGCGACGAGCGCGTCGACCAACTGGCTGGCGACCGAATTCCGACCCATGATCGCTCCGTTCGCAGTGCCGAGACCGAGCATGACCGGAGGCCACTGTCGCACTGTACCGAAATCGGACAGCTAGAGTTGCCGCATCGTTGCTATACCGCGAATCGGACCGGTGGTCACATGCCGTTGAACTCCATCAGCGGCGCCGGGTAGCCGGGCACGGGAGGTGTTGCGCGCCACAGCTTGTGGATGCGCGCACCGGGCAGCTGCGCGAGCTCGGGGAGCCAGCGACGGACGTACTCGCCATCGGGATCGAAACGCTCGGCCTGGCGGATGGGGTTGAGGACCCGGTTCGGGCGGGTGTCGGTGCCCGCGGCCCACGGCTGACATCGGCGGCCACATGCACACTCGTCGCGCCGGTTTCGGCGATCACCCGGGCCACCTCGTCGACGACCGGGCCCTGGCGGATCACCAATGGTGTGCCGAGCCCGTGTAATTCGGCATCGAGGTCCGTGAGGGCCGCCGTCAGGAAGCGGAGCCCGGTTGGGCGCGACCGGGTTTCGCTCGATGATCCCGGCGTCCAGTGCGAACAGCGGCACCACTGCCCCACCCGCGGCCGCCGCCAGTACCGGATTGTCGTGCACCCGCAGGTCATGGGTGAACAGGGCGATCGCCACCTGCATCGAACACTCGCTTTCGGATCGAACGGGTCGAACGGGAACGCGGTGTTCTATGGGAGATTCGGCCGGAAACCTATCAGCTGGTCCCGGACTTTCCGCGCGGGCGGACGCGTCGCCCACGAGACGACCGTGAGCACGAGCAGCAGCGCGAGCACGGCCACCTCGCCGCGGGCATAGCCGACGGTCAGGTGCGAGACGATGCCGCCGCTGTCCAGGAAGACGACGCCCGCGTAGGCCCACTCCTTGACCAGGGGAAATCCCGGAACCAGGAGCGCGAGCGCGCCCAGCAGCTTCCAGACGCCCAACAGGACCAGGAAGTAGGTCGGATAGCCCAGGTGCACGATGGTGTCGCGGGCCTGCGAGTAGCGGGTGATGTCCCACCACCCGCCGACCACCAGTTCCGCCGCGACCAGCACGGTGGCGGTCCAGTAGAGCATCGAGCGGTCGAGAGCTTTTCGTGTGACGATGGTTCGTGTAGTCATGACACCGTGACGTTCGGCGAGCGCGAAATATGTCGGACACCGACTCGGGATTCCCGGTAGAACGTTTCGAACAGCGGCGCGCCAGACTGAACGCGCTGGCATTCCGCCTGCTCGGCGCATCCAGCGAGACCGAGGACGCGGTCCAGGAGACATGGATGCGGTTGCACCGCACCGACATCGACGACATCCGCAATCTGGACGGCTGGCTGACCACGACACTGTCCCGGATCTGTCTGGACCGGCTGCGCGCCCGCCGGACCAACCCCGAACGCCCGCTGGGCGACGTCGTGCCCGGACCGCTCCCCTCCACTGCCACCGCCGGTGAACCCGAGGAACAGGCAGTGCTCACCGACGAACTGGAACGGGCGGTCCTGGTGCTGTTGCGGCGGCTGCCACCGGCCGAACGGGTCGCCTTCGTCCTGCACGACATGTTCGCGGTGCCGTTCTACGAGGTCGCCGACATCCTGCAGCGGTCCCCGAACGCGGCCCGGCTGCTGGCCAGCCGCGCCCGGCATCGGGTGATCGACGGTTCCGACGAGCTCCGGCCGGACGCGCTGCGGGAACGCCGTATCGTGCGGGCGTTCCTGGCCGCGGTCCGAGCCGGAGACATCGCCGCGGTGCTGGCGGTCCTGGCCGCCGACGTGACCGTGTCCGCGGACCGGACCGCCGCGCCGGGGCGGGTACCGGTCACCGCACGGGGAGCACCGATCGTGGCGCGGCTGGCGGCCGGGTTCGCCGCGCGGGCCGACTTCTCGGCGATGGTCCTGGTCGACGGGCGGCCGGGAGCGCTGGTCGCCGGCCGCGACGAGCCACCGGCGATCATGTCGTTCACCGTCGAGGGCGAGCGCATCGTCCGGATCGACGTGCTCGCCGAGCCGGAAACGCTGGCGCGACTACCACTCTCGGTATCCGGCTTCAGCGCGTAGCGACGAGTTTGACCGGCGCCTCGAGCAGGGCGTCGATCGAATCCTCCCAGGCCACGGTGCGGGTGGTCACCACGCTCGGATCGAAACGCCCGGCCGCCACCAGATCCAGAATGTGCGGGATCGATGGGCGGGCGTGCGCCCGGCCGGTGTGGAAAGTGCAGCAGCGCGAATACATTTCGAGCATGGGCAGGGCGACATCCTGGGTCTGGACGCTGACGCTGGTGCAGATACCGTCATTGGCCGTGGCACGGATGGCGGCCACCAGCGCTTGGGAGCCGCCCGCGGCTTCGACGGTGACCGGGAATCGGCCGATCCGGTCGGTCGGCCTGCCCTCGACGGGCTCGGCGCCGAGTTCGGCTGCGATGGCGAGCCTTTCGGGGTCGGTGTCGAGGTAGACGGCCCGGGCGGAACCGAGCGCCGCCGCGAGACCGGCCGCATACAGACCGATGGACGGTGCGGCCGGACCGCTCAGGACCAGGACTTCCGCGCCGGGGCGGGCGGCCAGCTGCGGGGCGACCGATCGGTAGGCGTCGGCGATATTGTCGCTGGCACTGGCGACCGCGGCCGGATCCACTCCGGCGGGCAGCGGGACCAGCATGGCGTCCGCGTGCGGGACGGCCACCAGGTCCGACCACAGCCCGCCCCAGCTCAGCCCGCCCATCGGGCCGAGGCCGTAGCTGGACATGAACGGGTGGGTGGTGCAGTTGCCCGTATGGCCGCGGCGGCAGGAATCGCAGGCGCCACAGGAGATCTGGAACGGGACCACCACCTTGTCGCCACGGCGGACGGTGGTGACGTCGTCGCCGACGGCCACCACCTCCGCCACCCCCTCGTGGCCGAAGGGGTACGGGCCCGCCAGCGGGAACCGGCCCTGCAGGATCGCGGGGTCGATATCGCAGGTGGCCACGGCGATGGGGCGGACCAGGGCCTGATCGGGGGCATCGAGGGTGGGTTCGGCGGCGTCTTCCCAGCGCAGTGCGTGCGGGCCGTCGAGCACGAGTCGCTTCATTGATCGATCGTCGCTAGAACATTCTTTCCAGTCAACCCCCCTGGGGTGAATTCACCTCGGCAGCAGCGACTTCCGCGAGGCTCATCCGGATCAACCGGGCCATGGCCGCGGAGACCGTGTGCAGCGGGTCATCGGTGCGGCGCACCCGGGCCAGGACAGTCGCGCCCTCGTAGGCCGCGACCACCGTGGTGGCCAGATCGCGGGCCTCCCCTGGCGCCAGGCCGAGCTCGGTGAACAGTTCGGCGAATCCGTGTGTCATCGCCTCGAAGGCCGACACGCACGCGGCGCGCACGGAGTCGACATCACTGCCGCCGTCCAGGGCGGGGGTCCCAACCGGGCAGCCCGCGGCCCAGTCGCTCTCGGCCAGTTTGGCGGCCATGAAGTCGAACAGCGTTGCCGCCGTACCGAACACATCGCCCGGGGCCTGGCGGATCATGCGCCCCACCAGCACGCCCGTGCCGGTGATGGCGGAGACCGCGATCTCCTCCTTGCCGCCCGGGAAGTGGTGGTAGATCGACCCATACGGCAGCCCCGCCGCCTCGCTCAACTTCTTCAGCCCGAATCCGTGATAGCCGTGCCGGGCGAGCAGCCCGGCCGCAGCCACCTCGATTCGCCGTTTCGAATCGGACACCATTCATCCAGAGTATGAGCCGGGTCCGACAGGGGCAGCGCGAATCGTGTTCGGGCAGTGGCTCAACCGAGCGCCGCGATGGCCGCGCGCAGTTTCTCCGTGGCGGAGTCGGCGACCTCTTGCAGCGCCGGATCACCCGCGACCTGCACCATCACCTCCGGATTCATGGCCTCCACGATCACCGCGCCGGCGTCCGAACGATCGGCGCGCACAACTACATTGCACGGCAGCAGTAGGCCGATCTGACGATCCACGCCGAGGGCGGCGTGCGCCAGCGACGGATTGCACGCGCCCAGGATGAAGTAGTCCTCCATGTCCGCGTCCAGCTTCTGCTTCATGGTCGCGGTCACGTCGATCTCGGTGAGCACGCCGAATCCCTGCTCGGACAGGGCCTTCCGGGTGCGTTGCACCGCGTCGGCGAAATTGGTGCGCAGAGTGGCCGAGAGGGCGAGGGTCATCACGAATTCCTTTCCGTTGCGGAGCCGCCGGTTCGGGGCACGCCCAGGCGTTGCAGGAGCAGTGTCGTCGGACACCAGCCTACGAGCCCGAAGAGCAGCAGATTGGCGGCCACGAAGGCGGTCAGCAGCAGCCACCAGGGCGAGAACGCGAGCACCAGCGCTAGGCTGAGCAGCACCATGGTGCCGGCCAGGGCCGGCACGATGCGGTCGATGGACCAGCGGCGGATCGTGATCATCAACAAATTCCTTTCACTCCCGGCGCTGGGCGATCGCTCGGACGAGATCGCCCGAAGAGCCTCAGGCCAGCGCCAGGAAGAGTTTTTCCAGTTCCTCGACTGTCATCGGCTCCGAGTTCTCGGCCTGCTCCCCGGTCAGGCAGTCCCGCAGACCGGTGGCGACGATCTTGAATCCGGCGCGGTCGAGAGCGCGGGAGACCGCGGCGAGCTGGGTGACCACGTCCTTGCAGTCGCGGCCCTGCTCGATCATGGAGATGACGCCCGCGAGCTGTCCGTGCGCACGGCGTAGCCGGTTGAGGACCAGTGCGATGCTGTCTTCGTCGCCGATCATTGGGGGGTTTCCTTCCCTGAGTCCGATGACTTCAGTATACCCCTGGGGGTATGGGAGGGTCATGAGAGAGGGCTCACCCTTTCCCACGACCCCACCCGTCAGTGCGCGAAGCTGATATCCGGCAGCACCCTGCGCAGCCAGCGCGGCGACCACCAGGCGGCGTGCCCGGTCAGGCGCAGCAGCACCGGCAGCAGGATCAGGCGGATCAGCACGGCGTCCAGCAGGACGGCGACACCGAGAATGATGCCCATCTCCTTCGGCGGCAGCGGATCGGCCAGTGCGAAGGTGAAGAACACCGCCACCATGACCGCCGCCGCGGCCGCGATCACCCGGCCCGAGTGGGCGATGCCGTCGATGTGGGCCACCTCGGGGTCACCCGAGCGCTCGTAGTGCTCCTTCGCCGTGGCCAGCAGGAAGACCGTGTAGTCCATAGCGATGGCGAAGATCATGGCGAAGAAGAACACCGGACCCCAGCCGTCCAGGAAGCCCTGCGGCGTGAAACCGAGCAGGCCCGCGCCGTGGCCGTCCTGGAACACCAGCTTCGCCACACCGAACGCCGCCGCGGTCGACAGCAGGCTGACACCCGCGCCGAGCAGGGCGATCAGCGGAGCACGCAGGGCGACCAGCAGGAGCAGGAAGCCCAGCACCAGAATGATGCCGACCACCAGGGGCAGGTAGTCGTTCAAAGCCTGCTGGAGGTCCAGGTTCTCGGCGACCGCCCCGCCGACCAGCGCACCCGCCGGGAGTGCGGCGCGCAGCGAATGGACGATGTCGCCCATGGCCGGGTCCGAGGGGTCGACCGTCGGGGTCGCCTGGAGCATGACCAGGCCACTGTCGTCGGCGGCGGGCTGCGGCGGGGTGACCATCGCAATCCGATTGTCCGAGGCCACGATTCGCTGGACGTCCGCGCCGTCCGAGGCGGGGGCCACGATTTGCAGCATGCCGGGCGCGCCCCGACCGAATTCGCGCTGGACCAGCTCGTAGCCCTGACGCACGGACGCGTCCGCGGGGACCACCTGGATGGACGGCATGGCCACCTTCAGGCTCGTCACCGGAATCGCGAGCGCGATCAGCACCAGCAGAGAGCCGACGGCGAACGGCCACGGGTGGCTGTGCAGCAGTCGTCCCCACTTCGCGAAGACCGGCGAACGATGCTGCTGCCGGGCCACGTACGGCAGCGAGCCCGCGTTCACGCGCCGGCCCAGCACGCCGAGCACGGCGGGCAGCAGGGTCAGCGTCGCCAGCAGCACGAACGAGACCGCGAACATGATGCCGACCGCCATGGTCCGCACCGCGGGCGCGGGCACCACGAGCACGGCCGAGAGGCTCACCAGCACGGTCAGGCCCGAGAGGAGCACGGCCTTACCGGCGGTCGCCATGGTGATGGCGACGGCGATGCGCGGTGGTGTGTCACCGCGGATGGCGTCGCGGAAGCGGGAGACCAGGAACAGCGCGTAGTCGATGCCGAGCGCGAGGGCGAACATCATGGCGAAGTTCATGGCCCACACCGAAATCGACGTGACATGGTTCAGCAACACCAGGCCACCCGCCGAAGCGATGAGCCCGGTGAGGGTCAGCAGCAGCGGCAGTCCGGCCGCCACCAGGGAACCGAAGGCCAGCACCATGATCGCCAATGTGACCGGCCACGAGAACATCTCGGCCTTCATCATCGCCTCGTGATTGGCCTTGTTGAAGTCGCTCCACAGCGCCGAGGCGCCGGTCGGATAGATCTCGAAGCCGTCGGATGAGAGAGCCTTCAGTTTCGGGCCGACGTCGGTGACCGCAGCAACCATCTCGTCGGTGTTCGCATTCGCGCCCGCCAGCAGAATGCCGGTGTGGCCGTCGCGGCTGACCGACTGCCCCGGCACGGGTGCGACGATCGCGCCGAATCGGCTGTCGGCCTGCAGGATTCCGGTGAGATCCCCCACCAGGCGTTGAGCCTGCGGACTGTCCATGGTCGCGGTGTCCGAGTGGATCACCACCTGCACCGCCGTGGCCGAGTTGCCGCCGAAGTGCTCCTGGGCGAGTTCGCGGACTTGCACGGACTCTGATCCATTGGCCTGCCAGCCCGCCCCCGCGAGCGAGTCGAACACCGCGGGCGCGGCCGCACCGAGGGCGACCGACAGGATCAACCAGAAGCCGAACACCCAGCGGGCGTGATCGGCCATGTGGGCGCCGAGACGGCCCAGCAGACCGCCGGGGGCGGTCGTGATCGGAGAAGCGTCGGCGACGCCGACTGTGGTACTTCGCATCTGACTTCCTTCCATACCCCCTGGGGTATGTCACGACTATACCCCCAGGGGTATTAATGGCAAGTGTGGGTGCCGATCGGCAACTCGCGAGCACACCGGGCGAACCCCCGCTACGGCCATGCGATCGGCGTCCGACCCGCGGCTCCGGACTAGGCTTCGCAGATGTGGCGGTAGTGGAAGGCGCGCGGCGCAGAGTCATCGATATCGGACGCCGGGCCCTGGGCCTGGACGTTCCTGCCGCCGATCACACCGTCGCCGTCCTGCACAGCATCGACGCCGACCGGCCCGGCCTGGACCGGCGCGAAACCCTGCAACTGCTGCGGATCCGCCTACTCGGCGCGACCGGGGCCGTGATCATGGCGGTATCGGCGCTCGGTGTCGGAGCGCAACCGGTGCACCAGAATCCGATCTCCGGCATGCGGGTGCTCGGGTTCTTCGCGCGCGCGGGCACCTCGACGCTGGCCATGTGCATGATCGGCACCGTCCTGGTGATCATGGCGTGGCTGCTGCTGGGCCGCTTCGCCGTCGGCGGATGGGGCGGTGATCCACGCCACCGGCTCAGCCGCTCCCAGATGGATCGGACGCTGCTGCTGTGGATCATTCCGCTCAGCGTCGCGCCACCCATGTTCAGCAACGACGTGTATTCGTATCTGGCACAGAGCGAAATCGCGGCCCGGGGCATGGACCCGTATTCGGTCGGACCGGTGGACGGGCTCGGGCTCGACAACGTGCTCACCAATAACGTGCCCAATATCTGGCGGTCCACCTCCGCGCCGTACGGGCCGCTGTTCCTGTGGGTGGGACGCGGCATCGCGCAGATCACCGGTGACAACATCGTGCTCGGGGTGTGGCTGCACCGGCTGCTGGCACTCGCGGGCGTGGCACTGATGGTGTGGGCGCTGCCGCGGCTGTCGCGGCGCTGCGGGGTCGCGCCGGTGAGCGCGCTGTGGCTGGGCGCGGCCAACCCGCTGGTGCTGTTCCACCTGGTGGGCGGCGTGCACAATGACGCGCTCATGCTCGGGCTCATGCTGGCGGGCCTGGAATTCTGCCTGCGCGCCATCGACGATGCCCCGCACTTCGATCAAAGAGCCTGGGCGCTGCTGGTTTTCGGCACCGTGCTGATCACGCTGTCCTCGTCGGTGAAGATCACCTCGCTGGTGAGCCTCGGATTCGTCGGCATGGCGCTGGCGCGGCGATGGGGGCGCGGACTCAAACCCGTGCTCATCGCCGGCGGTGTGCTCGGTGCCATAGCCGTGGTCACGACGCTTTCCGTGAGCTATGCCAGCGGCCTCGGATTCGGCTGGGTCAATACCGTCGGCACCGCCACCACCGTGCGCAGCTACCTCTCGCTGCCGACCGCCGTCGGGATCATCACCGGGTTCGGCGGCGTGCTGCTCGGACTCGGTGACCACACCACCGCCCTGCTCGACATCACCCGGCCCATCGCGGAACTCGTCGCGGGCTTCGTCACTCTGCGCATGCTCATCGCCGCCTGGACCGGGCGCTTGAATGCGATCGGCGCGCTGGGTGTTTCGCTCGGCGCGATCGTGCTGCTGTTCCCGGTGGTGCAACCCTGGTACCTGCTGTGGGCGATCGTGCCCCTCGCCGCGTGGGCCAACCGGCCCGCGTTCCGGGTGCCCGCGGTGGTGCTGTCGGTCGTGGTGTCGGTGATGGTCATGCCGCGCGGCGCGGACTTCTATGTCTTCCAGATCGTCGAATCCGCCATCGCCACCGTCATCGTGGGCCTGTCGCTGATCTTCCTCACCCGAAATGTGCTGCCGTGGCGCAATCAGCCGGGGGTGTCGGCTCGGTCACAGCAGCCCACGCCTTACGGTGTCTCATCGTGACCGCAGCTTCCGGACCCGCCGTACGCGTCGACGGCGTCGTGAAACGCTACGGCGAGACCACCGCGGTCGACGGCATCAGCTTTGATATCGAACGCGCACAGGTGCTGGCCCTGCTCGGACCCAATGGCGCCGGCAAGACCACCACCACCGAGATGTGCGAGGGCTTCGTCGTTCCCGACGCCGGAACCGTGCGGGTGCTGGGCCTGGACCCGATCGCCGACTCCGATCAGCTCCGACCGCGCATCGGCGTGATGCTGCAGGGCGGCGGCGCGTATCCGGGGTCGAAGGCCGGGGAGATGCTCGATCTCGTCGCGTCCTATTCGGCGAACCCCCTGGACCCGGCCTGGCTGCTGGACACGCTCGGGCTGAAAGACGCTCGGCGGACGCCGTATCGGCGGCTCTCGGGCGGGCAGCAGCAGCGGCTCGCGCTGGCGTGCGCGCTGGTCGGCCGGCCGGAGATCGTGTTCCTCGACGAGCCGACCGCCGGATTGGACGCGCAGGCACGGCATCTGGTGTGGGAGCTCATCGACGCGCTGCGCCGCGACGGGGTCAGCGTGCTGCTGACCACGCACATGATGGACGAGGCCGAGCAGCTGGCCGATCAGCTGGTGATCATCGACCACGGGCAGGTCGTCGCGCAGGGCACGCCCGCCGAGGTCACCTCGCACGGAGCCGAGGGGCGGCTGGCGTTCACCGCGCCGCCCAAACTGGACCTGTCGCTGCTGGAAGCCGCACTGCCGGAAGGGTTCACCCCGCGCGAGACCGCGCCCGGTTCGTACCTGCTGCAGGGCGACATCACCCCGCAGGTGCTGGCCACCATGACCGCGTGGTGCGCGCGAATCGACGTGCTGCCCACCGACATTCGCATCGACCAGCGCCGACTGGAAGACGTGTTCCTCGAACTGACCGGGCGGGAGCTGCGCGGATGACCGAGACCGTGAACCGATTCGCGGCGGGCACCTTCTCCCCCGCGCCGCAACCGACAACGCGCGCCAAGATGCTGGCGGCGCAGACCCGCATGGAGCTGATCCTGTTGCTGCGCAACGGGGAACAGCTGCTGCTGACCATGTTCATTCCGATCACCCTGTTGATCGGGCTGACCCTGCTGCCCGTGAGCGGGCTCGGCGAGCACCGGGTGGACCGGGTCGTGCCCGCGGTGATGATGGTGGCGATCATGTCGACCGCGTTCACCGGACAGGCGATCGCCGTCGGCTTCGATCGGCGGTACGGGGCATTGAAGCGGCTCGGGGCGACGCCGCTGCCGCGGTGGGGCATTGTCGCGGGCAAGTGCTCGGCGGTGCTGCTCGTGGTGGTGCTGCAGTCGGTCTTGCTGGGAGCCATCGGATTCGCGCTCGGCTGGCGGCCGGCGCTGACCGGGTTGCTGCTGGGTGCGGTGGTGATCGCGCTCGGGACCGCGACCTTCGCGGCGCTGGGGCTGCTGCTGGGCGGGACGCTCAAGGCCGAGGTGGTGCTGGCGCTCGCCAACATTCTCTGGTTCGTCATGCTCGGGACCGCGAGCCTGGTGTTCATGTCCGACGACCTGCCGCACGCGGTGAGCCTGATCGCGCGGATCATTCCGTCCGGGGCGCTGTCGGAGTGCCTGGAGCAGGCGATGCGCACCAGCATCGACTGGTACGGGCTCGCGGTGCTGGCGGGCTGGGGCGGGCTCGCGGGGTGGCTGGCCACCCGCTTCTTCAAGTTCGATTGAGGCCGACCGGGCGGCGGTCACCTCGAAAGTTCGCGCCCACCCGGGTGTTTAACGACACGTTGTAGTAGGGCGGGTGACGGGGCGAAATGCGGCCCCGCTACCATCGGTGCGTGCTGTCTCGCGCCTTCCAGCGACTTGCCGACCTGTTCCCGATGCCTTCCCTGCGGGTGCAGCGACTCCTCGCCTTCCTGGTCATCCTGTCCCAGGCCGGAATCTCGGTAACCGGCGCGGTCGTCCGCGTCACAGCCTCGGGTCTGGGCTGCCCCACCTGGCCGCAGTGCTTCCCCGGCAGCTTCGTGCCGACCGCGGTGGCCGAGGTGCCGGTGTTGCACCAGGTGGTCGAATTCAGCAACCGCATGCTCACTTTCGTGGTGTCGCTCGCCGCGGCGGCCATCGTGCTCGCGGTCACCCGGGCGCGGCGGCGGCGCGAAGTCCAGGTGTACGCATGGCTGATGCCCGGCGGCACCGTGCTGCAGGCCGTGATCGGCGGTATCACCGTGCGCACCGGGCTGCTGTGGTGGACGGTCGCGGTGCACCTGCTGGCATCCATGCTGATGGTGTGGCTGGCGACACTGCTGTGGGCCAAGGTCGGCGAACCCGACGAGGGCATCGACACGGTCCCGGTTCCCAAGCCACTGCGGCTGCTGACCGCCCTCTCCGGTCTGGCCCTCACCGGAACCCTGATCGCGGGCACCCTGGTCACCGGCGCGGGCCCGCACGCGGGTGACAAGAGCGTCGAGAAGCCGGTCGAACGCCTGCAGGTCGAGATCGTCACTCTGGTCCACCTGCACGCCGAACTCCTGGTCGCGTACCTGGCCCTGCTCGTCGGCCTCGCCTGCGGCCTGGCCGCGGTCGGCATGAACAAGACCATCCGCAACCGCCTCATCCTGGTGATCGCCCTGGTGTGCTCCCAGGCCCTGGTCGGCATCGTCCAGTACTTCACCCACGTGCCCGCCGCCCTGGTCGCCGTCCACGTCGGCGGCGCCGCCGCCTGCACCGCCGCCACCGCCGCCCTCTGGGCCGCCATGCGCACCCGCGAACCCCTCCCCACCTCGGCCCCGGCAGCGGCCGACCAGGCCGCCGCCTGAATCCACCCGGCTCGCGGTCAGCGGCTCCGCACACGCCGCCGACCACACCCGGCAGGACGTCCCGCGTGCCCGAACCACTCGACGACACCCAGCTGGAACAGGCTGCGGTAGTGGCGAACTCCGCCGTGAACCGTGGCCGCCGGCTGCCCGCCTACCGTCGCGAACTCGGCTTCGATCCCGTTGCCCGGCTGGCGTCCCGTCCCGCACTCCGGCGCTGGCTGGATATCGGATGCGGCAACGCCCACGCCCTTTTCGAGGCAGACGGCCCGAACTACACCGGCCAGGACGCCGTCGCCTCTCATTACCAGCTCTGACGGCGCACCGATCGAGGCTCGCTCCCACATGACGAGACAGCGGGTCTTCCCTGACCAGCGCTACGCCTCAGGGATGAGCTCGGGTGAGCGCTGCGGCCGATGCCCGGATCGCTGCCCCGCAGCCACCATCCGGTGATTGACCTCCATGAGCGGCGAATCCAGCTGCGCAGCAGCACATTCCGGCCGAGCACTCGCGGCCGTTACGCCGGAAGTGGAGCATATGAGGCTCGTTCGCCGGATTGCCGCTGCTGTCGCGGTCGCCGGAGCAGTCTGCGCGGTGGGGGGCCCGCGGTGATGATGGGGTGCGACAGCCGGGAGGGCCGTTGTCGGCACCTGCGCGTGCGAGGGTCGGGCGCGCCCTGGACGCTGCCGTGGAGGCGGGTCAGGCGGGGAGGAACTGCCACAGGGCGCTTCGAACCGACCCCTGCTCATGGCCGGCCTGCAATTCCAGCAAGGCGGCTTCGGCGACCACGCCGACCCACAGTCGGGCGCCTGCCTCCGGGTGAGGCCAGCCCAGGACCTTGAAATCGGGTTCGATCAGCGCGGCGTTGTGGGTGTTGCGAGCCGTGACCTCGTCCACGATCAAGGGTTCGGCCCGGGCTTCGAGCAGCAGAGCCTTGACCCCGCGGTCGCGCAGACAGGCGTTCAGGTAGGCGGTGGATCCGGCCAGGAGGCGGTCCCGGCCCGGGGCGAGACCGGCGGTGGCGGAGTCGATTTCGACCTGCAGGCGCTCGTGGAATTCGCGATGCAGGGCCAGCAGGTAGTTGGCGCGGGTACCGAAGTGGTGGAAGAACGTGCCTTTCGAGACGCCGAGCTCGGCCACCAGGACGTTCACGCTGACACCGCCGAGTCCCAGCCGCTCGGCCAGCACCAGGCCGCTGTCGACGAGCGCGGCGCGGGTGCGCGCGGCGGAATCCTCCCGCAGATTCATCAGATTCAACCCTCACCAGAGGTGGTGCCGGTTCGCCCTGTGTTGCGCGACAGGCGATTCGGCGTCCCCTTGCGTGTGTTTCGGACCGATTGTATGGTCACATCATACTTGACCGACCGACTGGTCAGTGAACGACCGGTCGGTCACCACAATCGAATGAAGGGTTGTTGCGTATGCACATCATGCGCACGTCGGCCGGACAACTGGCCTACGAAGACATCAGCACGGGGCCCACGGTGGTCCTGCTGCACGCCACCCTGCACGACCACCACGACTTCGATCCGATCCTCCCGGCGCTGACCGCGGAGCATCGGGTGATCGCCATCGACTGGCCGGGACACGGTGCGTCCGAACCGAATTCGACCGTCTCCGCCGCCGCGATCGCCGACACGCTCGCCGAGGTGGTCACGACATTGGAGCTGGATCCCGCGGTGTTCATCGGCAGTTCGGTGGGCGGATTCGCGGCCGCCCGCCTGGCGCTGGAGCAGCCCGCGCGCGTCGCCGGGCTCGTCCTCGTCAACACCGGCGGCTTCGTCCGGCAGACACCGCTGACCCGGGCCTACTGCAACCTCTACGGCTCCAACCTGATGGCCCGCCGCTGGTTGCCGCACAGCATCCGCAACTACATGAAGCCCGCGAGCCCGCACGACGACGCCGTCGTGGAGCGCGCGATCCGCGTGGCGGGCACCGAGATCGGCCGCGCCACCTACTCCGCTCTGTGGCACAGCTTCAACGATCCCCGCTACGACCTCACCAGTCACGCAACCGAGATAGCGGCACCGACCTTGATAGTGTGGGGCCGCCGCGACCCGGTCCTCCCCCTCCGCTACGCCAGGACAGCCCACGCCCTGATCCCCGGCTCCGAGTTGCAGGTCCTCCCCACCGGCCACCTGCCCTTCTCCTCCGCCCCCGAGCAATTCCTGGACATCGTCCGCCCATTCATGAAATCCGCATACGCGACACCGGGAGCCAACCCGTCACCGAGATGAAGTGTGGCACCCATCAAGATCAGGGAGCTCTCGGCGCGGAATTCGTCCGGGTAGCCACGGTGAGGACTCCCGATCCTGCTGGAGTCTGATGGTCCGGCAGCGATGATCCGATTGGCGGATTCGGTCGGCAGGGAGGGTTCGCCGCGAGGCAGCGTGAATGAAGCGCTCGAGGACTTCGCGAGCGAGAACTCCGACCGTCGTCCAGTCGGACACCGTGAATTGGCAGTTCTCGGCCTCGGAGGCGAGCTCATGGGTGAGCAGCGGAGTCGCACAGTCGAATTCGGGTATGGCAGTCGGCTGATCCGCCCGCGAGATCGGGCGCCGGCGGCGGGAGTGCTGGATACTTCGACGGATGGGTGCGCTCTCGCTGTTCGACACACCGGCACTGCATCGACTGCGGGATTGCTCGCGGGTCCTGGTCGCTGGCGCTGGGGGCGGGTTCGACGTGCTCAGTGGATTGCCGATGGCGTTCGCGCTGCAGGAGCAGGGCAAGTCGGTGGTGCTGGCGAATCTCACATTCACACCGGTCACGCGGACCACGGCCCGGCAGGTCGGGCCGGGGTTGTTCGAAATCGATGCTGAGACCGAGGGTTCGGACGCGTACTTTCCCGAGAAGCACCTCGCGGCGTGGTTGCGTGACCACGGGTTTCCGGATCGGGTGTTCCTGATTCGCAAGGGTGGGCCCGCCGATGTCCGGGCGGCCTACGCGTGGTTGGCGCGCGAACTCCGGCTGGATGGGGTGGTGTTGGTCGATGGGGGTACGGATCTGCTGATGACCGGTGATGAAGCCGGATTGGGTACACCGGTCGAGGATGTGACCAGCCTATTGGCGGCGCAGGCGCTCGACCTGCCCGTCAAGCTGGCCGTTTGTGTGGGGTTCGGCGTCGATGCCCACCATGGCGTCTGCCACGCGCATTTCCTGGAAAACGTTGCCGCACTCGCCAGACTCGGCGCTTATCACGGCGTCTTCGCTCTCACGCCAGGCATCGCGGCCGTCGATGCCTGGCTGGCGGCCGTCGACTGGGTTCAGCAGCACACCCCGGGTAGGGAGAGCATCGTCTGCGCGTCGATCACCGACGCCGCCCGCGGCGAATTCGGTGATCACCACTGCCTGGCCCGCACCCGCGCCAAGGGTGCCGAACTCTTCGTCAATCCCCTCATGTCGATGGTCTGGGGATTCGACCTGTATGCCGTCGCCGAGCGGGTGCTCTACCGCGACGACATCGCGCACGCCACAACACCATTCGAAGTTGCCGCGGCTATAGAAGCGTTCCGCGACCGCACGCCCCTGCGGCCTCGCCGAACGATCCCCGTATGACGATCGACGTCCCGGTTCACCAGAACAGCCGATCGGCCAATGGCCGTCAGGCCATCGTCTGGTAGAGCCGATGGCCGACGCTCGAATCGAGACGTGTGCCCGCGATGGCCGACACTCGACCGAGGCCACGCCCACCGAACCGGAAGCAGGTCGGCGTACTCGGTCTGCCCGCGAATCACGTTGCGGCTCAGCTCAGAACAACCATGTGCTTATGCCTGACGGTTTGTGAAGAACGGACCCGCGAGATCGCGATCGAGTACGCCGATATCTCGGTCCCGGGGTGCGGGAGCGGCTGGTCCTGATCGCTGCCGATCCGATGGAAGCGGACGACAACCACCGGGCCGTGGCGACAAGGATTTCATAAGTAACCCGCTGGGTGCCGTGGATAACTTCGTCTCATCCAATCAGCCATTCGGGCGGTGGAATTCAAACGGAGGTCAGGCATCATGTGGAACGTTCCCAACGGCGGACGGGGTCTGGTGGCGAAGGCAGCGGCACCGGTGGCCGCTGCCGCGGTCGGTGCCGCGGCCATCGTGCTGGCCGCGGCACCGGCCGAGGCTCAGTCCAATCATCCGAATTCGTGCATCGTGGTGCAGAACCACGCCGGCCGCACCACCACGGTGACCATGAACTACCCGGCGGGCTACAACGGGTCGTGGACGATCTACCCGAACGACCTGAGCCTGCTGCTCTACAACGGCCAGCCGGTGCAGTCGCCGACGGGTGATTTCGACATTCAGAAGGACTCGGACCTGCAGACGGTGTGGAACTACGATCCGAACCGCGACACCAACCGCGGCTGCAACGGATCCTGGGTCGTCACGCTGAACTGACCAGGGTCAGCGCCGATCGGCGATGACGATGTGACCGTCGGCGCGGACGGAGGTGCGTTTGCCCTCGATTCCCGCCTCGACCGCGACCGATTGCAGGTCGCGGTCGGCGGTGACCGAGAAGCCGTGCTCGGCCAGCAGCGCGGCCATCGCCTCGGGGGTCCAGTTCGAACGCTGCGGTTCACCGGCCATCGGATTGGTGCGGCCGGAGACAGACAGCAAGAGCTCCATGGCCTTGCGGCCGTAGTGGTACACCCGATTGGGGGTCGGGTAGGTGATGATCAGGCGGCTATCGGGGGCACTGTGCTTTGCCACCTCGATGACTGTCTCGGCGACCTCGGCGGGCGTCAGATAGGGGACGACGCCCTCCCAGATCCAGGTGGTGGGCCGCGTCCCATCGTGACCGGCCGTGGTGAGGGCGGCCCCGAGGGAGTCCCTACCGAAATCGACGGGGACGAAACGGACGTCCGCCAGGGCCTCCCGCTCCCCCAGCCGTTCCCGTTTCTCGGCCTGGGACGCCGGATGATCCACCTCGAGCACGGCGACTCCCGCCAGTTCGGGCATGCGCCAGGCGCGCGCGTCCAGCCCCGCGCCCAGAATCACCAGCTGCAGATGCGCACTCTCCCGCACCGCATCGTCAATGGCGACCGTGCGGGCCGCCAGCACTTCCGAAGTGGCGGAGAGCAATTCGTACTCCATCCGCGCCCCGACCCCCTTCGGCGCAGCGCCGGCGCGCACGAGATCAACCAGTGCGCGTTCGCCGTCGACCAATAATTCGACCGCGACCGGGTCGGAGAACCGCCCGACGCCCATTCGCCCGTCCGCCACGGCGCGGCCCTGGCAGACCAGGACCGCTGTCCGGCTCGCTGCACGCTCGGTCACGGGTTCATTATCGGCGCGGCGGCCATAGTTCGCCCGCCGCCCGATCGATCCGGGATTCGCGCCAGAGCGGGCTGTCGACGAAGTGGTTGTCGAAACGCTCCTGGGCGCGCAGGATTTCGAGCGGATCGCCGTCGCCGCGGCGGAGCCGCTCACCCATCCGGAAGTATTCGAAGCGTTCGATGCCGGGCGTGAACACGATCAACACATCGGCCGCCGAATCGGCGGGGGCGGCCCAGGCGTGCACCATGGCGGGCGGCACCAGCAGGAAATCCCCCTCGCCCATGGTGAGGATCTCCTCCCCGGCCAGTACCCGCAGCGTGCCGCCCAGCAGGAAGAACAGTTCCGCGGATGTGGTGTGGAAGTGCGGCGGCGGGCCGTCGGTGCCGGCGGGCAGGACCGCGCGGTTGGCGCTGAGCTTTCCGCCGGTCATATCGTGGTCGGCGTACAGGTGCACGCCCAGGCCCGGCAGCTGTTCGGCCTCGCCGGCCCGGATGAACAGGGCGCGGTCCGCGCCGGAGGGTGTGGTGGTCATGGTCGGTCTCCTCGGCCCCGGGGACCCTCCCCGGACGACAACACAGAGGCACGGTGACCGCGAACAGTGACATGGGAGCGGGCTTCGGTGACACGGAACACGATCCGGGCCACCATGTCACAGTTTCCGGGCCGCCCGGCTCTTCGGTGGCGAGAGAAGGGAGACGAGTCATGACGGCACAGCCACCGCACGCGGCCTCCGACGAGGTCACCGCGCGCTTTCTCGACTACCGCGAACTGCTGTTCGCGGTCGGATACAACATGCTCGGCAGCGTCGCCGATACCGAAGACGTGCTCCAGGAGGCATGGCTGGCGTGGGCGGCACGGCACCGGGACCCCGCCGCGGCACCGGTCGACAATGCCCGCGCCTACCTGGTCCGGGTGGTCGCCAATCATGCCCTGGCGCGGCGCACCGAGATCGGCAGACGCCGCGAAACCTACGTCGGCCCTTGGCTTCCCGAACCGCTGGTCACCACCGAGGACGAGGTGTCCGGCGTCGTGGAACGCAAGGAATCACTGTCCATGGCCGTCCTCGTGGTCCTGGAAACCCTGTCCCCGCTGGAGCGCGCGGTCTTCGTCCTGCACGATGTGTTCGGCTTCGGCCACCCCGAGATCGCGGCCATGCTCGACCGCTCCCCCGCCGCGATCCGCCAGCTCGCCTCCCGCGCCCGCAAGCACATCCACGAGCGCCGGCCTCGCCAGCGCGACAAGCACTTCCAGGCCGGGCTGAGCGAGCGCCTGGCCGAGGCCACCCTGCGCGGTGACCTCGCCACCGTGCTCGAGGTCCTCGCCCCCGACGTCACCCTGTGGACCGATAGCGGCGGCGCGGGCCGGGCCCAGAGCCTGGAACCCGTCCACGGCCGCGACCGAGTCGCCGCGGTCTTCATGGCCGTGGCCGCCGACCTCCCCGCCGGGCACCTAGCCATTCGCTACCGCTGGGTGGCCGAAGACCCCTGCGTCCTGGTGTTCTCCGACGAGAGCCCGCTGGCGGCCGTCGTCGTCGACCTGGACCCGGCCGGCACCCGAATCCAGACGATCTACTCGATCACCAACCCGCACAAGCTATCCCGGATCACCTGATGGCACGCCAGACACCGAGCATGTGACCGGACTGCGTCGAGCTGCTCGATCACGAACCCGCACAGGCTTTTCCGAATCACCGCGGACGGGGTGCGCGAAAGGCGTGCTACACCGGCATCACGCTGTCAGAAGCTCTGCCAGGAGGGCTTGTTCGCCATCGCGAACCGGTAGTAGTCGGCGGCCTGCAGGCGCGCCGCCGCCTCCGGGTCCACGATGACGGTGGCGTGCGGGTGCATCTGCAGGATCGACGCCGGGCAGAACGCGGAGAGCGGGCCCTCCACCGCGGCGGCGACCGCCTCCGCCTTGCCCGCACCGGTGGCGATCATGAGCAGATGGCCGGCGTCGCCGATGGTTCCGAGGCCCTGGGTGAGGACGTGGGTGGGCACCTGAGCCAGGTCGTCGTCGAAGAAGCGAGCGTTGTCCTCGCGGGTCGTCGGGGTCAGGGTCTTGACCCGGGTGCGCGACCGCAGCGAGGAGCCCGGCTCGTTGAAGCCGATGTGCCCGTTCGCGCCGATGCCCAGGATCTGCACGGCGATGGGCCCGTTCTCGGCGATGGCGCGTTCGTAAGCGGCCGCGGCCGCCGGGATATCGGCGGCATTGCCGTCGGGGCTGTGGACGTCGGTGTCGGCGAAGTCGACGTGCGCGGTGAACTCGTCACGGATGAACTGCCGGTAGGACTGCGGATGTCCCGGCGGCAGGCCGATGTACTCGTCGAGCAGGAACGCCTGCACGCCCGCGAAACTCAGGCCCTCCTCGCGATACTGCCGGATGAGCTCCCGGTACGCGCCCAGCGGTGAGGAGCCCGTGGCCAGCCCGATCGCGCGAGCGCCCCGGCGCACGTGGTCGGCCATGATGCGGCCGGCCAGCACACCCGCCTCGGCCGCGTTGTCGGTGATCACGAGTTCCATGGCGCTCCATCCTTGTACACGGTCACGGGGTTGAGGTGGTGGTCGGCGACCAGGATGTCGGCGCGCATCCCCGGAGCGAGCGCGCCGATGTCGTCGGCCACGCCGAGCAGGCGGGCCGGGGTGGCGCACGCGGCAGTGGCCGCCGCGGTGAGGTCGACGCCCGCGTGGAAGACGGTGCGGCGCAGCACTTCCGCGGCGGTGGCGGTGCCGCCGGCGATGGCGCCCTCCCGGTCCGGGTCGTAGATGCGCGAGATGCCTTCCCGCACCACGACATCCAGGCTGCCGAGCTGATAGCGCCCGTCGGGCTGCCCGGCGGCGGCCATGGCGTCGGTGATGAGGGCCAGATTGTCGGGGCCGATGGTGTCGAAGACCATGCGCACGGTGCCGTCGGCCAGGTGCACGCCGTCGCCGATGACCTCGGCCACCACATCCCCGCGTCCCGCCGCGGCCATGGCGGCGGTGAGGAAGTTGGCGTCGCGGTGCGCCAGCTCGGGCATGGCATTGAACAGGTGCGTGATGGACACCCGCCAGCCGCGGCGCATGGCGTGCACGGACTGCGCGTAGTCGGCGGCGGTGTGTCCCAGGGAGAGAATCACATTCGCGTCGGCGAGTACGTCCGCGAGGGCGTCGAAGTTCGCCGTTTCCGGGGCCACGGTCACCGACACGATGCGGCCGCCCGCGTAGTCGAGGAGCCTTTCCAGCAGCGCCGGATCACCGGCGATGATCCGATCGGGATCGTGGGCTCCGCGCCGGTGCTCGCTGATGAACGGGCCTTCGAGGTGGATGCCCGCCAGCAGGCCGTCGTCGATGGCCTTGCCGAGTACGTCGATGCGGTCGCGCAGTTCGGCCTCGGTGGCGGAGACGAGGGAGGCGAGCAGCGTCGTGGTGCCCCGGCCACGGTGGAAGTTCGCCGCGGCGGCCACCCCCTCGGGATCGGCTTCCGGGAAGCCGAATCCGCCGCCGCCGTGACAGTGCACGTCGATCAGCCCCGGCAGGATGATCGGCGGCTCGTCCGCCGGTTCCGGCAGGTCGCCGCCGAATCCCGTTGCCGGGCCCACATAGTCGAGGCGCGCCCCGTCGAACGAAACCACCCCGTCGGCGAGCTCGCCCGCCTCGGTGAGGGTGACGACCCGGCCGCGCAGGGTGGTCGTCACTTGTCCCGCCCCAATGCCCGGCGCGCGGCCTGGAGCGCGTCGTCGGCGGTGCGGGCCGACAGCACCGCTGCCGCCGCCGCTCTGCACTGCTCCAGGGTGACCTCGGCGAGCCGGGCCCGGACCCCGCCGATCGAGCGCGGCGCCATGGACAGCGTCTCGACGCCGAGACCCACCAGTACACAGGCGAATTCGGGATTCGACGCGGATTCGCCGCAGACGCCGACCTTGACGCCGTGTTTACCCGCGCCGGTCACCGTCAAGGCGATGGTCGCGGCCAGCGCGGGCTGCCACGGATTGTGCAGCGCCGCCAGTGACGACGCCATGCGGTCGGCGCCGAACAGGTACTGCGACAGATCGTTGGTGCCGATGGAGAAGAAGGCCACCTGCGCACCGAGCTGCTCCGAACGCAGTGCGGCGGCGGGGATTTCGACCATGATGCCGCAGGTGTCGATCCCGGCGTCCCGGGCGCGGGCGGCGAAGTAGCCCGCCTCCTCCGTGGTGGCGACCATCGGCGCCATGACCTGAACCGGCGTGCCGGTCTGCTCTGCCGCGGAGTCGATGGCCGTGAGCTGGTCGAGTAGCGTCCCCTCATCGACGCTGCTCAACCGCAGACCGCGCACGCCCAGCGCCGGGTTCTCCTCGTCCGGCAGGTCGAGGAACGGCAGCGGCTTGTCGGATCCGGCATCGAGGGTGCGGACCGTGACGGGCCGGTTGCCCATGACACGGAAGATCTCGGCGTACCTCTCGGTCTGCTCGGCCACCGTCGGGGCCGACTTGCGGTCCAGGAACAGGAATTCGGTCCGGAACAGGCCGACACCCTCGGCGCCGAGTTCGACCGCCAGCCGCGCATCGGCCGCGGAGCCGACATTGGCCAGCAGCGGTACGGCGTGGCCATCGGCGGTACGACCCGGACCGGTCGGCGTGTCCACCTGCCGGGCGCGCAGAGCGCGCACTTCCTCGCGACGCGCGGCGGTCGGCTCGACCTCGACCACGCCGGCCGTGCCGTCCAGCACGACTTCGGTGTCCTCGGCGATCCCGGCCGCGTCCGGTGCGGCGACCACGGCCGGAATCCCCAGCGCCTTGGCCAGAATGGCGGTGTGCGAGGTCGGCCCGCCCGCGACCGTGAGCAGCCCGATGACCCGCTCCGGGTCCAGCGTCGCGGTGTCGGCGGGCGCCAGATCCTGTGCGGCGAGCACGAAAGGCGTTGCACTGTCCGGGATCCCGGGCGGATCCACCCCGAGCAACTCGGCCACCACCCGCTGGCCCACGTCCCGCAGATCTGCGGCCCGTTCGGCCATCATGCCGCCGAGCGCGGCCAGCTGCGCCCCGAAGTGCGCCACCGCCTCGGTGACCGAGTGCGCGGTCGGCGTCCCGCTCCGGATCTCGGTGCGCACCTGATCCAGCAGTGCCGGGTCCGCGGCCAGCGCCGAGGTCATGAACAGGATGTCCGCCGCCGGGCCCTGTGCCTCGAGGGCCTGCGCGGAATACCGGCCGGCAACCGTCTGGAAAGCGGCCTCCGCGCGGGCGATTTCGGCCTCGACGTCACTCCCGGGTGGGTCGTCCGGGCTGGTGACCGGCGCGGGCGCCAGCCACTTCACCGATCCGACGGCGATCCCGGGGGCGGCGGCGACACCGCGCACCTCACGCGTCAAGATCCGTCTCCAGCATCGCGACCAGCGTATCGAGGGCCGCGTCGGCGCCGTCCTCGGCGTGCAGGGTGACGGTGTCGCCCTGCTTGACGCCCAGGGTCATCACCTGCAGCAGGCTGTTGGCGGCGACGGGGTCCTTGCCGCCGACCGAGATCTGTACGGGCACACCGGCTTCCCCGGCGGCCTTGGCGAACAGGGCAGCGGGCCGGGCGTGCAGTCCGGTCTCGGACGCGACTACGGCGGTGCGGGTGATCATGCTGCGATGTTCTCCTTCTCGATCTCGGACTCGTCCGGTTCCCGCCCGGGTGTCGGCAGGTTCCAGCGCTTGATGATGAAGCTGAAGGTGACGTAGTACAGGGCCGCGTAGCCGAGTCCGATCGGGATCAGCAGCAGCGGATGGGTGGCCTTGCCGAAGTTCAGCAGAAAGTCGATGGCACCGGCCGAGAAGGTGAACCCGTCGTGGATCCCGAGCGCATTGGTGAGCGCCAGCGAGGTACCGGTGAAGAACGCGTGGATCACCAGCAGCGGCCAGGCCACGAAGATGAACGAGAACTCCAGCGGCTCGGTGATGCCAGTGAGGAACGCGGTCAGGCCGGTGGACAGCATGATGCCGCCGATCATCTTGCGGTGCTCCGGGCGCGCGTGGCGCCAGATGGCGATGGCCGCGGCGGGCAGGCCGAACATCATGATCGGGAAGAAGCCGGTCATGAAGGTGCCGGCCGAGGGGTCGCCGGCCAGGAAGCGCGGGATGTCGCCGTGCGCGCCGTGGTAGTCGCCGATGACGAACCAGACCACCGAGTTGATGATGTGGTGCAGGCCCAGCGGCAGCAGCATGCGGTTGGCGAAGCCGAAGATGCCGCCGCCCACGACCGAGTTGTCGGCGACGGTGGTGCCCAGCCAGGTCAGCGCGGAATTGAAGGCGGGGTAGATGAACGACATGAGCACGCCGATCACGACGGCCGCGCACGCGGTCAGGATCGGCACCAGCCGGCGGCCAGAGAAGAAGCCCAGGTAGTCGGGTAGCTGGGTGCGGTGGAAGCGCTGCCACAGCGCGGCCGTGGTCAGGCCCATCACGATGCCGCCGAGGACGCCGAAGTTGACGAGCTGTGCGGCCGGGGCCTTTGCGACGTCGACGACCGGGCAGTTCCAGTGCGCCGCCCGGAACAGCCAGCCCAGGATCGGGCCGCAGCTGCCGTCCAGCACCACCGGTGACATGGCCTTGAGGACACCGGTGAAGGCGAGGTAGCCGACCACCGCCGCGAGCGCGGTGGAACCGTCGGCCTTCTTCGCCCAGCCGATGGCGATGCCGACCGCGAACAGCAGCGGCAGATTGTCGATGAGGGTGCCGCCCGCGCCGGCGAGCACGGCGGCGACGGACCGCAGCGGCGAGAACCGGCCGAGCATGTCGTCCTGTCCTAGCCGGAGCAACAGTCCGGCAGCGGGTAGCGTGGCGATCGGCAGCATCAAGCTGCGGCCGAGCTTCTGCAGTCCGGATAGATCGAGCTTCTTGCGGGAGCTCTCGACGGCATCGGCCATGAAAGTGGTCCTCAGTCTGTGAATGGAGTCACGCGTACTGTTCACGATCAGTTAGCGTCACTGGTTATAACCAGACATATACTGGTTATAACCAGCTTTGTCTACTCGACACGCACGGAGGAAAAATGTCGAAGGTGGATCAGATCATCGCCGGACTGGGTGGCGCGGACAACATCGTCGAGGTGGAGGGCTGCATCACCCGCCTACGCTGCGAGGTGAAGGACGCGAACCTCGTCGATGAGAAGGCACTGAAGGCCGCCGGTGCGCACGGCGTCGTCAAGATGGGTGACGCGGTTCAGGTCGTGGTCGGACCCAGCGCCGACGCCCTGGCAGAAGACATCAACGACCTCATCTGACCGCCGTGAGCACCGAGATTCTCGCGCCGCTCGACGGCCGTGCCATGCCCCTGTCCGAAGTCCCCGATCCGGTCTTCTCGGCCGAGATGGTGGGCGCGGGCGTGGCCATCGAACCCCTCGACACCGATGCCGCCACCACCGTGGTCGCCCCGGTCACCGGATCGATCGTGAAGCTGCACCCGCACGCCGCGGTCATCGTCACCGACGACGGCACCGGCGTGCTGCTGCACGTCGGCATCGACACCGTCGGCAAGCCGGACCTCTTCGAGATGAAGGCCGCCGAGGGCGATCGGATCACCGCGGGTGATCCGCTGATCACCTTCTCCCCCAACGCCGTTCGCCGCCGCGGCCTGAGCGCGGCCGTGCCGGTGGTGGTCATGGACAGCAGCCCGGGATCGGCGCGGAACGCCCTCACCGGCCCAGTCACCACAGGCTCGGTGTTGTTCTCCATGTGAGACGGGAGGGATTCCACGCAAGACGGGAAAAGAATTGAGCCGCTGCCCGATCGGGCGGCGGCTCATTCATCGCCGGTAGGCCGGTCAGCTGTCCTCGGCCGAGACGGTCATGTAGACCTGATAGCGATCGGCGCGGTACCAGGACTGCGCGTGTTCCACGGCCCGGTCGCGCGAATACGAGATCCGGTCGAAAGCCAGTAGCGGCGAACCGGTTTCGGTGCCCAGCCAGCCCGCGTGCCGCTCGTCGGCGGCCACCGCGCGCACGCTCTGCTCGGCCCGGTCGATCGGGCAGTCGTACTCGCGGGAGAACAGGGCGTAGAGCGACTGCGTCAGTTCGTGATCCAGCAGCTCCGGCAGCAGATCGGCGCGGTACCAGCCGTCGTCGATGGACATGGGCAGTCCGTCCGCCAGCCGCAGGCGAACCAGGTGGTACGCCTTGGTATTCGCGGTCAGCCCCAGCGCGGTCGCCGAGGCCGGGGGCGGCACCGCATGATCGGTATGCAGCACCACCGTGCTCGGGGTGCGGCCCAGCCGGCGCATGTCGTCGGTGAACGAGGCCATGTGCAGCCGGGAACGAGCCACCCGCTCGGCCACGAAGGTGCCCTTGCCGGGGACGCGCGTGATGACGCCCTCGGATTCGAGCTGGCCCAGCACCTCGCGCACGGTCATGCGGCTGACCCGGTAGTCGTCGCACAACTGGCGTTCGCTGGGCAGCATTTCGCCGGGACGTAGATTCGCGCACAGGGTGGTGAGCGCCGAACGCAGTTGCGCTTGCTTGGTCACGCGCCCTGACACGTCGATCCGGTCCTTTCCGCCCCCGCCGGCTGCGGGCGCGGTCACTTCTCGTTGCGCGCCTTGGGGAATCGCTTCTGGTGTGCGACCCAGCCTGCCATCTTGGCCCAGTGGCCCTGCGCCGGGGTGACCTTGGAGATGAGCTCGCGGTCCCACTCCTCGGTCTCGGACAGGCCGTTCACGGTCTCCACGAGGGACTTGGCGGCCGCCATGGACCCGACGACGCGGTCACCCAGGGTGCCGTCGGCGCCGACCAGGGTGATGCGGACGCCGACTCGGCCGATGGGCTGCAGTACCGCGGTCGCGGAGCCGCCATGCTCGGCGACGAATCCCTTCACGGAATCCACGACGGACGGCGACAGCTTCTCGGATGCCGGGGCGGTGGTAGCGCTCATGCGCTGCAGTTTACCCACGGGTAATTCAGCGTCCATGAACCGCCGCACATCTCACACTCCGCGAGCCGCCGCGCACCGCGTGGCCGCGGCGATGTAAGACTGATTCCATGCGCGCCATCCAGGTTTCCGAGCACGGCGGTCCCGAAGTCCTGCGGTACGTGGAGGTGCCGGACCCGCAGGCCGGACCCGGGCAGTTGCTGGTGCGGACGCAGGCGAGCGGAATCAACTTCATCGACACCTACATTCGGACCGGGCGGTACCCGCAGGCGGTGCCCTACATTCCGGGATCCGAGGGCAGCGGTGTGGTCACCGCGGTCGGACCCGAGGTCACCGAGTTCCGGGTCGGGGATCGGGTGGCATGGGCGGCCGCGCCGGCCAGTTACGCCGAGCAGGTGGTCGTGCCTGCGGCCGTGGCGATTCCGGTGCCGGACGGGGTGGACGCGCCGGTGGCGGCGTCGGCGCTGTTGCAGGGCATGACGGCGCACTATCTGATCGAGTCCATCTACCGGCCCGAGCCGGGCGAGAGCGTGCTGGTGCACGCCGGAGCCGGCGGTGTCGGGCTGATCCTGACGCAGCTGCTGGCGGCGCGCGGGGTCCGGGTGATCACCACGGTGTCGACCGACGACAAGGAGAAGCTGTCGCGGGACGCCGGGGCGGCCGAGGTGCTGCGCTACGACGAGGACATCGCGGCGCGGGTGCGGGAGCTGACCGACGGAGCGGGCGTGGCCGCGGCCTATGACGGCGTGGGCGCGTCCACCTTCGAGTCCAGCCTGGCGGCCACCCGGATTCGCGGCACGGTGGCGCTGTTCGGCGCGGCCAGCGGGCCGGTGCCGCCGTTCGATCTGCAGCGACTCAATCCGCTGGGCTCACTGTTCGTGACCCGTCCGACGCTGGCGCACTACACCCGGGATCGCGCCGAATTGCTGTGGCGCGCAGGCGACATCATGAACGCGATCGCCGACGGCACGCTGCACATCCGGATCGGCGGCAGTTATCCGCTCGCGCAGGCCGAGCAGGCGCACCGGGATCTCGAGGGGCGCCGGACCACCGGTTCGATCGTGTTGGTGCCCTGAGGTTTTCGTCAGCCGAGATCGCGGCCGGTGAGGCCGCGGTAGACGAATCGGGTGAGGGCGTCCACGGCCTGCTCGTCGGTGAGCGCCAGGCCGCCCTCCTCCACCGCCTGCAACAGGCCGGTGGCCGCGAGGAACATCATGGCCAGGCTGGCGTCGGCCGAGCCGGGTAGGCGCAGGCCGGCGGGGGCGAAGCCGTCGAGGTGGTCGGCCACCTCGTCGCGCTGCTCGGTGGCGAATCGCGCTGCGATGCGGGCGAAGTCGTCATTGACCAGGGCCGCCTGCTGGACGGCGCGCAGGACCGGCCAGTTCGTGCGGGCGAAGGACCAGTAGCTCGCGATGTGGTATCGCACCGACTCCGGGTCGGTGAAGTCGGCGGTGTGCGCCGGGTCCTCGGCGGAGGTATCGCTCTCGTCGGCAAGGTCTTTCAGCAGCGACTGGAGCAGCTCCTCCTTGCTCGCGAAGTGGTTGTAGAACGAGCCCGCGGCCCGGCCGGCGGCCGCGGTGATGTCGGTGATCTTGGTATTGAGGTAGCCGCGGTCGGCGAACAGCTGCCGGGCGGCGTGCTTGAGCGCCTGTTCGGTCTCGGCCGACTTCGCACTGCGGCGGGCTGCCACCATCCACCTCCTTGACAGCGGAAGGTACCACCCAGAATACTGAATCAACATTCAGTGAATTTCGATTCAGTATTGGAGTTGCCATGAATCCGCAGGTCCTCGTCGCGGGAGCCGGTCCGACCGGGCTCGCCCTCGCCATCGATCTGGCGCGTCGCGGCATCGGGGTCCGCATTGTCGACAAGGCCGGGGAGTTCTTCGCCGGGTCGCGCGGGGACGGGCTGCAGCCGCGCACCCTCGAGGTGTTCGACGATCTCGGGGTACTCGACGCGGTACTCGCACAGGGCGCGCCGCAGGCGCCGCTGCTGGTGCACCTGGACGGGCAGTTCGTGATGGAGCGGCGGATGAGCGCCTGGCGGGAGCCCACATCCGCGGTGCCGCATCCGAATCCGTGGGTACTGGCCCAGGCCGATACCGAGCGGGTGTTGCGCGAGCGGCTGGCCGAGTTCGGGGTACGCGTCGAAACCGCCACGGCCGTGGTCGATTTCAACGCGGACGCCGACGGAGTGACCGTGATCCTCGAGCACGCGGGTGCGACCGAGACTGTGCGGGCCGGCTATCTCGTCGGAGCGGACGGCGGCCGCAGCATCGTGCGCAAGACGCTGGGGATTCCGTTCGAGGGCACCACCGACGAGTCGATCCGCATGCTGTTGGGCGACGTGTGCGCGGATGCACTCGATCACTCGGCCGGGTACTGGTTCGCCGACACCTCCTCCCCCATGGACGGCATCGCGCTGATGCCGCTGCCGGGTGGGAGAAAGTTCCAGTTCGCGACCGGCCTGACCACCGAGTCCGGCACCGAGCTGGCGGATCTGCAGGACCACCTCACGCGGCGTTCCCGCCGTGACGACATCATCCTGAGCGACCTGACCTGGTCGACGGTGTGGCGGCCGAATGTCCGTCTCGCACAGCGGTATCGGTCGGGCCGGGTGTTCCTGGCCGGAGACGCCGCACACGCGCATCCGCCGACCGGCGGGCAGGGGCTCAACACCGGCGTGCAGGACGCCTACAACCTCGGCTGGAAACTCGAAGCCGCGCTGCGTCATCCGGGGCCCGCGAGTGAGGCGCTACTGGACAGCTACGAGACCGAGCGCCGCACCGTGGCCGCGCGGATCCTCGGGTTGAGCAGTGAGTTGCTCGACAAGACCGTGAAGGGCGATCCGGATGCCATGGATCGCGAGGGCACTCACCAGCTCGACATCGGCTACCGGGAGAGCGGCGACGACGCGGCAAGGCTCCGGGCCGGTGATCGCGCCCCCGACGCACCCCTGGTCGATGCCAACGGAAAGACCGTGCGGCTGTTCGACCTGTTCCGCGGCCCCCGGGCCACGCTGCTGCTGTTCGGCCCGGACACGACGGCCGATCAGGCCGGATCCCCCGCGACAGACCTGCGGACCGTGCGCGTGGTCCGGCCGGAATCCGCCTCCGGCAATGGTGAATTCACCGACGCCGCGGGGGACGCGCGGCGGGCCTACGACGCGGCCGACGGCAGCTGGGTGGTCGTCCGCCCCGACGGGTATGTCGGATCGCGCAGCACGCCTACCGAGCGGTAGCTGCGGGAGTTCGCATTCCGGGCGTAACGGGCCGAAGCCCCTGGGATCCCGAGTCCGGGGCCCACGGTGCAGAATGATCATGCTGCCGCGCAAGACGATTCGATGTGACTGTACATTTTCGGCCACACGAGGGTGCCGCGACCCCGTATGGTGGTCGCGGCGAGGGTTCGGGCGGCCGGCAGGTAGAGGCGCATCGGTCAGAGGTGGTTCTGGGATGTTGGTGAAGGTCCGTAACGACGACCCGTCGCGGCTGTCGAGTACCGAACGCACCGTGGTGAACTGGCTCAAATCCTGGAGCGGACCGCACGCCGTACCCGGTATCGCCATCGTGCAGTGCCAGGACGCCGATGTGGTGGTGTGGACGCCGCAGACCTGTGTGGTGGTCGGTGTGCACGGGTTCACCGAGCGGGTGACCGGGACCCTGGCATGCGCGCAGGATCAGCCGTGGACCGTGGACGGCAAGCCCGCACCCATCGACGGGGACGCCGATCCGCTGGAGCGGGTGCGCCGCCAGACCGTGGACCTCGCCGGGCAATTGCGTTCCGCGCCCGGACGCGAGCAGGTACCGGTCAGCGGGCTGGTGCTGCTGGTGCCGCAGCTGGGCAGTCGCGTGAAGCTGGAGAAGGGCGCGCTGCCCACCGGCATCGACGTACTGATCGGTGACGGGCCGTCCTCGCTGCGCGCCTATTTCACCACGCTCGCCGAGGGCGCCCCGGCGTCGTGGGATGCGGGACAGGTCGGGCAGGCGCTGGGGGCGCTCGGGTTCGCGGCCGCCGCAACCTATTCCGATCTGGTGTCGGAGGGATTCCCCGTGCCGGACTCGGCACGGGACGCTCCGCTGCCGTTCGCGAACCGGCCGACCGAGGTGATGGTGCCGTCGGTTCCGTCGGTGCCCGTCCACTCCGCCGAGGGCGCGGGCGCGCCCGGCGCGACCGAGCCAGGACCCGCTGCCGAATCGGCGGGTGGGGGTGATGGTCCTGTCGTACAGCAGGATCCGACTCCCCGCACCAGCCGAGGCAGTGCCGCCGCGGCCGCGATCGCGGGTGCTACCTCGGCGAGCGTGGCCGAACGGGCCTACCGAGCGCTGGCGGGCAGGTCCGAGCCGCAGGCGCCGAGCCGGGGCACGCCACCGCCTCCGACACCGATCCCGGGCGCCGCCCCGGCCGGGCGGCCGACACCGCCCGCACCGACCCAGCCCCTGCCCGTACCGCCCCGTGCGCCGCAATTCGGGCAACCGCCGCAGCCGCGTCAACCCGCGCCGCCGGGTTTCGGGCCGGGCCCCCAATCCTGGCCGCAGCCTGGTGCTTCCGGTCCGTCGCAGGAACGCGAGAGGTTCCCACTGTGGAACGAGCGGCAGGCCACGAGCGGGACCGGGAAGAAGCGGCGCAAGGATCTGCCGATCATCGGCGGCCTGGTACTGGCGGTGATCATCCTGGTGATCGCCATCGCCTGCACGGGCCGGACCACCCCGACGCCCAGCAAGCAACAGCCGCCGCACTCCACGGTCGTCCAGGCGACCACCTCGACGCATTCGGTCGACCCGACGCTGCCGTCGACCACCATCGCGCCCGCCTGTTTCCCGTTGCAGCCCTGCAACTGACCGCTCCCCGCCCCGGAATCCGGTGCGGGGCCAGGGAAGCCGGAAGGTCTCCGCGCCGGTCATGGTGCCGAGGATGAGCACGCCGTGTCCGACCGCGGGGGTGACGAAGTGCGGAAGCGGCCCGGTTCCGTACTGGGCGAGCGCTTTTCCGACCGCAGGGTTGAGGGCGTAGAACGTGCCGGCGTGCCAATCGGTCGCCCAGACACGCCCGGCGGCGACCGCGGGCGGGCCATTCGCGGGAGCGGTGGTGCGCCACAGCACCGCGGCAGCGTCCGTTGCGGTCACGCGAATCGCCATGGTGCCGTTGGCACATGGCAGGTAGGCCACATCACCCGCGACCGGCCCGGCTGTACTCCGCCATCGTGACACACCGCCGAGGAGGCACCGATGAATTCCGCCGCGCGGTACCGTCACTACCGATATGACCGAACACATCCTCGAAACGCCCGAAGTCGATCTCGCCTACGACCTGCTGGGACCCGCACCGGCTGCGAGCCCGCACCGGCCGCTCATGATGATCGGCCAGCCCATGACCGCCGACGGATTCGCCACGCTGGCTTCGTATTTCCCGGAGCGGACCGTGATCACCTACGATCCGCGCGGGCTCGGCCGGAGCGTCCGCAAGGACGGGCGCACCGACAATTCACCGACCGTGCAGGCCGAAGATGTGCACGCGCTGATCACCGCGCTCGGCGTGGGTCCGGTGGACCTGTTCGCCAGCAGCGGCGGCGCGGTCACCGCACTGGCCCTGGTCACCGCGCATCCGGACGATGTCGCCACATTGGTGGCGCACGAGCCGCCGATGATCCCGGTGCTGCCCGACGCGGCGGCCGCCGAGCGCGCCCGTGCCGCGGTCCGCGACGCGTACCAGGCCAAGGGATCCTTCGCGGGCATGGCGGCGTTCATCGCCTGGACGTCCTGGCAGGGCGAGCTCACCGACGCCTACTTCGCCCAGCCGCCGGCCGATCCGGCCATGTTCGGCATGCCCACCATCGACGACGGCACCCGCGACGACCCGCTGCTGTCGGAGGCCTCCTGGGCGGTGACCGACTATGCCCCCGATGTGGCGGCGCTGCAGGCCGCGAGCACGCGGGTGCTGATCGCCGTCGGCGAGGAGTCCAAGGGCGTCTTCACCGGCCGCACCGCCGAGGCCACCGCGGCCGTCCTGGGCAGCAGCCCGGTCGTATTCCCCAGTCACCACGGCGGATTCACCGGTCCCGACGGCGGGTATCCGGGGCAGCCGGAGGCCTTCGCCGAGCGACTGCGCGAGGTCCTCGACGAGAGCTGACAGGCTCAGGCATAGTCCGGTAGCGGATATTCGCCCTGCTTGCCGATCAGACGGGTGAGCAGGGCGCGCGCCGGGTGCAACGGTCGCGACACCAGCACCCGCATCAGGGTCTGCATGATCGCGACGCCGCGACGGGTCTCGGGATGGCGGAGCCGCACCGATGTCTCGGTGCCCTTCTGCACCTCGGTCACCAGCGGCCGCAGGATCTGCTCGTATCGATCGAAGGCCCGCTCGAAATCCGCAGGCGTGCTGAGGAGTTCACCCGCGAGCAGGTACGCGCCGATCAGTGCGAGCGCGGTGCCCATACCGGTCATCGGCGATCCGCAGTAGGCGGCGTCGCCGAGCAGCACCACCCGGTCCTGCGACCAGCGCGGCATCCGGACCCGGGTCACCTCGTCGAAGTAGAAGTCGGGCGCCGCGGGCATGGCGTCCAGAATCGCCGGAATCACCCAGCCGTGACCGGTCAACCGTTCGCGAATCAGGTTCTGCTGCACCGTGATATTCCCGCGCAGGGCGGGATCGGCGGGTACCCGGGTGGAGAAGATGGCCATCGAGGTCGCCGGATCCGGATCGGGCCGTAGTGCGACCATGCTGCCCGGCACCGGCAGGACCCCGACCCAGCCGGTTTCCAGACCGGTACCCGGCGGCGTCGGAACGGTGAAGAAGGCGATGTAGGCCCCGAGATACTCGCAGTGCCGCTCCTCCGGGCCGAACACCCGCTCCCGCAGGGCCGAATGCAGGCCGTCCGCGCCGATCACGACATCGAACTCGTCCGCCGCGCCGGAGGCGAACCGGACCTTCACCCCGTCGCCGTCCTGCTCCAGCGCCTCGACCCATTCCCCGTATCGATAGTCGAGGGCACCGGATTCCGCGGGCAGACCGGCGATCTCGTCGAGCAGCACCTGATTGAGCTCGCCGCGGGCGATCTCGATATCGGCGACGAACCCCTGACCGCCGAACATCTCCGCCGGCATCCGGGACCGCTGCCGCCCTGCCTCGTCGACGAACACCATCCCCCGCTCGTCGAGCTGCCGCCGGCGGATCCCGGGCATCAGCCCCATCCGCTCGGCCACCTTGCGGCTGGGCCCGCGCAGGTCGACGGCCTGCCCACCCGGCCGCGGGACCGGCGCCCGCTCCACGACGGTGACGGCCATCCCGCCCCGCAACAGCTCCAACGCGACCGCGTTCCCCGCGATCCCGCCGCCACACACCAGAATGCGAACCGACCGAGACATTCCGAACCCTCCCTCACAGTGCTTTTCGGTGAAGCCGACGTTCCAGGAGTCGAGCCAAGCCAGTGTTCCAGCGAATTCCGAATCGGATCAATCGATTATCCGCCGCTCCCCTCGCCGCACCGGCACCGGCCGCTCCCTCGGACACGCCTGCCTCCGCAGAGCTACCACCGGCATTGGGACGACTCCTGATACTCAGGGCCGGACGGGATGATCGGCTCGAAAAGCGAAGGGCTGCTATCGATCACATACCGGGCGAGTCGTCGGGGAGGCCATTCGTGGTGTCGCCGGTCGCCCCCGATCGGCGGGCGATCGCAGGGTCAGCGGCTGGGGCGCGGGCCGATGATGGAGGCGCGCTCCATGATCCGCACCTGCGGCCAGTAGTCGCTGGCGGCGTAGTGCTGGACGGCACGGTTGTCCCAGAAGGCGACCGTGTGCGGCTCCCAGTGCAGGCGAACCTGGTGTTCGGGGGCATCGGCGGTGCGGCACAGGCGATCGATGAGGGCGCGGCTCTCGTCGAGATCGAGACCGTGGATATGGTCGGCGAAGACGCGGTTGACGTAGAGGTGTTTGCGGCCGGTGACCGCGTGCGTGCAGACCACGGGGTGGCGGACCGCCGGATGCTCCGCGCGCATCTTCTCCCGCTGCTCGTCGTTGAGCGCGTGGCCGAATGCGCGAGTGAAATCGTGGACGGCGTCGAGGGTTTCGATGCGGGCCCGGGTCTCGGCGTCGAGTACGTCGTAGGCGGCGTACATGTCGGCGAACAGGGTGTCGCCACCGATCGCGGGAACCGAGATCGCGTGCAGGACAGCGCCCATCGACGGCTGCTTGCGCCAGGTGACATCGTGATGCCAGGCATTCTCGAATCCGCTGACCTGAGCGCTCTTCTCGAACCGGACCAGCTCGGGGCAGCTGGTGTTGGAGGGGATGAAGGGGTGGACCTCGAGCTCGCCGAAGCGGCGCGCGAAGGCCACCTGCTGCTGCGGGGTCAGCGGCTGGTCACGGAAGAACAGCACCTTGTATTCGTGCAGCGCGCGCCGCACTTCGGCGATCACCGCATCCGGCTGCTCACGAGCCAGATCGACACCGGAGATCTCAGCGCCGAGCGTGGCACCGACGGGACGGGCGTCGAAGCTCTGCCAGCGCAGCCCTGCCAGCCGGTCGCGCTCGGCGGCGAGGTGGGTGAACGGGCCCGACCACACCGGATATCCAGGGAGCTGAACGGTTCGGGGCGCGAAATCGGCGGCGGGGTCTTTGTCGGCGATCACAGTCATGACGGTCTTCTTTCGCTGATCGAACGGACTGTAGTCAATTGACTACACCTGGTGGGCGCTACTGTAGTCGCATGACTGCACCCGCCGCAAGGACTTCGTCGGACGAACGCGGACCGCTCGGGCGCGACGCCGTCGTCTCGGCCGTGCTCACCCACGCCGCCGACCTGTTCGCCGAGCGCGGTCCGGCCGCGACCTCCATCCGCGACATCGCCGACCGGGCCGGGGTCAACCACGGATTGGTCTTCCGCCACCTCGGGGCAAAGGACAAGGTGGTGACGGCTGTGCTCGATCACCTGGCCGCCGAAACCGCGGCACTCGCCGCGGCAGGCGCGCTCTCACCGGACGACCCGCGCCTGCGCCGGCACTGGAGTGTGCTGGCCCGCGCGATCCTCGACGGCTACCCGGTCGGACAGATGCAGAGCCGGTTCCCGGTCATCGAATCCCTGATCGATCAGGCTCGGACGCAGCACGCCGACGACCAGGACGCCGCTCTGGCCGTCGCGAATGTGGCCGCGTTCATGCTCGGCTGGCAGCTGTTCGAACCGTTCCTGCGCAATGCCGCCGGACTCGACGACATGCCGAACGAGCAACTGCGACACGCCATCGGCACCGAGGCGGCGTCGATCCTGCGCGGTCCGCTCCCCGGCCCCACCACCGCGAGCGAATGAGCCGGTGCGCGAACAGGTCCTGGCCCGCGCGCCGGCCTGGGGTCATTGCCGGGTGAACCAGAGGCGGGTGACGGCCTTGGTGCTGATCATGTCCGACAGGCGGTAGCCGGGCCGGGTGCCGAGGTCCTGGAACAGCCGTTCACCGGACCCGAGCAGAACCGGGACCAGCACCACGTGCAGCTCGTCGATCAGGCCCGCCGCCAGGAACTGCCGGATGGCGCCCACGAAATTGTGGACGCGAAGTTTCGGCATGACGCGGTCCTCTCGGGTGAGCGGGCGGCGGTTCCGCCCCTACCCGGTCATCGAACGGCGGCGAGTCGAAACGGCGGTGAGTCGAATCGACACGCGCATCAGGATCAGCCGAAGAGGGTGTGGCCGAGGGTGTGCCAGCCGAGCACCGAGTCGACGGCCAGGCCGCAGAAGACGACGGCCAGATAGTTGTTGGACTGCAGGAACAGTCGCAGGGGCTTGACCGATTCGCCCTTGCGCACACCGGAGTACAGCTGGTGGGCCATGAGCAGGAACCATGCGCCCGCCACCAGCGCGACGGCGGCGTAGATCACACCGGCGGCGGGGACCAGGGCGAAGGTGGCCAGGACGGTCAGCCAGGTGTAGATGACGATCTGCTTGGTGACCGCCTGCTCCGTGGCGACGACCGGGAGCATCGGCACGCCCGCGGCCTTGTAGTCCTCCTTGTACCGCATCGCGAGCGCCCAGGTGTGCGGCGGCGTCCAGAAGAAGATCACCAGGAACAGCACGATGGCGGGCCAGCCGATGTTTCCGGTGACCGCGGACCAGCCGACCAGGGCGGGCATGCAGCCGGCGGCTCCGCCCCACACCACGTTCTGCGAGGTCCGGCGCTTGAGACCGAGGGTGTAGACGAAGACGTAGAACAGGATGGTCGCCACGACCAGCGCGCCCGAGAGCAGATTGGCCTGCCACCACAGCCAGGCGAAGGAGGCCAGGCCGAGGGTGACGCCGAAGACGAAGGCATTGCGGGTGGGCACGGCCTCGCGGGCCAGCGGACGCTTGGAGGTCCGCTTCATCACCTTGTCGATATCGGCGTCGGCGACACAGTTGAGGGTGTTGGCGCTGGCCGCGCCCATCCAGCCGCCGAACAGGGTGACCAGGATGAGCCGGATGTCGACGTGGCCGCGGGCGGCCAGCAGCATGGTGGGAATCGTTGCGACGAGCAGCAATTCGATGACCCGGGGCTTGGTCAGCGCGATGTAGGCGAGCACCCGCCTGGCCGCCACCGCCAGCGGGCCGCTGCCCGTCACGCGGTCGGCGAGCACCGCCCCGGAGGAGCCATGAGCGCCACCCGGCTGTTGCCCAATCCCCACTGTTTCTCCTCGCACGCCGTGCACTATCCGATCCGGTCTGGAACTAGCAGCGCGCTCTGCCGATCTCCAGACACAGCCCAGTGCGGCGCGGCCACTACTACAGAGCATGGTAGACCCACGGCGACCATGCTCCCGACCAGGTCCACCCCGGCGCGGCCCGAGACCGGTTCGCGATGCGTACACCGGGCAGTCACGAACAGGTCCGGGAAACGCCACGAACCAGAGACACGGCGGGCGGTGATTGCGGGTTCCCGTATGACCACGAAACGCCGCCCTTTAGGGTGGTTGTAGATCGGTGCGGCCGCGTCGCACTCGGATCGAACGCAGCGAATCCCCGCCGCCCAACCGCATCGTTGACGAGAAGGTCAGGAGAACCTCGGTCGTGTCAGTCACAGACGACATCCGCGCGCTCACTCAGCCGAACCACCCCACCGACTGGACCGATCTGGACACGAGAGCCGTCGATACGGCCCGGGTCCTCGCCGCCGATGCGGTCCAGAACACCGGCAACGGCCATCCGGGCACCGCGATGAGCCTGGCCCCGCTGGCGTACACGCTGTTCCAGCGTGTGATGCGGCTGGATCCGAGTGATCCGGCCTGGGCGGGCCGCGACCGTTTCGTGCTCTCCTGCGGTCACTCCAGCCTCACCCTCTACATCCAGCTGTACCTGGCGGGCATGGGTCTCGAGCTGACCGACCTCGAGCACCTGCGCAAGTGGGGTTCGCTGACCCCGGGCCACCCGGAGTACCGCCACACCGACCACGTCGAGATCACCACCGGCCCGCTGGGCCAGGGCCTGGCGTCGGCGGTCGGCATGGCGATGGCGGCGCGGCGCGAGCGCGGGCTGTTCGATCCCGAAGCGGCACAGGGCAAGTCGGCGTTCGACCACTTCATCTATGTGGTGGCCTCCGACGGTGACATGGAGGAGGGCGTCACCTCCGAGGCGTCCTCGCTGGCGGGCACCCAGCAGCTGGGCAACCTCATCGTCTTCTACGACGACAACAAGATCTCCATCGAGGACGACACCCGCATCGCCTTCACCGAGGACACCGCCGCGCGCTACCGCGCCTACGGCTGGCACGTGCAGACCGTCGACGGCGGCGAGAACGTGACCGCCATCGAGGCGGCCATCGCCGCGGCGCAGGCCGTGACCGACAAGCCGTCGATCATTCTGCTGCGCACCATCATCGGCTACCCGGCCCCGAACAAGATGAACACCGGCGCTTCGCACGGCGCCGCACTGGGCGCCGACGAGGTCGCGGCCACCAAGAAGATCCTGGGCTTCGACCCGGAGAAGAGCTTCGACGTGGACGGCGCGGTCGTCGCGCACTCGCGCGGCAATGTCGCCGACCGCGCCAAGGCCGCGCGTGCCGTCTGGCAGGAGCAGTTCGACGCCTGGGCCGCCGCCAACCCGGAGAACAAGGCGCTGTTCGACCGCATGCAGGAGCGCCGCCTGCCCGAGGGCTGGGCCGAGACCCTGCCGACCTACGAGGCGGACCCGAAGGGTATGGCCACCCGCAAGGCGTCGGGCAAGGTGCTCGCCGCGCTGGCTCCGGTGCTGCCGGAGCTGTGGGGCGGTTCGGCCGACCTGGCCGAGTCCAACAACACCACCATGCCGGGTGTGCCGTCCTTCGGCCCCGAGTCCATTTCCACCGGTGCGTGGAAGGCCAACCCGTACGGCCGCACCCTGCACTTCGGTGTGCGTGAGCACGCGATGGGTTCGATCCTCAACGGCATCGCGCTGCACGGACCGACCCGTCCGTACGGTGGCACCTTCCTGGTGTTCTCCGACTACATGCGCCCGGCCGTGCGCCTGGGCGCGCTCATGCGCACCCCGGTCACCTACGTATGGACCCACGACTCCATCGGCCTCGGCGAGGACGGCCCGACCCACCAGCCGATCGAGCACCTGGCCGCCCTGCGCGCCATCCCGGGCCTGAACGTGGTCCGTCCCGGCGACGCCAACGAGACCACCTACGCCTGGCGCACCATCCTGGAACGCGATAGCGCCGAACGGCATTCGCACTTCCTGGTCTCCGAGCCGCCGCACCAGGACGGCCCGTCCGCGCTGGCCCTGACCCGCCAGGACCTGCCGATCCAGGAGGGCACCAGCTACGCGGGCGTCCGCAAGGGCGGCTACATCCTGGCCGAATCCTCCACCGGCGCACCGCAGGTAATCCTGATCGCCACCGGTTCGGAACTGCAGCTCGCCGTCGAGGCGCGCGCTACGCTCGAGGCACAGGGCATCGGTACCCGCGTGGTGTCCATGCCGTGTGTGGAGTGGTTCGACGCGCAGGACCAGTCCTACCGCGATGAGGTCCTGCCGCCGTCGGTGCGGGCCCGCGTTTCGGTGGAGGCCGGTATCGCGATGCCGTGGCACCGTTTCACCGGTGACGCCGGTGAGAACGTGTCCATCGAGCACTTCGGTGCCTCGGCCGACTTCAAGACGCTGTTCCGCGAGTTCGGCATCACCGCTGATGCCGTCGTCGCCGCTGCCACCCGCTCGCTTGCCAAGGTGAAGGGATAAGTCCATGACCCAGAACACGAACACCGCGGCCCTGTCGGCCGCCGGGGTATCGGTGTGGCTGGACGATCTGTCGCGCGATCGCATCAAGTCCGGAAACCTCCAGGGCCTGATCGACTCTCGCAATGTCGTCGGTGTCACTACCAACCCGACCATTTTCCAGGGCGCGCTCGCCAAGGGCCACGCCTACGACGAGCAGGTCACCGAGCTCGCCGCCCGCGGCGCGGACGTCGATTCGGCCATTCGCACCATCACCACCGATGACGTGCGCGCGGCCTGCGACCTCTTCGCCGACATCTTCGCCGAGACCAAGGGCGTCGACGGCCGCGTCTCCATCGAGGTGGACCCGCGCCTGGCCTTCGACACCGACGGCACGGTCGCCCAGGCCATCGAGCTGTGGAAGATCGTGGACCGGCCCAACCTGCTGATCAAGATCCCGGCCACCGAGGCGGGTCTGCCCGCCATCACCCGGGTGATCTCCGAGGGCATCAGCGTGAACGTGACGCTGATCTTCTCGGTGCAGCGCTACATCTCGGTGATGGGCGCCTACCTCGACGGTCTGCGCAACGCGCACACCGCCGGGCACGACATCGCCGGAATCCATTCCGTCGCTTCGTTCTTCGTCTCCCGCGTGGACACCGAGATCGACAAGCGGCTGGAGGGCATCGGCACCGCGGAGGCGCTCGCCCTGCGCGGCAAGGCCGGAATCGCCAACGCGCGCTTGGCCTATGCCGCCTACCAGGATGTGTTCGACGGCGGTGCGCACGCCTCGGTCTACGGCAAGCTGGCGTCCGCGGGCGGTAACGCGCAGCGTCCGCTGTGGGCCTCGACCGGTGTGAAGAACCCGGAGTACCCGGACACCATGTACATCACCGAACTGGTGGGCCCGAACACGGTCAACACGCTGCCGGAGAAGACCCTCGAGGCCTTCGCCGATCACGGTGTGCTGGAAGGCAATCGGCTCGCGGGCCTGGCCGCCGAGGCGCAGCAGGTGTTCGACCAGCTGGTCGCGGCGGGCATCGACCTGGCCGACGTGTTCGGTGTCCTCGAGACCGAGGGTGTCGACAAGTTCGTCGCCTCCTGGGACGATCTGCTCGCGGCCACCACCGAAAAGCTGCAGGTGGCGGGAGGAAACTGACGGTGGCAGGCGCAGCGACGACGGTCGCGACGCCGAACCCGCTGCGCGATACACGCGACAGCCGGGTTCCGCGCATCGCTGGACCGTGCAGCTTGGTGATATTCGGCGTTACCGGTGACCTGTCGCGGCGCAAAGTGCTGCCGGCCATCTACGACCTGGCGAACCGGGGGCTGCTGCCCCCGGGTTTCTCCCTGATCGGCTTCGCGCGCCGGGACTGGACCGACGAGGACTTCGCGAACCTGGTTCACGAGTCGGTGTCCTCCTCGGCGCGCACTCCCTTCCGGGAGGAGGTGTGGCAGCAGCTGAAGGAGGGCCTGCGGTTCGTCCGCGGCACGTTCGAGGACGACGCGGCCTTCCACAAGCTGGCCACCACCCTCAAGGATCTGGACCGGGATCGCGGGACCGGCGGCAATACCGGTTTCTATCTGTCGATTCCGCCCAGTGACTTCCCGATCGTGCTGGAGCAGCTGTCCAAGAACGGTCTGGCCCAGCCGGCGGATTCGCCCGCCGGACAGCCCGAACCGTGGCGGCGGGTGGTGATCGAGAAGCCCTTCGGACACGACCTGAAGAGCGCCCAGGAGCTCAATGCCCTGGTGAACACGGTGTTCCCGGAGCGTTCGGTGTTCCGCATCGACCACTACCTGGGCAAGGAGACGGTGCAGAACATTCTGGCGCTGCGCTTCGCCAACCAGCTGTGGGATCCCATCTGGAACGCCAACTATGTGGACCATGTGCAGATCACCATGGCCGAGGACATCGGCCTGGGTGGTCGCGCGGGCTACTACGACGGCATCGGGGCGGCGCGCGACGTCATCCAGAACCACCTGTTGCAGCTGCTGGCGCTGACGGCCATGGAAGAGCCGGTGAGCTTCCAGCCCAAGCAGCTGCAGATCGAGAAGATCAAGGTGCTCTCGGCGACGAAACTCGTCGAGCCGCTCGACGAGACGACGGCGCGCGGCCAGTACACCGCGGGCTGGCAGGGCAGTGAGCCGGTGGTGGGCCTGTTGCAGGAGGAGGGTTTCGACCCCAACTCCCGCACCGAGACCTACGCGGCCATCACCCTGGCCGTGGAAACCCGCCGCTGGGCGGGGGTGCCGTTCTATCTGCGCACCGGAAAACGGCTGGGCCGCCGGGTCACCGAGATCGCGGTGGTGTTCAAACGGGCCCCGCACCTGCCGTTCGACCAGACCATGACCGAGGAGCTCGGGCAGAACGCGCTGGTCATCCGGGTGCAGCCGGATGAGGGCATCACCATGCGATTCGGGTCCAAGGTGCCCGGGTCGTCGATGGAGGTGCGCGACGTGAACATGGACTTCAGCTACGGCGAAGCCTTCACCGAGGACTCCCCCGAGGCCTACGAACGGCTCATCCTGGATGTGCTGCTCGGGGTGCCGTCGCTGTTCCCGGTCAACGAGGAGGTCGAATTGTCCTGGCGCATCCTCGATCCCGCGCTCGCGCACTGGGCCGAGACCGGCAAGCCCGACCCGTACCAGGCGGGCGGCTGGGGCCCGGAATCCGCCGACGAGATGCTCGCGCGCAGCGGGCGGGAATGGCGGCGGCCGTGATCATCGACATGCCCGACACCGACACTCGCGAGGTGTCGAAACGCCTTGTGCAACTGCGGGAATCCAATGGCGTCGTGACCATGGGGCGGGTGCTCACCCTGGTGGTGTGCACCCTGGACAGCTCCGAGGCCGAGGACGCCATCGACGCCGCCAACGACGCCAGCCGGGAGCACCCGTGCCGGGTGATAGTGCTGGCGCGCGGTGACCGCATGGCCCAGACCCGGCTGGACGCGCAGATCCGCGTCGGTGGAGACGCCGGGGCGGCCGAGGTGATAGTGCTTCGGCTGCAAGGGGATCTGGTACCGCACGAGTCGAGTGTGGTGATCCCGTTCCTGCTGCCCGACACCCCAGTGGTGGCGTGGTGGCCGCGGGGCGCGCCGGAGTTCCCTTCCAAGGATTCGGTGGGCCGACTGGCGACCCGCCGCATCACCGATGCGACCTTCGCTTCGGATCCGCAGACCACCATCAAGGGCCGGCGGCAGTCCTACGCGCCCGGCGACACCGACCTGGCGTGGAGCCGGGTCACCTACTGGCGGGCGCTGCTGGCGGCGGCGCTGGACGAGGCTCCGTTCGAACCCGTTGAGTCCGTGACGATTTCGGGCCTGGCAGAAGAACCGGCGCTGGACATGCTGGCGGGCTGGCTGGCCGCACGGCTGGACTGCCCGGTGGTGCGGCGCACCGGTGATCTGAAGGTGGAGATGCACCGGCCCACGGTGTCGATCTCCATTGCGCGTCCGCAGCACGGCCGCACCGCGACGCTCACCCGCACCGGTGAACCCGACCAGCGTTTCGCGCTGGCCCGTCGGGAGACCAAGGACTGCCTGGCCGAGGAGCTGCGTCACCTCGACGCGGACGACATCTACGCCGAGGCCCTCACCGGAATCGAAAGGGTGACCTATGAGTAAGCCCGCCGTCGAAACCTTCGCCACCACCGACGAACTCGTGCAGGCCGCGGCCGCGAAGTTCGTCGCCCAGGTGGTGGCGGCGCAGCGTCTGCGCGGCTCCGCCTCGGTGGTCCTGACCGGCGGCGGCACCGGTATCGCCCTGTTGGAATGGGTCCGCAAGGCGCCCGGCGACATCAACTGGTCCAAGCTCGACGTCTTCTGGGGCGACGAGCGTTTCGTCCCCACCGGCGACGCCGAACGCAATGAACTCCAGGCCCGTCAGGCCCTGCTGGACCACGTCCCGGTCGACCCGGCCCGCGTCCACCCCACCGAGACCTCCAGCGGCGACTACCCCGACCCGCTCGAGGCCGCGGGCGAGTACTCGGCCACCGTCCACGCCCACCTGGCCGAACACGGCGCCTTCGACCTGCACCTGCTGGGCATGGGCGGTGAGGGCCACATCAATTCACTGTTCCCCCACACCGACGCCACCCGCGAACAGCACGAACTCGTCGTAGCCGAAACGAATTCCCCCAAACCCCCGGCCGTCCGCATCACCCTGACCCTCCCCGCCATCCGCAAGTCCCGTCACGTGATGCTCATCGTCTCCGGCGAGGCCAAAGCCGCCGCGGTAGCCGCCGCCCTCAACGGCGCCTCCCCGCTCGACATCCCCGCCGCCGGCGCCATCGGCACCGAATCCACCACCTGGCTCCTCGACGAATCGGCCGCGGCGGATCTCCCGAGCTAGATCCAGGACGAATCATCATCCGCCGGAGGGGCGGACCCGCACCCGCGGGTCCGCCCCTCCGTCCTCCTGCTCGAATACGACAAACCCACAGGTCCGCCCGGGTTCCGTGCGCTGGATTCGGGTAGTCGAGTACTCGCGATCAAGCCTGGTTGCGGTCATAGCGTGGAGGCTCGGTGGCCGAAGGGTTCGGCGCGAGGGGAATGACATGATCGACATCATCACTCTGCGGGGTACCGGGGAGCAGCGCAACAGCGATGGGACGCCGGCGGGCATGCTGCACGATGTCACCAAGCTGCTGGATACGGCGAAGTTCCGGTGTTTCGAGCCGGATTGGCCTGCTTCGGTCGGGCCGGATCCGGATACCTGGGGGCCTTCGCTGGACACGTCGGTGCGGTTGGGGGTGGCGGCGGGGGTCGAGGCGCTGCAGGATTCGCCGAATGTGTGTGGGCTGATGAGTTATTCGCTGGGTGGGATCGTGGCGAGCACGATACTGCAGGGGGTGCGGGCGGGTATCTACACCAATGTCGACGGGTCGCCGCTGGAGATCGCGTTCGTGGTGAATATCGCCAATCCCATGCGGCGGGCGGGGCAGTCGGTCGGGAATCTGTGTCCGGCGACGAGCTATGGGCTGCACGGGCAGCGGGGCGCGTGGCCGCTGGGGATGGATGTGCGGGAGTACGCGAATCCCGACGACATCATCACCTCCTCCCCCGCCGATTCGCCGCTGCGGGCCATCGATATCGCGATTTCGCCGTTCTCGCTGGTCGAGGGGGCGCAGATCGGGAATCTGACGCCGGTGATCTTCCATGAGCTGCTGGATTTCCTGATGCAGAGTCCGATGGCGAACCTGGATCGGTACCAGGCGGCGGTACGTGGGCTGATCGGGTATCTGACGCCGTGGCCGGACGGGCAGCACGTGCTGTATTCCGGGCACAATATGCCGGGCACGGGCGTGCTGTGGACGACGCATGCGGCGGAGTACCTCAACGCGAACTTCTGAGACGTCGCAGCCGAGGGCAGCGACTCGGCCTCGAATTGCCGAGTGCCGGTGCCAGATTGCCGTCTTTCAGCGCGAATAGCCCGGTGCCGGTGCGGTTTCCCGCCAGATATCGGGCGGCACCACGACCCGGGAGCGTCCGTGCCGGTCGAGGATGCGGCCGAGTAGTTTCTCGTGCCGCAGCGTGATGGTGCGTTCTGTGACGACGAGCTCGGGATGCTGTGTGGCGAGCTGGTTTTCGAAGCGGGTGACCTCGGCGACCGAGTGCAGTCCGGCCTGCAGCACCAGATTGTGGGTGCCGCTGACGGCGGCGCAGTTGCGGGTCTGCGGGAGCTGGATGAGCCCGTAGCCGATCTCGGGCAGCGCGGCGGTGGGCGCGGTCGCCCAGAAGGTGACCGCGACCGGCCAGCCACCCAGCGGGCGCGCGAAATCGCAGCGGAAGCGGAGCAGCCCGAGACGGGTGAGCTCGTCGATGCGGCGTTTGACGGTGGAGGCGCTGGTATCGAGGGCGGCGGCGAGGACACTGTGCGCGTTGCGGCCGTCGCGGGCCAGTGCGCCGATGAGGGCCCGGTCCAGCGGGGTGACGCGGCGGCCGCGATCGGCTCCGGCCGGGACGGGCGCGGTGCGCAACTGGTCACGCTGGCCGGGGGCGAGGGCGTCGATGCGCCAGCTGCCGCCCTCGGCGAACCAGTGGGTCACGATGCGGGTGCGCACGGCCGCGATGTGTGCGACGGCCGGCAGCACGTCGAGGGTGTAGCGCGACATCTGCCCGAAATCGCCGGTGGCGACGGTGGCGAGAATGCGGTTGCTACCGCCCGCGCGTTCCAGGGTGAGCATGTGCGGATGCGCGGCCAGGGTGGCGACCACCGCGTCGGTCTGCCCTGCGGCGCAATCGATGTCGACGAAGGCGGCACACAGCAGATCGAAAACCGCCGGGCCGGGTGAGACGCTGATCCAGGCCTCGCCGCGGTCACTGAGTCGTTGCCAGCGGCGGGCCACGGTCACCGGGTCCACGCCGAGCACCCGTCCGAGGTCGGTCCACGAGGCGCGGGGTCGCAGCTGCAGGGCGTGGATGAGCGCCAGCTCCTCCTCGGTCAGCAGCCTGACGTCATCCTGCACGGTCCGGCACCCTCTGCTCGTATCCTGCGATTCACCCGCGTCCGATGCCCAGTCTTGCACAATCGCAGGATCGCTTTCGGCAGAGACGGAACTGGAGAGTGCGTCGTGGCATTCGGTGATTTTCAGAACGAGATCTACTTCAACGGGTTGCGCGGGGTGGTGCCGGCGCTGCCGGTGAGCTTCGCGGAGCTGGCCGAGCGGGCGCAGGCGGCGCTGCCGCCGTCGGTGTGGTCGTATGTGGCGGGCGGCGCAGGCGACGAGCGTACCCAGCGGGCCAATGTGGCGGCGTTCGATCGGTGGGGTGTGATTCCGCGCATGTTCGTGGGTGCCAAGCAGCGTGACCTGTCGGTGGAATTGTTCGGGAACGCCTGGCCCGCACCGGTTTTCATGGCGCCCGTGGGTGTGATCGGGCTGTGCGCGCAGGACGGGCGCGGTGATCTGGCGACCGCGCGGGCCGCGGCGCGCACCGGCGTCCCCATGGTGGCGTCCACGCTGAGCGTGGATCCGATGGAGGACGTGGCGGCCGAATTCGGTGACACCCCCGGCTTTTTCCAGCTCTACACGCCCACCGACCGGGAGCTGGCCGCCAGCCTGGTGGAGCGGGCCGAGCGGGCGGGGTTCAAGGGCATCGTGGTCACCCTCGACACCTGGGTGACCGGCTGGCGGCCGCGCGATCTGTCCACCGGCAATTTCCCGCAGCTGCGCGGGCACTGCCTGGCCAACTATTTCACCGATCCGGTGTTCCGGGCGAGCCTGGCACAGTCGCCGGAGCAGGATCCGCAGTCGGCCATCCTGCGCTGGATCCAGGTCTTCGGCAATCCGCTGACCTGGGCGGATCTGCCGTGGCTGCGCTCGCTGACGAAGCTGCCGCTGATCGTGAAGGGCATCTGCCACCCCGAGGACGCGCGCCGCGCCCGGGATCTGGGCGTCGACGGCATCTACTGCTCCAATCACGGTGGCCGCCAGGCCAATGGCGGGCTCCCGGCGCTGGACATGCTGCCCGAGGTGGTGGCCGCCGCCGAGGGGCTGCCGGTGCTGTTCGATTCCGGGGTGCGCTCGGGCGCGGACATCATCAAGGCGCTGGCGCTGGGCGCGTCCGCGGTCGGTATCGGCCGCCCCTACGCCTACGGGCTGGCGCTGGGCGGCGCGGACGGCATCGCGCACGTGCTGCGCACGCTGCTGGCGGAGTCGGATCTGATCATGGCGGTGGACGGGTATCCGACGCTGAAGGATCTGACGCCCGAGGCACTGCGCGCGGTCTCGGTCTAGCTCGTCACTGCTGGATGCGGCGGAAGGGGCGGGCCGATTCGAGGGCGTAGGCGAGTTCGAGCAGGGTGCGTTCGTCGCCGTGGAGGGCGGAGAACATCACCCCGATGGGGAGACCGGACTCGGATGCGCCCATCGGGAGCGAAAGGGCCGGGGCCCCGGTCACATTCGCGAACGGCGTATAGGTGACATAGTCCAGCAGGCGGCCGAAGACCTCGTCGAAGGCCTGGTCGGGGCTCAGGTAGCCCAGGCGGGGTGTGAGGCTCGCCAGCACCGGGGACACCACGAGTTCGACGTCGTGGAAGGAGGCCGCGTATGCGTGGCGGAGGCGCGAAAGCCGGTGCAGCACAGCGGGTGAGCGCAGGGCGGAGCCGCGGAAGCGGGCGGCCAGGCCGCGGGTGAACGGGTCGAGGCGGGCGGGATCGAAGGACCGGCCGAAGCTGAGTTTGCCGGTGAGGCTGCCCAGGAAGGCCAGCATCGCCCAGTAGGTGGCGAAATCCTCGGCGAAGCCCCGGTCCACCGGGTAGGGGATGGGCCGCACCTCGTGGCCGAGGCCCTCCAGCAGCGTGACGGTGTCGTCGAGCACCGCGCGGATCTGCGGGTCCAGGGTTGCCCCGGTGATGGGATCGCTGAGGAGGCCGATGCGCAGCCGTCGCTGGGCGGGCCCCTCGACCAGCCCGATCGGCAGCAGCGTGGGATTGCGCCAAAATCGTTCGGCCGCCGCGAAATAGGTGGCGGTATCGCGGACCGTGCGGGTGAGCACGCCCTCGGAGACCAGGTTGATCGGCATGGAACGAGCCTGCGGGCCGTCGATGTGACGGCCACGCGTCGGTTTCAGGCCGACCAGCCCGCAGCAGGCGGCGGGAATCCGAATGGAACCGCCGCCGTCATTGCCGTGCGCGATCGGCACCGCCCCCGCCGCGACGAGGGCGGCCGAACCACCCGACGAGGCGCCCGAGGAGACCTCGGTGTCCCACGGATTGCGGGTCGGTTCGGCATCGACGAATTCGGTGGTCGCGTTCAACCCGAACTCGGGCAGGGTGCTCTTCCCGAGCACGGTCACACCGGTGCCCAGAAACTGTTTCGCGAAGGGTCCGTGCGCCTTCGCGGGCCGCGCCCGCCAGGCCGCACTGCCGTGCTGGGTCGGCAGCCCGGCCACGTCGGTGTTGTCCTTCACGAAGGTCGGCACACCGTACAGCAGCGCCTCCCGATCCCCCGAGACCAGCGGCGGATCCGCCTCCACTACAACCGCGTGCAACACCGGATCCACCTGCGCCACCCGCTCGCGGGCCGCCTTGGCGACCTCGGCCGCACTCAGCTGACCGCTCCGGATCAGCGCGGCAATGGCCACCCCGTCATGCTCGCCGAGCGCGTCATCGCTGAAAGCGTGAACTCGAACTGCCATGAACCGGGCCTCCTGATCGACACACACCCGATGTCTGCCCGACGGTACGCCCCCACCTGCACGCACGAACAGCAGGATCCTCGAATCGACCGGTGGCCGGGCCTGATGTCCCGGACCACGAGTCGAGTCGGGTTACGCCGGGAGGCCGAGGCTCTTCAGGGCATCGGTGAGGAAGGTGTTGACGGCGTCGGGGCGCTCGAGCTGGACCAGGTGGCCCGCGGCCGGGACCTCGACGACCTCGCGGAGGTCGGGGACGTTGGCACGCAGGGTGGCCAAGGGGTCGCGACCGCTGAAGCCCTCCATGTCGGGGTCGTTCTGGCCGTAGAGGAAGAAGGTGGGGACTTCGACCTTGGCGTCGGCGTAGGCGGCGGTGAGTTCCCAGTTGCGGTCGAGGTTGCGGTACCAGTTGAGGCCGCCGGTGAAGCCGGTGCGCTCGAAATCCTCGACCAGGGTGTCGAATTCGGCTTCCGAGAGCCACGGCCAGGGCAGGGCGGGCGCCTGCGGGAGGACGTCGAGGTAGCCGAGGCCGGGCGGGTTCTTCCAGGTGTCGAGGTAGTGGTAGTCGCCGGAGAGCGAATAGTAGACGCGGGCCAGGAAGCCGCGCGGATCCGCGGCGAGTTCGGCGTCGGCGATGCCGGGGGTCTGGAAGTAGGACAGGTGCAGGAAGTGGCGTTCGGCCGCCTTCGTCCAGAAGGCTGACGGCGCGCGCGGCGGGCGCGGGGCGAACGGGTTGTTCAGGACCATGACGGCGGCAACCCGCTCGGGGGCGCGCAGGCTCAGCTCCCACACCAGCTGCGCACCGAAGTCGAGGCCGACGAAGACCGCCCGCTCCGCGCCGATGTCGTCGAGCAGGGCCATGAGGTCGCCGATGACGGCGGCGTTGGTGTAGGCCTCCGGGTCGGCGGGCGCCTCGGTGCGGCCGTATCCGCGCAGGTCGGGGGCGAGGGCCCGGTAGCCGGCCGCGGCGACGGCGTCAAGCTGGTGGTGCCACATGAACCAGGTGTGCGGAAACCCGTGACAGAAGACGACCGGGAAGCCCTCGCCCTGATCCGCGACGTGCATGCGGACCTCCCCGGTGTCGATCGTCCGATGTGTCAGTTCCACTCCGCCTCCAATTTCTAGAACACGTTCCTATTTCAAGGTAATGTCCAGAGGTCGTGAGCGAAATACCCAAGATTCTCGCCGGAAAGGTCGCGGTGGTGACCGGCGCCAGCCGCGGCATCGGCAAGGGCATCGCCCTGGAGCTGGGCGCGGCCGGGGCGACCGTGTACGTCACCGGGCGCACCGTCACGGCCGGACACCTGCCGGGCACCGTGGCCGGGACCGCCGCCGAGATCGACGCCCTGGGCGGGATCGGGGTGCCGGTGGTCTGCGATCACCGCGACGACGCGGCCGTGGAGAAACTGTTCGCGCAGGTCCGCGACGAGCAGGGCCGGCTCGACGTGCTGGTCAACAATGTCTACAACTCCCCCGCGTCGGCGCGCTGGATCGGCCGCAAGTTCTGGGAGGTGCCGCCCAGGGCGTGGGACGAGGGCTTCGATATCGGCGTCCGATCCCATTACGTGGCAAGCGTTTTCGCCGCGCCGCTGCTCATCGAGTCGCAGGGCCTGATCGTGAGCGTGTCCTCACCCGGCGCGATCCGCCAGATGCACAATGCGGTCTACGGCGTCGGCAAGGCCGCCGTGGACCGGCTCACCGCCGACATGGCGCACGATCTCGACGGCACCGGCGCGACCGCCGTCTCGATCTGGCCTGGCATCGTGAACACCGAACTGCTGCAAATGGTTCCGGCTGATGCGCAGGGCCGTCGCCTGGTCACCCTGCCGGGTGAGGGCACCTTCGATCTCGACCAGGCCGAGACCCCGCACTTCGCCGGCCGCGCCGTGGTCGCGCTGGCTGCGGATCCGGATCGCCTGGCGCGCACCGGAAAAGCCTGGAAGGTCGCCGATCTGGCCGAGGCCTACGGCTTCACCGACCTCGACGGCCGCGTCCCGCGCGCCGACTAGACATCACGAATTACGTTCCCGAAGAACAGGAGTGGACAACCCTATGCGACGCGTTTTCGTCGTCGGCGTGAACATGACGCCGTTCGTCAAGATCGGTTCCCGCGAGTGGACCTACCCGGAGATGGTCGCCGAGGCCGTGAACGGCGCGCTGAAGGACGCGGGCGTCACCTACGACCAGGTGCAGCGCGCCGCGGTCGGCTACGTCTTCCAGCCCTCGGCCGCCGGGCAGCGCGCCCTCTACGACATCGGCCTGACCGGCATCCCGATCGTCAATGTGAACAACAACTGCGCCACCGGTTCCACCGCGCTCATGTTCGCCCGCGAGTGGGTGGCCGCCGGCATCACCGATGTGGCCCTGGCCGTCGGGTTCGAGCAGATGACCAAGGAGGCCATGGCCGGTCCGACCACCAAGCCCAAGGTCATCACCGTCGACGCGCACCTGAAGGTGAACAAGGAGCACTTCGAGTTCTCCGCCGCGCCGATCACCACCCAGTTCTTCGGCAATGCCGCCATCGAGCACATGAAGCGCTACGGCACCACGCCCGAGCAGCTGGCGGCCGTCGCGGTCAAGAACCACGAGCACTCCACCCGGAATCCGCTGGCGCAGTTCCAGGATGCCTACACCCTCGAGCAGGTGCTGGGCGACAAGCCGGTGCACGGCCCGCTGACCCGCTCGCAGTGCTCACCCATGTCCGACGGCGCGGCCGCGGCGGTCGTGGTGAGCGAGGAGTTCGTCAAGGCCAACGGCCTCGAGGGCCAGGCCATCGAGATCCTGGCCCAGGAGCTGGCCACCGACGACAACACCGCCTTCTCCACCGGTTCCATGATCGACGTGGTGGGTGCGCCCATGACCCGCGCGGCGGCCTCGAAAGTGTTCGCGCGCGCCGGAATCGGCGTCGCCGACGTCGACGTGATCGAGCTGCACGACTGCTTCTCCATCAACGAGCTCATCACCTACGAGGCGCTGGGCCTGTGCGGCGAGGGCGAGTCGGGCGCGCTGATCGAGTCCGGCGCCACCACCTACGGCGGCACCTGGGTGGTCAACCCGTCGGGCGGCCTGATCTCCAAGGGCCACCCGCTCGGCGCGACCGGCCTGGCCCAGTGCACCGAATTGAGCTGGCAGCTGCGCGGACTCGCGGGCGCGCGGCAGGTCGCGGGCGCGCGCACCGCGATGGCGCACAATCTGGGCCTGGGCGGCGCGGTGGTCGTCACCCTGTACGCGGCCCACACGGCGTGACCATCGGACGGAGTTGAGAACCCCATGACCACACTCGATCCCGACACCCTGCTGCGGCTGCCCGTGCACAACGGGCACGCCCTGGTGGCCGGGCTGAAGCGGCACCGCAACCGTCCGGTGCTCACCCTCGGCGACCACGTCCTCACCGGCGGTGAGGTGCTCGACGGCATGAGCCGCTACATCGACGCCTTCGCCGAGCACGGCGTCACCACCGGCACCCCGGTCGGCGTGCTCGCACTGAACCGGCCCGAGGTGCTGTTCACCATCGGCGCCGGCCAGATCGTGGGCTCGCGGCGCACCGCCCTGCACCCTATCGGCGGCCTGGACGATCATGCGTATGTGCTTGCCGACGCGGGCATTTCGACGCTCATCCTGGATCCGGTGCCCGCGTTCGTGCAGCGCGCCCGGGAACTGGTCGACATGGTGCCGACGCTGACCAAGATCCTGGTGCTGGGCCCGGTGCCCGAGCTGCTCGCCGATGTCGGCGTGGATCTGCTGGCGACCGCCGACAAGTACGAGCCGCATCCGGTGGAGGCGGTGGAGCTGCTGCCCTCCGACGTCATCTCCATCAGCTACACCGGCGGCACCACCGGCAAGCCCAAGGGCGTGATCGGCACCGCGCTGACCATGAACACCATGACGCAGATCCAGCTCTCGGAGTGGGAGTGGCCCAAGCGGCCCAAGTTCCTGATCTGCACTCCGCTCTCGCACGCGGGCGCGGCGTTCTTCCTGCCGGTCGTGCTGCTGGGCGGGCAGTGCGTGGTGCTGCCGCGTTTCGACGCCGGAGAAGTGCTGCGCGCCATCGAGGAGCACAAGATCTCGGCGACCATGCTGGTGCCGTCCATGCTGTACGCGTTGCTCGATCACCCGGATTCCAAGACCCGGGACCTGTCCTCGCTGGAGACGGTGTACTACGGGGCCTCGGCCATCGACCCGAATCGGTTGCAGGAGGCCATCGATCGCTTCGGGCCGATCTTCGCCCAGTACTTCGGGCAGTCCGAGGCGCCGATGGCGATCAGCTACCTGGGCAAGGACGAGCACGACAAGGAACGGCTCACCTCGTGTGGTCGGCCCTCGACCGCGATCCGGGTGGCGCTGCTGGACGGCGAGGACAAGCCGGTCCCCCAGGGTGAGGTCGGCGAGATCTGTGTCTCCGGGCCGCTGCTCGCCGCCGGCTACCTGAATCTGCCCGAGGTCACCGCCGATACGTTCAAGAACGGCTGGCTGCGCACCGGTGATCTGGCCCGCCAGGACGAGGACGGGTTCCTGTTCATCGTCGGGCGTTCCAAGGACATGGTCGTCACCGGCGGGTTCAATGTGTTCCCGCGCGAAGTGGAAGACGTTGTCTCCGAACACCCGAAGGTGGTCACCGTCGCGGTGGTCGGTGTGCCGGACCCGCATTGGGGCGAGGCCGTGACCGCCGTGCTGGTCCTCGACCCCGCCACCGCGGCCGATCCGGCCGCGATCGAGGTGGTCACCGCCGAGATCCAGGCCGCGGTCAAACAGCGCAAGGGTTCGGTGCAGGTGCCCAAGCATGTCGTGGTGATCGAGGAACTGCCGCTGACCGGACTCGGCAAACCGGACAAGAAGGCGATCCGCGTGCTGGCTCAGGAGCGCCTGGGCATCGCCTGATTCCCCGCGGGCGCTCGGCTAGGCGAACTTCCGGGTTCGGATCAGCCGGGCGCCCCGGCGGGCGCTGTCGATGCCCGCCTCCACCACGGCCCGGGTCACGAAGTGCCCCAGGGCCGTTGCCACGAACATGGCCGCGATGAGCACCGGGGCCCAGTTCCAGCTCAGCGCCAGCATCATCCGATCGAAGGTGCCGCGCGGCTGCACCACCGGCTCCCAGCTGTTCAATCGCACCCAGCGGCCCAGGAAAACGCCTACCGCGCACAGCAAATGGATCGCGAGCGTCACCGGGGTGCGCCACGCGCCCAGCCCGCGCGCCTCCAGGAAGCGACCCAGCTCGGCCAGCACCAGGTAGTAGGCGATGAAACCGGAGGCGATGAACGCGCCGTAGACCGGCAGGATCGTCGTCACCACCGGGCCGTTGCCGGCCGCCCGGATGTCGTCGCGCAGGTGCACCAGATCGGTCACCACGTAGGGCGCATTGGGCAGGAACAGCAGCAACAGCACCAATCCGCCCCACCACACCGGCGAAATCGGTAGTCGCCGTTCGTCATCGCGCACGCCGCGGAACACCAGTAGCGCCAAAGCCACCGGGATCCATGCCAATACGGTGTTCCACACCATCCAGAACAGATTCCGGTCCAGCACCCCCGCAAGGCTCGGCGCGACCGTCTTCACCGGGTCCATTCGTTCATGATGCCGATCTCGGCGCGGCGCGTCATGCGAGTTGGCAACACCCTTTGGCAACACTCCTGCCACCGATGCGCCCACGCTGTCCGTGAAAGGCTGGTCGACAGGTGGCGACCAGCTGTTTTACGATCGTATTATGCGGCCGTGGGATATGAGATTCCCGAGTGGGCCCTCGACGTCGCGGCCCGGCTCGGCATCGCACCCGAGGAGATCATGCGGGTCCTGACCGGCCCCGACCGGCGCTGGCCGCGACCGGTGCGCGGGACGGGCGGGCTACCCGCTCTCATGATCATCGGCCGCACCGGCGCGGGGCAGCCGCTGGCGGTGGTGGTGCGCCCGCTGTCGCAGTGGGACCAGCAGGTCGTCGGCGTCCGGCCGGTGACCGGAAGGCTTCTCGCCCAGTTCGAACAATGGGAGGCGGACCATGACTGACTATCCGGACAAGGGCTACCCGCACACGGCCGACGAAGCCCGCGACTTCCTCGACAGCCTCACCTTCGACGAGGACGCCCCCGAACCCGACCTCCCCGGCCCCGACACCCCGGTCACGGTGCTGCGCACGGTCCGGCTCCCCTACGCCATGGATCAGCGCATCCGCGCCGAGGCCGACCATCGCGGCGTGAGCATGTCCGACCTGATCCGCGACTTCCTCACCATCGAACTGGCCGCCCTCGACGACGACACCCCCATCAGCCGCGCCGATGCCCGCCGGGCCCTCAGCGCCGCCCTCGCGAATCTGTCACCCGTGCAGCGTCATCCGCGGTGACCCTGCCGCGCACGACGAATCGCCCGGGCACCGATGGGGTGCCCGGGCGATTTCAGGAGCTTGGGGCTAGGAGAACTTGATTTCGAGGCCGATGCCGAGAATGGAGATCAGCCAGATCAACCCGAGGAAGATCGTGATGCGATCGAGGTTCTTCTCGACAACAGTGGACCCCGACAAGCTCGACTGCACGCCACCACCGAAGAGGCTGGACAGACCTCCGCCCTTGGCCCGGTGCAGCAGCACCAGCAGCACCAGCAGCACGCTGGTGATAACGAGGAGGATATCCAGGAACATCCGCATGGCCGACAGTGTATGCGGTCGAGATGGAACACCCCGAATCAGGCCAGGGAGGGCTGTGGCCCGGGGCATGCGGTCACGGTCAGAACCAACAGCTGATATCGGCGAGCTCGAACACGCCGATGAGGCGCATGCTCAACGCCGGACAAGCCAGAGCGCGGTCGCGAGTACGACCAGAACCGACCACACAACCCAGTAGACCGGAGTTGCGTGCACCACGACCAGCACCGCGGCTGCCACGGCGAGCACGACGACCGTGTTTGTTCGCATGGTGGATTGTCTCAACCCGCTCCGAGACTCCGTGATCGACAACGATCGCCGGGGTGGTCGGCGGGACTCGAACCCGCTTCCGCCGGAATCACAATCCGGTGCCTCGGCCGCTTCGGCTTCGATCACAGTCGATTCGGGAGGAGCCGAACCTCCGGTCCCCGCCTTGTCAGGGCGGTGCTCCGACCACTGAGCTACGAATCGTTGGTGACGTAGGTCGGAGTCGAACCTCCGGGACACGTTGCCCGCCCCCGGTTTTCAAGACCGGCTGACCTCCACAGGCCGGAACCTTCCGAGACGGCCAATCCATCGGGCTTGCGGTACAACAACATTCGCAGCCGACCCGGGAACCGAATTTCCGGGCCTGCCGTCAGGTACGCCAGTTGACGCGGGTGGGGTCGGCGGGGCCTACGGCGATGAGGTGGGGGGTGCGGCCCCCGCCGAGGGTGAATTCTTCGACTCGTTCTTCGGCGCGGCGGTCCACGGCGGTGAGGCGGACCTGGTGCCGGTGCATGTGTTCTCGGGGGCGGGTTCGACTGGTTAACATCCGCTGAACAGTGCTGATACGAATAGCACATGATCAGCTATCGAAGGTCGTTCACCACAGGAGAGGGATTCATGACGTTGAAGGCTCGATCTGTCCTGCTCGCCGCCGCGGCCGGGAGCGCCCTGTGCCTCAGCACCGGCATCGCTTCCGCCGACCCCACCGATCCGTCGGGTTTCCTCGTCGGAGACACCGCTTTCTTCAATATCGGTGGTTTCAACTGTTCGATCGCCGCCAATGGCGTTGTCGGCTGCGATCTCAACCCGGCGGGCGCGCTGATGTACGTATCGCTGGCCGGGCCCACCGGCCAGGCCTATCCGGTGCCGTACGCCCCGGCCGCGATCATCGACAACGCCGCCTGGCCCGCCCATCCGGAATGGAGCGGCGGCACCGGCCACACCCGGCCCGGCGGCAACCAGGCGGTGCCGTTCAGTGGTGACATGTGGTCTCCGGCCAGCATCAGCTACGCGGGCGCGACGTGCACGCAGGGTTACCGCAGCGCGGTGCAGTGCACCTCGATGGGACATCAGTTCTCGTTCAATTCCAGCCAGGTCTACGGCAGCTGAGCCGTACCCGCGTGAAAAGCCCTGCCGGGCACGCGTTTCGCGGCGCGGCAGGGCTTCACAGTGTCCGGCGGGCGTATTCGTCGAGCGAATCACGCACGAAGGCAGCGTGTTCGGGCCCGCCGTAGGCGGCGGCGAAGCGTTCGTCCTCGACATACATCCGCCCGAGTCCGCCGATCATGGCGATGGAGCGCTCCCGATCACCCTCCGCCAGTGGCGTTCCGGGGATGGCCCGCAACCACGCCACGTGCCGTGCGGCCAGCGCCTGCGCGCGCTCGGAGTCCGGGGGGCACCCGTCCTTGCGGGCGGCGATCCAGCACGCGATCAGATCGTCGGTGTCACGCTTCCACTCCCGCTGCTCCCGCAACGACTTGCCGTGCCACCACTCGTTGCTCACGGCGAAAGCGTCTTCACCCCAGCGGGATACGACCTCGTCGCGGTAGGGGTCGTTGAAGCCCTCCAGCATCATCTGCAGCGATCCGTCGACCCCGGCGCGCGCGTCGAGGGTGTGACGCAGGGTCCGGATGCGCTCGTCGAGGCGGGCGCGTTCGTCTTCCAGCAACCGCAGATGGGTGTGCAGGGCCTTGTCCGCATCGTGTTCGCGGTCGAGGAACTCGGCGATCACCGGCAGGCTCAGGCCGAGCTCGCGCAGCAGCAGGATGCGCTGCAGTCGCGCCACCGAATCGGCGTCGTAGAAGCGGTAGCCGTTGTGGCCGACCCGGGCGGGCGGGAGCAGCCCGATCTCGTCATAGTGACGCAACGTGCGGCTGGTGACGCCGGGGCTGTCGGCCAGTTGCTGAATCGTCCACTCCACGAAGCCCTCCCGTCTCGTCGCTAATTCTTGCCGACCCAGTCGCCCTCGAAGGTCGCCGCCCACTCCTTGGCCCGGTCCATCTCGGCCTCGCGGGGTGCGGTGAAGATGACCCGGTTGCCGTCCGGGTCGTCGAGGGTGACATCCGTGGTGTACCAGGCGGTGTCCGCGGGACCTGCCACGCCGAGGCCCGGGAGATCGCGCTCCCGCAGGGTTTTCGCCAGTGAGGTGAGGTCCGTGCCGCCGGCGGCGAAGGTGACAGTCGTGCTGCCCGGCGCCGGTTCGCCCGGGACCAGCAGCAGGTCCTGATACTTCATCCGCCGCAGGTGCACCAGGACGGGTGTGCCGTCGGCGCCGGGAATGGTTGCCAGCGCGATGAATCCGGCGGCCTCGTAGCAGGCGGTCGCGGCGGCGAGGTCGCGCACCCGGAAGGTGGCGAACATGGGCATGGGGTAGATGGTCCGGTCGATGGCCGGTTCGGCGTGCTCGCTCATGGCCTCGACGCTGTGGGTTGACGTAGCGGCAAGGTCAACTCGGCGCCACCGGGGGCGAGGCGTGGCGGAGCAAACCGCCGGCATGTCCTCCACGAGACGGAGAACAGCGGTGTCCCGGCCCGGTCGCTGGAAGACCCCGCGCACCACGACCTCACCCGAGAACAGGTGCAGCAGCATGAAGAACAGCGGTTCGCGGATCTGCGCGGCGCTGCTGCTGTGTGCGGCGCGGGCGGGAAACTTCACTCACGTGCGACCATCCTGCCCGCTGCCAAGCGTGCAGCAAACATCCGGCCCGACCGTGACAGGACGATCGACACGGGCCGCACGGCGATGGCGCGAAGTCGAGGCGGCAAACGAGGCCCACCCGGAGAGTCGCGCTGACATGGCCGACCCGATCGATAACAATGCAGCCCCATGACGGACACGGCCGGGAGCGGATTGATAAATCGGCAGGCAGACCGGGTTCAGAATGTATCGCCGCCCCGGGCGGGATTTCGGCCCGATATCGAAGGGTTGCGAGCAGTCGCGGTACTGGCCGTCGTGTTCTTCCATGCGGGTACGCCCGGGCTCGGTGGTGGATTCGTCGGCGTGGACGTCTTTTTCGTGATATCGGGCTTCCTGATCACCGGAATGCTCTGCCGGGAGGCAACGGCCACCGGCACTATCGAGCTGGTCCGGTTCTACGGCGCACGGGCTCGCCGGCTGCTGCCCGCGGCGAGCATCGTCCTGGTCACCACCGCGATCGGCGCGGCGGTGCTGCTGCCGCCGCTGCAGGCCCGCCAGGTCCTGGGCGACGGGATCGCAAGCGCGTTGTACGCCGGCAACTACCGGCTCGCCCTGCACGGTACCGACTACCTTGCCGCCGATGCGCCGCCGTCGCCGTTTCAGCAGTTCTGGTCGCTCGGTGTGGAGGAGCAGTTCTATCTGCTGTGGCCGGTGGTCATCATGACGACGGCCTGGCTCGTCCGGCGGCGACGAACCGGATCGGCCACGCCGCTGCCGTACCTGATCGTGCTCGCGGTTGTCGCAGCCGCCTCGTTCACGATCTCGCTGGTGTGGACCCGTGTGCTGCCGCCATGGGCCTTCTTCTCGCTGCCCGCTCGGGCCTGGGAGCTGGCGGTCGGGGGCATGGTGGCGCTCTCGGCCGTCGTATGGTCCCGGTTGCCGAAATCGGTGGCCGTGCTCGTCGGATGGATCGGCCTGGTCCTGATCGTCACGGCCTGCACCCAGCTGAACGGCAAGACACCGTATCCCGGCGCCGCGGCGCTGCTGCCTGTCCTGGGCGCGGCTTCGGTGATCGTGTCCGGCTGTGCCGAACCACGATTCGGGGTTGGCCGGGTACTGGCTCCGGCCCGGGTGCGGGCGATCGGCGGCCTGTCCTACACCTGGTATCTGTGGCATTGGCCGGTGTTGCTGCTGGCGCCCCTGGCGCTCAGCCACCCGCTGGGGCGAGTCGGCGCACTCGGCGCGGTGGTGATGGCCGGCGGACTCGCCCTGCTGACGCACTGGTCGGTCGAGAATCCGGTCCGCTTCGCCGCATTGTTGCGGAGCTCCGGCAGGCTCAGCCTCGCCTGCGGCGGCGCGTGCACCGCAGTCGCCATCTGTGTGGCGGTGGCACTGCTCGTGCTCGTCCCCGCCCCGGTCGGACACGGTAGGTCGGCGCCGGCGCTCACCCTCGTCGCACCCCCCGCGCCGTCCACTCCTGCCGCCGACCCCCGCGACCAGGCGGTTCGGCAGCTGGTCACACAAACTCAGTCGGCGGTCGCCGCCTCGGCCGAAATCCGGGCTGTCCCTTCGAATCTCACCCCCTCGCTCGGCGACGCATCCGGCGACAAGGCAGACGTGTTTGTCAATGGGTGTGTGCGCTCCTGGCGCGATGTGGGCCAGCCCGAATGTGCCTCGGGTAATCCGGACTCGGCCACCACGGTGGCCTTGGTCGGTGATTCGCACGCCGCGATGTGGAGTCCGGCGTTGGAGCCGATCGCCGCGGCGCGGGGCTTGCGGCTGGAAACCATGGCGAAGGTCACCTGCCCACTGCTGGACCTGCCCATTACGAGTCCCTATCTGGACCGGGAGTACACCGAATGCGAGCAATGGCGCGGCCAGGTGCTGACCCGGCTGCGGAGCGAACGCCCACGGCTGATTGTGGTGAGCATGTCCCGACGCTATGGCGGGGACTTCGGCTTCGTCTCCTATGACCGTGCCTGGATGGATGGCCTGACCCGCCTGGTTGCCCAGCTGCGCGCGATCGGCTCGGCCGTCCTCGTTCTCGGGCCGATCCCCGATCCGCACACCACCGTGCCGGCGTGCCTGTCCGAGCACATCGACGATGCGTTGGCATGTACCCCCGAGCGACCGGTCGCGGTGAACGACGCGGGTGTCGTGGCCGAGCAGACAGCAGCCGTCGCCGGAGGCGGCCAGTACGCCGACCTCACCTCCCTGTTCTGCACTGCCGTCCGCTGTCCCCTCATCGTCGGCAACACCCTGGTGTACCGCGACGACAACCATCTCACCGTCGGCTACGCCCGGACACTCGGACCTGCCATCGGTGCGTTCACGGACCAGGCGCTCGCTCACGGCTGAGCCGTTTTGCGCTGGGTAGTCGCGGTGCCGCCGGCGCAAACTCAGTCGGACAGACGCTCGCGTCGGCGCTCGGGATGCCGGTGCGATCGCCGTACGATCGGGCATATGCCAGCAACTCGTCCGTGGGTCTTGCTCGCACTGACCGCCGTGACCGCCGCCGGATGCTCCTCCAACGGCGGCGTCAACGACATACCACCCGCCTCGCTCATGGGCCGCTCCTTCGTCTCGACCGCGGTGGCGGGCACCGCGATCCCGGGTGGCGGGCCGCTGACCCTGACCTTCGCCGACGGGCGCATCTCGGCCACCTCCGGCTGCAATACCGCCACCGGACCCGTTGACCTGCAAGGCAATACCATCCAGGTGGGTGAGATGGCGACCACGCTCATGGCATGCCCGGGCGACCTCGCGGGCGCGGACGGCTGGCAGGACGGCCTGCTGCGCTCCCAGCCGACCTGGACGCTGGCCGGCGACACGCTCACCCTGAAAGGCAACGGCTCCACCGTCACCATGCTCGACCGCAAGGCCGCCCACCCGGACAAACCGCTGATCGACACGCCCTGGATCGTGACCGCCCTGCTGCGCCCCGACGCCGAGGTCCACTCGGCCACCCTCGACGAGGTCCGCCCCGCCCTCACCATCACCCCGGACGGCGAGGTTTCGGGCAGCGCGGGCTGCAACACCATGACCGGCACGGCCCAGATCGACGACGACAATGTCACCTTCCAGATCGCGACCACCCGCATGATGTGCGACCCGCAGGTCATGGAGGTCGAGCAGCAGGTGCTGCAGGCACTGGACGGAAAAACCAAGGCCACCATCGATTCCAACGAACTGACCCTCCGCAACACCGGCAACAACACCGGATTGAAACTGCGCGCGGAGTGAGAAGCGCCTGGGATCGGATCTTTGCCGCATCCGGTGAACCCGCTCGTCCGCCCAGCCGGCCGCCGGGGTGATCGCCGCCGAAAATCGTTGTCGCTCGGCGCTGTTCGGGCGCTAGCGTCCGGTTGCATGAACGAGAGATATCTGAATGTGGTGGATGTGGAGGCCACCTGTTGGGAGGGGCCCAATCCGCCAGGACAGCCGAACGAGATCATCGAGATCGGGTTGTGCGTCCTCGATACAGTCACCCGCGAGCGGGTGAGCACGCACAGCATCCTGGTGCGGCCCGAGCATTCGACGGTCAGCGAGTTCTGCACACAACTGACCACACTCACGGCGAACCAGGTGGGGGCGGGAATCGGGTTCGCCGAGGCCTGCGAGTTGCTGCGCACCGAATTTCATGCCGATTCGCGGCCGTGGGCGAGCTGGGGTGACTACGACCGCAAGCAGTTCGCCTCGCAGTGCGAGGTGATGGGGGTGCGGTACCCGTTCGGCAGCAGGCACATCAATGCCAAGCTGGCCTTCTCGGTCGCGCGGGACACCAAGCGGCGGTACGGGATGGCGGGGGCATTGCGGCTGGCGGGGCTACCCTTCGAGGGGACTCACCATCGCGGCGGGGACGACGCCTGGAACATCGCCGCGTTGATCGCCGGCATGCTGGCGCGCGACGCCTGGCCACGCTGAGCGTGGTGGCCCGTCCTCGGAAATCCACAGGCCAGCCACCGACATCACCTGGAACACTTCCGAGCAGATCACCAATATGGTGGAAATACGCCCGCGACGGGTCAGCGCCCGGCACTCTGGACAGACCGGCCGGCAGATCCGATATTGCCGCTGATCGCGCTGTGTCACACCTACGCTGAGGTCCCGGCGAACTCGACATATGGGAGGGCGTCATCAACGATCGGGAAGCTGAGCTGGATCAGTGGTTTCGCGCGGAGGTGGCCGCGACGACACCGGGAGCGGCTCGCGCGCACCGGGAACCGATCGACGCCGCCACCGGATTGACCGGCGCGCGGTGCCTGGAACTGTTCGATGCCCAGGCCGCGTCCCGGCAGCTGGACCTGGCGGCGCGGCGGCTCACCCGGGAGGGGCGCGGGTACTACAGCATCGGTTCGTCGGGGCACGAGGGCAATGTCGCGGTGGCGGCGGCGCTGCGGGTCACCGATCCGGCGCTGCTGCACTATCGGTCCGGCGCGTTCTTCGTGTACCGCGCCCGGCAGGTGCCCGGCCTGGATCCGCTGCGCGATGTGATGTTGGGTGTCGCGGCGGCGGCCGCGGACCCGATTTCCGGTGGGCGGCACAAGGTTTTCGGCAGCAAGCCCGCCCACATCATTCCGCAGACCTCCACCATCGCCTCGCACCTGCCGCGCGCGGTCGGCCTGGCCTTCGCCCTCGACCGGGCCGCGCAGCTGCGCCTGCACACCGAGTGGCCCGTGGATGCGGTGGTGGTGTGCAGCTTCGGCGACGCGTCGGCCAATCATTCGACCGCCGCCGGGGCCATCAATACCGCGATCCACACCGCCCACCAGGGCGTACCGATGCCGATCCTGTTCGTGTGCGAAGACAACGGCCTCGGCATCAGCGTGCCCACTCCGCGCACCTGGATCGAGCAGGCCTACGGATCCCGGCCCGGACTTGCGTACTTCGACGCCGATGGTACGGACCTGCCCGCCGCGCTGGCGGCGGCGACCGCAGCCGCGGATCACGTACGCGCACACCGGAAACCGGCTTTCCTGCATCTGCGCACCGTACGGCTGTTCGGCCACGCGGGCTCCGACGTGGAATCGGCCTACCGCCGCCCCGCCGACATCGCCGCCGACCTGCGCCGCGACCCGGTGACCGCCACCGCCCGCCTGCTCATCACCGCCGGCGTCACCACCCCCACCGCGATCACCAGGCGCTACGACGAGATCGGCGACCAGGTCGCCAAGGCCGCCGAAGCAGCCTGGCACGAACCGAAATTGCACTCGGCCGCCGAGATCACCGCCCCGCTCGCCCCTGCCCACCCGGCTCTGGTCCGCGCCGACGCCCTGCGCACCGCCGATGTCACACCCCCGACCGCGGCTGCCGTGGACTCGGCCACCGCGACCGCCGGTCCGGCGCCCGCCGCCGAGGACGCGGCAGGTGCGATATCGGACCCGGCCTCCGCTACCCGACCCGACGCCGCCGTGTCCGCTAAACAGGCTGCAGCGCAGTGGATCTCGTCGGCAGCGCCTCCTTCACCGGTTTCCGGCGAGCCGCTCACCCTGGCACAGGCCGTGAATCACACGCTGGCGGAGTTGCTGGCTCGCGATCCGGATGTGCTGGTGTTCGGGGAGGATGTGGGGCGTAAGGGTGGGGTGTACGGGGTGACGAAGGGGTTGCAGCAGAGTTTCGGGGTGCGAAGGGTTTTCGACACGCTGCTCGATGAGCAGAGTGTGCTGGGGACCGCGCTGGGGGCGGGGCTGGCGGGGTTCGTGCCGATTCCGGAGATTCAGTACCTGGCGTATGTGCACAATGCGGAGGATCAGTTGCGGGGGGAAGCGGCGACGCTGTCGTTCTTCTCGGGTGGGCGGTACCGGAATCCGGTGGTGGTGCGGATCGCGGGACTGGCCTACCAGAAGGGGTTCGGCGGGCATTTCCACAATGACAATTCCCTTGCGGCGCTGCGGGATATCCCCGGCCTGGTGATCGCCGCGCCGGCCCGAGCCGATGATGCGGCGGCGATGTTGCGCACGTGCGTGTCGGCGGCACGGGTGGACGGGCGGGTGTGCGTGTTTCTCGAGCCGATCGCGCTCTATCACACCCGGGACCTGTATAGCGCCGGGGACGGCGGCTGGCTGGCGGCGATTTCCGGTGTGCGCCATGCCGAGATCGGGCACGCCCGTGTATATGGCACCGGCGCGGATCTCACCATCGTGAGCTTCGCCAATGGCGTGCCGATGAGCCTGCGGGCGGCGGAGCGGCTGGCCGCGCAGGGGATTCACGCGCGGGTGCTCGACCTGCGCTGGCTGACGCCGCTGCCGGTGGCGGATCTGCTCGAACATGCGCGAGCCACGGGCCGGGTGCTCGTCGCCGATGAGACCCGCCGCAGCGGAGGCGTTTCCGAAGCGGTGTGCGCGGTGCTGCTGGACGCCGGGTTCGAGGGCCACGTAGCCCGCGTGACCAGTGCCGACAGTTTCGTGCCGCTGGGTCCGGCCGCCGCGGCGGTGCTGCTGGACGAGGCGGCGATCGAGGCCGCCGCCCACGCGCTGCTGACCGCTCCGCAGTGACCGGACACGCATGAGGTTTGCGTAATCGGACACCCGATACGCCGAACCCGCGGCCGGCGCACGGCAGCACGCCACTACCGGTCGCAGCGGTGGGATTCGAGATGGCGCGCAGACCCTTCGGTCAGCGCAGTTTGGAGCGCGCGAGTTTGCGCAGGGCCGCCCGCAGGCCCTCGGACTCCTCGGCGCTCATCTGCTCCACGAAGTGCGAGAGCACCAGATCCGATCGGCCGCCGCTACCCAGCGCCTCACGCATGAGGCGGGCGCTGTACTCCTCACGGCTCAAGGTGGCCCAGTATCGGTAGGCCTTGCCGACGCGTTCGCGTTCCAGCCAGCCCTTGCGATGCAGATTGTCCATGGTGGACATGACGGTGGTGTAGGCGATGTCGCGCTCGCCGGCCAGCTCGTCGAACAATTCCCGGACCGTCGTCTTGCCGGAGCGGTCCCAGATGCGTTCGATGACAACCGCTTCCAGGTCTCCGAAGCCTCGCGCACTCACGTCTGACGTCTCCTCACCTCACGGCTCAGCCGATTCCGCATCGCGTGTCGGCCTACTGTCCTGGTGCGCACCCGATCGTAGGGTGATCGCCGGTATGGACTCAAGCCGCGCCGGCCGCCGGGGACGCGCCCACTCATACGTTCTACGTACGTAGACAGTAATATGGTGCACCCGGCGGACGTCACACGCAACCGGACAGCGAGACAACGCCGGACCGGCATTTCTCCCACCTGACAGCCCCCGCTCGCCGACAACGACGCAGCGTCAGTCGACGATGCGATGCCCCGCATCACGCAGCGCCGCCGACGCCTCCTCCAGCCGATGCGCGGGAACCAGCACCAGATCCGCGTGGTAGGTGGAGGCGACGAACACTGGGATCGACGACTCCGCGAGGGGCCCGATCAAAGCCGCCAGCGTGCCGGGCGCGCTCAGGCTGCCCGCGTCGACACCGTAGAAACCCTTCCAGGTCTCACCCTCGGCCCACGCGGGCGCCTCACGAATCACGGTGAGCCCCTCCGGCGCCCGCACCAAGGCGATCCACTCGTCATCCTCCGGGAAAGTGGAATTCGGCAGATGATCCACCGCGAACTGCGACGGGACGATCCGCAAACGCTGGGAGCCGGTCATGGCGACATCGTAGGCGGAAGGTCGGACAAACCCGGTGCTCGCACCGCGACAGCCCAGTATTGGTGTCCGCGACTAAAATTCGGATGCCATCCTCCGGCCCGGCCCGTATGGTCGCTGAAATGAGTACCAGCCCAAAGCAGATCGCCGTCGAGAACGAGCGGATCGCCGCCCTCGGCACCTATCGCGCGGCCGACGGAACCCTCATCGACATCACCGGTGCACTGTCCGAGGCCCGCGCCTGGACCCACTGCTTCGAACCCGACGAGGAGCTCTACAACCGAGACCTCGGACCGTTCACCGGACGCCCCGAGGTCACGGCCGAAGGCAGCATGCAGGCCGCGCGCCGGCTGCACGAGGAGGGCGGAAGGGCCATCGCCGTCCTCAATTTCGCCTCCGCCCGCAACCCCGGCGGCGGTTACCTCCGCGGTGCGCGCGCCCAGGAGGAAGACCTGTGCCGCAGCGCCCTGCTGTACCGCTGCCTGCTCGAGACGCCCCGTTATTACGAGGCCCACCGCGCATCCGACGACCTGCGCTACAGCCATCGCGTCATCTTCTCCCGCGAGGTCCCGGTCATCCGCGACGACCGCGGTGCGCTCACCGCGCACACCTTCACCACCTCGTTCCTGACCTCGCCCGCCCCGAATGCCGGTGCACTGGCGAACCGTTCGGGCCGACGGGTCGATGTCCGCGAGATCCTGATCGCCCGCGCCGAACGGGTGCTCGCCGTCGCCGCCCACGAGCGCGTCCGCGAATTGGTCCTCGGCGCATGGGGATGCGGCGTGTTCCGCAATGACCCGAACGAGGTCGCCGAGGCGTTCGACCGGGCGCTCCAGATCCACGGCGCCGCCTTCGACCGCGTCGTCTTCGCCATTTGGGACCGCTCCCCCGTCTCGGCCAACCGCGCCGCATTCGAAGCCCGCTTCGGGCAAGCGGTTTCCCCCTAGCCGCGACGAAGTCCGATGGCGGGCAGCACCCTTCTCAGCTGCTTTTTCCGAACAGGTCCATCGTCCGGGTGTCGCGGAAGCGGTGCCATAGCGGTAATCCATGCTCAGATTGCAATATCTACAAACTCAGATAGTCGATTGAGGGCCGGGAAGCCCCGCCCCCTGGCTCAGCGGGCCAGACCCGTGCGATGGGCGTAGGCGATGGCCTGGCCACGATCCCGGACGCCGAGCTTGGCGAACAGCGAATTGATGTGCGTCTTCACGGTGCTGACGCCGATGAACAGATCCTTGGCGATCTCGGAGTTGTTGTGCCCCTGCGCCATCAGCCGCAACACGTCCCGCTCGCGGTCGGTGAGGTCGGCGGGCGGTTCGGGCGGCGCGTCGAGGGCGGAGAGCAGGCGGCGGCCCACCTCGGCGGCCAGGGTGGTGTGACCGCTCGCGACGGATCGTATGGCCGCGGCGATTTCCGCGCGACCGGCGTCCTTGGTGAGATAGCCGCGTGCGCCCGCCCGCAGCGCGCCCGCAATGGAGGCGTCATCGGCGTAGGTGGTGAGCACCAGGACCGCCGTCTCGGGATACTGGGCCGTGACGGCGGCGGTCGCGACCACGCCGTCGATGCCGGGCATGCGCAGGTCCATCAGCACCACACGGGGTTTCACCCGCCGCACCAGCTCGACCGCTTCCGCGCCGTCGCGGGCCTCCCCCACCACCCGCATATCGGGCAGCAGCGACAGCACCGTGGTGAGCCCGTCGCGCACCGTGGTCTGATCGTCGGCCACCACCACCGTGATCACTTCCGCGGCAGCAGGATTCGTACCGTCCACCGACCCTCCTCCTTCCCTGCGGACAGCAGGCCGCCCGCCGCCTCGATCCGCTCCCGCATACCCAGCAGTCCCGCCCCCGATCCAGTGCTGCCGAGCGGCATGCGGTGCGCGGCAAACGGATTCGATACCACTGCCTCCAGCGACGCGCCGCTGCCGCGCAGCGTGAGCGTAACCGGTTGCCCGGGTGCGTGTTTGCGCGCATTGGTGAGCGCCTCCTGCACCGCGCGGGTCAGCGCCACGGCCGCCTGCTCGTTCGCCGGATCCACCGCGACATCGAATCGTTCGGCGAGCTGTCCGCCGGCGGCGCGGTGCTCCTCCACCACCCGGCGCAGTTCGGCCGCCGCGTCGAAGCCGCCCGACCGCAGCGTCCCCACCACCCGGCGAGCGTCGGCCAGCCCGGACACCGCCAGCCGATGGGAGGCCTTGACCCGCTCCGCCGCCCGGTCCGTCTCCCCCGCCTCCAGCAGTGCGTCCGCGGCGTCGAGCTGGAGCACCAGACCGCCCAGGGTGTGGGCGAGCACATCGTGGATGTCGCGGGCGATGCGCCCGCGCTCGGCCAGGGCGGCCGCCCGGTCCCTTTCCTCGCGGATGATCCGATTCTGTTCCACCAGTATCCGATTGCGCTCCGCGCCGACCCGGGCCTGGCGACGACTCCAGCCCGCCATGCCGACCACGACCACACCGACCAGCAATCCCACCAGCGCCCCCGGACGCGCCCCGTCCACCAGTATGGAGACGCACATCAGCACCGAAGTGGACACCGCGATCGCCAGACCGAACCACAGCGGCGCGCTCAGCATGCCGAGGGCGATGAATACCGTGGCCAGGGCGGTGATTCCGGAGCCGACCGACTGAGCGACGGTCGATCCCCCACCGATGGCCATGACGCACAGGCAGATTCGTTCCCGCCGCCACTGCCGTGCGGGCATCACTACCCACGCCGCCCAGCCCAGCCACGACAGCACCACCAGCACCGCCACCCACGGCCGGTGGAACAGGGCCACATTCGCCGAGGAGGAAACCACGGCGACGAGCCCGACCAGGCGCAGCAGCCTGGACAGGCTCGAGGGTGGGTCGATGATGGACATCGGTCTCAGTGTGCCGCAACCGGGTGCACCTGCTCGGCACGCCGGGCCAGCACCAGCGCCCGGCCCGCCCGATTGAGCGCCACCACCAGCAGGATCGCCCCGACCGAGGTGACGGCCACCGCGCCGGCCAGGTGCGCGACCACGTCCACCCCGATGCGCGCCACCAGCAGCAGCAGCGATCCGGCCCACCCGGTCCGCGCTTCCAATCCCGCGGCGGTCCGGCGCACCTGCGACAGCACGCCCATCAGCACGCCGATCCCGACACCCAACACCGCCGACAAGGCCAGCAGCGCCACCGACATCACCCCGAGGCCGCCGCCGGTGACCACGGACCTCATCAGCAGAAACCCAACCAGCCCGAGAATGATCGGTCCCCGCCACAGCCGATTGGCGTCGAGGACCTGCCATTGGGTCTGCCGGTACATGATCCATCCGATCACCAGCACCGCCACCGCGCCGTCGACCACCGCATTCTGCAAGTTCATGCCTCTACGGTCGCCCCGCGAGCCGCCTCCACCCACCACCCCGGGGTGGAGACCGGGTGGGTTCCCGCCCCCGCCACCCACATGCCGGTCAGTCGGGCCATACGGGCGGGCGCTTCGCCAGGAAGGCGGCCATTCCCTCACGGGCGCCGGGCAATTGGGAGGCGGCGGCCATGACCTCGCGGGCGAGGGTGTAGGCGTCGGCCTCGGGACGATCGAGCTGGGCGTAGAGGGTGCGTTTGCCGAGCGCCTTGCTGGCGCGGCTGCCGCGAGTCGCGCGGGCGAGCAGGTCGGCGACGGCGTCGTCGAGGTCGGCGTCGGGTACGGCGTAGTTGATCAGACCCCAGTCGACGGCGGTGCGGGCGTCGATGACGTCGCCGGTGAGAGCCAGCTCCATGAGGCGTTTGCGGCCGATCGAGCGGGCGACCGGGACGGCCGGGGTGTGGCAGAACCAGCCGCCCTTGCCGCCGGGGAGGGCGAAGCCGGCGGAGTCAGCGGCGACGGCCAGGTCGCAGGACGCGACGAGCTGGCAACCGGCCGCGGTGGCCAGCCCGTGCACGCGGGCGATCACCACCTGCGGCACTGTCTCCATGGTGGCCATGACCTGCTGGCAGAGGGTGAGCAGGTCGCGCACGCCGAGCAGGTCACGGGCGGCCACATCGGCGAAATCGTGGCCCGCGCTGAACACCGGCCCGGCCGCGGCGAGCACGATGCCGGTGGCGTCGGTGTCGCCCGCGGCGCGGAACGCGGCCAGCAGTTCGGTCAGGTGGTCGGCGGACAGCGCGTTGCGGCGGTCCGGGCGGTTCATGGTGACGGTGACGGTGTCGCCGTCGCGCTTCACGAGCAGGTGGCGGTACTCCGCGGTCATGCCATCCACCGTAATGCGGAATACCGCCTTTCGCGGGTCACCCGGGTGCGGGCGCCGGGTTCAGGCGCAGCCACTGCCCGGTCGAGGGAATCCCATCGGTGTCCACCACGACCACGAGGTACCAGCCGGGCGGGGCCAGCGCCGGGTTCGAGGGCAGCGCGACGGTGAGGGCGCCGGGCGCGGCCGAGGTGATCGGCAGGTCGATCAGCCGCTGGTTGTTGTCGCAGGAGTGGGTGCACGAGGTGGGGTGCAGCAGGCTGGCCTCGCGCACGGCGGCCGTGGTGGTGAGTGTCAGGGTCGCACCGTATTCCGCTGTGCCGCTCGACATCTGGAATTCGGGACGGGCACCCTTGAACAGGTAGGGCGGCCAGAACATCTCGATGCGCAGTTCCTCTGTCTTGCGCAGCGGATTCGATCCGGCGGTCACCACCTTGCCGTCCGGTGTCAGCAGCGCCACCGAGTGATACAGCCGCGCTACCCGCTCCGGCGCGGTGGGCGACCAGGTTCCGGCGACCGGATCGTAGATCTCGCCGTGCGGCGGTACCGAATCCGCCATCTCCTCCATGCCCGAACCGCCCGCGGCCAGGACCGTGCGGTCCGGCAGGATCACCGCGCACACGTGCATGCGGGCATACGCCATGGCAGGACCGGCCTGGTACGCCGGAGCGGCCGCGCTCAGATCCACGATCCGGGTGTCCGCGGCGGCCATGCCGGGACCGTGCGGGTCGACGCTGCCGCCGCCGATCAGCATGACCCGCTGCGCCTGCGCGGGCGGCAGCAGCACGCTGGTGGACTGGCTGCGCGACTCCGGATCGACGAGCCCCGGCACCTCGGTGACCGCGCCGGTGGCGGTGTCCCAGATCGAGGGGTGCATGCCGTTGTTGGTGCCGAACTGCCCGCCGGTGTAGAACACCCGGTCGTCGGCCAGCAGTATGAGGTGCGCGTACATCGGAATGGGCCCGGGCACAGGCAGTTTCGACCAGGTCAGCGTGACGGGGTCGAACAACTCGGGCGTCTCGGACAGGAACCCGTCCTCCCCCAGGCCCGAGACCGCCACCACCGCACCGTTTTTCAGCGCGGCCAGGGTCGGATACCAGCGCCCGGAGACCATATCGGGCTGCCGGTTCCAGGTCAGCGACTGCGGGTCGAACAGCAACGCGTCGCGCAGCCCGAGGAACGGGTCGTACTGCTCGGTCCCGCCCGCGGCCAGCAGCCGGCCGTCCGGCAGGAACGCCTGCCCGGAACAGAACATGTCGAAGGGCGTCGCGGGCGCGTCCAACCCCGGATTCGGGTAGTGCCACACCCGCGTGCGAAAGTCGTGGGCGTTCAACCGATCCGGGTCGTTCCCGGATCCGGCGAAGAACAGTACATCGCCGGTGTGCAGCAGGGCGGCGTGCACCGGATTGATCTCGGTGCCGAAATCCAGGATGCGCCAGGCGCCCTGGGTGTCCGCGATGGCCAGATCGGTGTCGAGGTCGAGGACGCGCAGGTATCCGGCATTGCCGCCCTGCGGATGGTCGATGGCGCACACCACCAGCTGCGGCAGGCCACCGGCACCGGGCAGCAGCGCGACCGCCGCGCCCTCGTTCTCCCAGAAGCCCCAGTCCGGCACGTGCGACCAGCGGCTCCAGCCGTCGACGCAGTGCCCGGTGCCGTCCAGGCCCCAGCCGATGGTGTAGAGCCCGGCATTGCCGTTCTGCGGGTGATCGATGGTGAAGACGATGAGTTCGGGCCGCCCGTCCCCGTCCAGGTCGGCGACGGTCATGCCCGCGCCCTGGTTCTCCCACCCCCACCAGTCCGGAATCGCCAGCCACGGCGTCCATTCCGCGACGGAGCCATCCGCACCGAGGCCTTTGGCGAGCCGGAACTGGCCGCTGTTCTGCCCGACCGGATTGTCGACGGTCATGACGACCAGGACCGGCTGCCCGTCGAGGTGGGTCAGGCAGATATCGGCGCCCTGGTTCTCCCAGCCGTACCAGTCCGGAATCTGTTGCCACGCAGTCCATCCGCCGGTCACGGTGCCGTCGGGGGCGAGGTCGCGACCGATGCGGTAGTAGCCCTGGTTCTGGCCGACGGGGTTGTCGACGAGGAACACCACCATGTCCGGGCGGCCGTTGCCGTTCAGGTCGGCGATGGCGATGCCCGCGCCCTGGTTCTCCCAACCCCACCAGTCGGGCACCTGTAGCCAGGGGCCCCACTCGCGGACGGTGCCGTCAGCGGCCAGGGCGTGGCCGACTCGATAGTTTCCGGTGTTCTGACCTGGCGGATTGTCGACCATGAGGACCACCGCGTCGAGGGTGCCGTCGCCGCTCAGATCGGCGACGGCGAGACCGCAATCCTGGTTGTCCTGTGAGAACCAATCCGGGATGGGAACGAATTGTCCTGCCACACAAGCAATCATGGCGGCCCGGGGCGATTTCGGCATCCCGTTTCCGATGTCCGGATAGTCCGGATGCCCATTCGCGCCAGGTTACGGAAAACGCACCCCGGCGACCCGGGCACCCATTACTCTCCGAAACGCTCTCGTTTCACACCCTTGAGGACACATCATGAGAAAGACAGTCTGGGCCAACGGCCTCGCACTCACCGCGGCAGCCATCCTGGCCTCCACCGGCACCGCCAATGCCGTCGGCACCAGCATGAGTACCGATGCCACCTTCAAGGTCGGCGTTGACATCCAACCCGGTGTCTATAAGACCACGACGGCCGCCACCGTGTGCGCCTGGGCGCGGCTGTCGGCCATCACCCCCGACGCCAGCGCCACCATCCAGGCCGGCGGCGCGGTCAACGGCACCGTCACCGTCGAGATCAAGCCCACCGACGTCGCCTTCTTCACCAGCGGCTGCGGCACCTGGACCCTGCAGACCACCACCACGAACACCGGCTCCTCGGGCCTGTCGAATCTGATCAGCGGCAGCGCGAGCGGCAGCAGCCTGCTCTCGACCGGCTCCGCCTCCGCCTCCAGCTAGCCGATCCGGCATCGGTGAGCCGTCTACCCGGAGGTGGCGGGTTCACCGGGCCGGGAGGGCCGGGCAATCCGCAGTGCCCGCCCTCGCGGTGACTCAGCAGTCGCAGCAGGTCTCCTCACAGCAGCAACAGGATTCCTCACAACAGCAGCATCCTTCGCCGCAGCAGACGCAGCCCTCACAGCACGGCAGGCAGAAGCCACTGCGGCGCCGCGGGGCGGGACCGTAGTAGCCGGGACCCGGGCCGTAGCCCGGAGGCGGGCCGTAACCGGGCGGCGGCGGACCCCACGGGCCCGGCCCCGGACCACGGCGACGCCAGCGGCTCAGCGGCGCGGTGGCCGCACCGTGATTCGCGCAGGTGTGCGCGGGACCGCCGAAGGTCCTTGTCACCGACCGGTTCAGCTCGTGCTTCAGCAGTTTGTGAATCAGCCGTCCATCGGTGAATTCCACGTCGGCCAAGGCCAATTCGATACCGAGCAGGGCATCGGTGCACAACCGGTGTGCCTCGATCACCTCGGTCCCCGTGGCGGCCAGCGGATTCCACTTTCCGTGCGCGAGATCCTCGTCCAAGTCCTCGACGGCATCCACGAGATGCGCTATGCGGCCGAACAATCGGCCGACCTCCGACAGCGCCGCCTGGTTTCCCGGGCGTCCCGCCAGGACGGCGGTGTGGCCGAAGGCCGCGGCGGTCGCGGTCTCGGTGGGTTCGGTGACCTCCAGCAGCGGGGTGCCCACCGCGGCCGCGGCCTCCACCTCGCCCTGCCGGTCCACCGCGGTGACCAGCACGCCGGTGTCGAAACCGAGTCCGGCGCCGGTGGATTCGCCCTGCCGGGCCCAGCGCTGGGCGATGCGCCGGGCGGCGGGCCGGAATCCGGCCGCGCCCGCCACGCCGTCGTGATCGGCCACGTGATCGCGCACCTTGGCGGCGGCCAGCACCAGCGAGACCGTGGCGGCCAGCCGGACGCAGTCGCCGGTGGCGACGTCGGCGCGCTTCATGCCGCGCAGCGGGCAGGGCCCGGCCGCGCGGCGGGTGGGCGGCGCCGTGGACTGCGCCTCCACCAGGGCCGAGACGATCAGCCCGTCGTAATTGGTTGCCATGCGGGCGCTCTGACCATGGTCGTCACGCAGTGCCAGACAGAGTCCGCACAGTTGCGCCAGCCAGGCCCGCCCGAGTTCCTCGCCCAGCCGATGACGGCAGGGCCTGATGATGCCGAACACACCATCGACGGTAACCGCTCACGCGGCATTCGTCGCCCGGAAATCGAGATCACTCCCGAAATGGACGGCATGGATCGAATCTCACTGGGCGGCAAGGGCGGCGAACTCCTCGGCCAGCGGAACCGGGCGTGCCGACGACCACGCCAGGCTCACCTGCAGCGGCGCGAGGTCGGGAACCGGGACGTAGGCGATGTCCGGGCGGGTATAGAAGGTCACCACCGACAGCGGCAGGAACATGATGCCCCGGCCCGCGGCGACGTGCTCGAGCTTCTCCTCCACACTGTGGAAGACCGGGACGGTGGGGCGATCGGTGCGCAATTCGGTTGCCACCGCACTCCATTCGGGGACCATGTCCGGGTCCTGGAGCAGGTGCTCGTCGGCGAGGTCGCCGACGACGACCGCGTCCTTGCCCGCGAGGCGATGGTCGGCGGGCAGCACCACGACCCGGGGCTCGGTGTAGAGCGGGCGCACGACCAGACCGTGCGGGTCCACCGGCAACCGCACCACGCTGACGTCGACGCGGCCGTCATGGACCACCTCGATCTGGTCGAACCAGCCGGTGCGTACCAGATCGACGGTGAGGCCGGGGTGACGCTCGGTGAGCGTCCGCACCGCGGCGGTCACGATGAGGCCGGGCATGAAGCCGACGGTGAAGCGCTGCGTCCCCTCCCCGGCCCGAATCACCCTGCGCCGCAAGGCTTCCGCAGCGGCGAGCAGCGGTCTGGCGTCGGCCAGCAGCTGCTCCCCCGCCGCCGTCAGCGCGGTCCCGCGGCGATCCCGGGCGAACAGCTGCGCGCCCAGTTCCTCCTCGAGCGCGCGAATCTGGCGTGACAGGACCGGTTGCGCGATGAAGAGCTGCTCCGCGGCGCGGCCGAAATGCAAGTGTTCGGCCACCGCCACGAAGTAGCGCAGCTTGCGCAGATCGACATCACTCATGATGCCTTCAGGGTATTACAGGCGGCGGTATAGGTCTTGGACGGGAGAGGGTCGCGAAACCCAAGGTGGAGAGGCACACACGCACAGCATTCCCCGAAAGGAAACCCGATGTCTCTCGACGGACAGCACGTCGTCATCCTGGGCGGCACCTCCGGAATCGGCTACGCCGTGGCCGCCGCGACCGCCGTACAGGGCGCGAAGGTCACCGTCGTCTCCAGCCGCCAGGAGAACGTGGACCGCGCGGTGGCCGAACTCCCGGCCGGCGTCACCGGCGTGGTCGCGGACCTCAACGACGCCAACCGGATTCGAGCGATGTTCGATGAACTCGGCGCGCTCGACCACCTCGTCTACACCGCCGGCGAGCCGCTGCTGCTCTCCCCGCTGGCCGATCTGGATCTCGACGCCACGCGGAAGTTCTTCGAGCTGAGGTACTTCAGCGTATTGGCCGCGGTGCAGGCGGCCGCGCCGCGGCTGCGGGCCGACGGGTCGATCACCCTGACCAGCGGTACCGCCGGGCCGCGCCCCGTTCCGGGTTCAACGATCACGTCCAGCGTCTGCGGCGCGGTCGAGACCCTGACCCGGGCGCTGGCGGTGGAACTGGCGCCGATCCGGGTGAACGCGGTCATGCCGGGTGTGGTCCGGTCGCCGCTGTGGAACTTCCCCGAGGAGCTGCGCGAGCAGTTCTATGCCGACACCGCGGCCGCGACGCCGTTGCGCCGCATCGCCGAAGTGGACGATATCGCGCAGGCCTTCGTCTTCTTCCTCACCCAGCCCCACGCCACCGGCACCGTCCTGCCCCTCGACGGCGGCGCGGTCCTGGCCTGACCCGGACGTCGGGTGGCGCACCGCCGCGGGACCGGACGGATCCCCCAGCGGTGCGCCGGTCGGCGCCGGAACTACCGGCCTGCCGCGTGGCGGGCCGCCAGGTAACCGAACACGACAGCGGGGCCGATGGTCGCGCCGGGACCGGCGTAGGTGTGGCCCATGACCGGAGCGCTCGCATTGCCGGCCGCGTACAGGCCCTCGATCACCGAACCGTCCGCCCGCAGCACCCGGCCGTCGACATCGGCGCTCAGGCCGCCCTTGGTGCCGAGGTCGCCCGGCACCAGTTTCGCCGCGTAGAACGGACCCGTCTCCAGCGCACCGAGATTCGGGTTCGGGCGGTTGCGCGGGTCGCCGTAGTAGTGGTCGTAGGCGCTGTCACCGCGGCCGAAGTCGGGATCGGTACCGGCGGCGGCGAATTCGTTGAAACGGGTCACGGTGGCCCGGAGCTTGTCGACCGGGACACCGATCTTCTCGGCGAGTTCGGGGAGCGAGTCGGCACGGGTGAGCGCGCCCGACTTGAACCAGCGGCCGGGCAGGGGCTGACGCGGCGGGACACCCGCGAACTGGTAGCGGTTGCGGTAGCGCTGGTCGAAAATCAGCCAGGCGGGCAGGTTTTCGCCCGGGCCCTCGCCGTGCCCGTGCTCGCCGCCGTACATGCGGTGGGTGGCCTCGACATAGGGCAGGCATTCGTTCATGAACCGCTCACCGCGGTCGTTGACGACGATACTGCCCGGCAGATTGCGCTCGGCCAGGCAGAACCAGGCCAGCCGGGGCAACGGAATGGACGGGCCCCACCAGGCGTCGGCCATGAATTCCACCGCGCCACCGGCATTCTCGCCCGCGCGGATGCCGTCTCCGGTATTGGCCTGCGCGCCGACGGTCCAGTCGGTGCCGATCGGCTCGCGCTGGTACTGCTTGCGCATCATCTCGTTGTGCTCGAAGCCGCCGGATGCGATGACCACGCCCCGGCGTGCGGTGAGCACCCGCTCGCGCCCGTCCCGGCGCACCACCGCGCCCGTGACCCGGCCGTCCTCGGTGCGCAGGTCCACCAGCGGAGTGTCCAGCCACAGCGGCACATTCGCCTCCAGCAGGCCCGCACGCAGCATGGCGCTCAGGGCCTGGCCGCGGGCCAGGACGCGCCGGCGCAGCACGGCCGCCGCCAGCCACCGCCCGGCGACGCGCACGGCCGCCAGCGGACTGCGCGGATTGCGCAGGCCCAGATGCAGCTGCCGGAACTCGGCCTGGGTGATCACGACGTTCTTCGGTGCCTTCACGTAATCGGGCTCCAGGGTGTCCAATTCGGCGCCGAGACCGGTGGCGTTGTAAGGCATGGGCTCGATCGAGCGGCCGTGGCCGCGGCCGCCGGGCGCCTCCGGGTAGTAGTCGGAATAGCCCGGCACCCACCGCATGCGCAGCGGCGCGTGCGCGGCCAGGAAGTCGAAGGCCTCCGGCCCGCGGTCGAGGAAGGTGTCGATCCGCTCGGGCGGCACCCCGGGACCGACGATGTGCTTCAAGTAGGCTCGTGCGGCCTCGAAGTCATCGGCGGGCGCGTCCCGGCGCAGCACGGCATTACCCGGAATCCACACGCCACCACCGGATCTCGCGGTGGATCCGCCCCATGCCCGCGCCTTCTCGACGATCACCGTGGACAGTCCGTGGTGAGCGGCCGTCAACGCCGCGGCCATACCCGCCGCCCCCGACCCCACGACGATCAGATCGAATACCTCGTCAGTTGCCCTGTCCTGCTGCATGTTTCCTCTATCTTCGTGTTCTGTTGTAGCTATCCGCCCGCATGCCAACGGCTTTCAGCCGTGGCTCCGCCAGCGCTCCCCCGCCACGGCGTCCAGCGCGCCCTCGACGCACACCGCCAACGACATCTCCGGCTGCGCCGAATTACGCAGCCACTGCAGGTAACCGAACTCCGCCGCCGCCAGCATGAGATGCACGAGCAAACCCGGAGTGCTGTCCCGCTGGGGATCCCGGCCCATCCGCTGCGCGACGAGCTCGACCAGGCGCGTCCGATGTTCCGGGGTGATCAGAGCCACCCGCTCCAGCAGATGCGGAGCGGTGCGGAACGCGGCCCGCCACTGCTCGAGCTCCGCCGGGGCCAGCGCGGTGGACCGCGCCAGAATCGACTGCGCCAGCGCCACATCCGCGGGCTCGTCGCCGTCGCGCCCCTCGAGCAGCGCGACGATTCCCGACCCGCCCTCGCGGACCGGATCCAGCAGCAGATCCTCCTTGCTCCGCACATGCCGGAAGTAGGTACTGGCCGACACACCCGCCGCGGCGGCGATCTGCTCGGTCGTCACCTCCCCGAAGCCCTTTTCCGCGAACAACTCGTACGCCGCCCGCTGAATCTCGTCGCGCACCTGCCGGCGCTGCCGCTCCCGCAATGACATCCGTCGCCCTCCTTCGTTACAGCGAGTATCTGCCGATATGACAGTAGCTGTCAAGAAGGGACTCTATGTCAGCAATGCGGACAGCCTGCGACAAGGTCCTGACCAGCAAGATTCGGCGATCACTCGCCCGCGATTCCCACGCCCCCGCACCCGGGCGGCTGACGCTCCCCCGCCGACTCCCCTACCGCCGCAAATGAATTCATGGACGAGGCGACCCCGCACCCCACTCCCGGATTCCCCACCGACGAACGAGGCCGCCACCACCGTCGACCCCGCCTCGGCCCGCGGTCGTCGGCCTACTAGAGATCGATCTCCGCGCCCACCATCCCCCTCGGGCACCCCCGACCACCCATACGTCGAACGCACTCGCGCCGACGCCTACGAGGGCGCGGACCAAGCACCCGCGCCCTGCGGCCGCGAACCTAGGCCCGGCGCAGCGCCAGCACCGGGATGGTGCGGATACCGGCGGTCTTCACGGCGTACTCGCCGAAACCCGGGTATCGCCGGGCCTGTTCGTCAAAGATCCGGTCGCGGTCCGCGCCGGTCACCTCGATGACCTCGACCGGGAAGGTCTCGGTCCCGACCTCGGCCTCGGTCTTCCCCGCCTTGGTCAGGTTGTAGTACCAGTCCGGATTGGTGGGCGCGCCCGCGTTGGACGCGAAAACGTACACGGTCGCCGAATCCTGCTCATCGGCCAGGTACATCATGGGCGTCACCAGCTCCCGCCCGGTCTTGCGGCCCCGATGGTGCACCAGAATCATCGGCGCCCCCTCGAACGGCCCGCCGACCCGTCCCTCATTGGCCCGAAACTCGTTGATGATGTTCGTATTCCAGTCGCTCATACCGATCATTCTTCTGTATGAGCACTGCGGCCGAGGGGAGCGCCCCGGCGCGGCGTCCGCCGGAGATCACCCACTCGTGCCCGGAGACGGCGAAGGGCCGGGCATCCGGTGGATGCCCGGCCCTGTGCAGCGGAAACCGTTACGGCAGGGGGCCGCCGGCGGCGATCGCGGAGAGGGTGGCGAACTCGTCACCCTTCAGGGACGCGCCGCCCACGAGAGCGCCGTCGATGTCGGTCTGGCCGACCAGTTCGCCGACGTTCTTGGCGTTGACCGAGCCGCCGTAGAGGACCCGGACACCGGCCGCCACTTCGGGATTCGCCAGCTCGGCGAGTTCCTTACGGATGGCGCCACAGACTTCCTGCGCGTCGGCCGGGGTGGCGACCTTGCCGGTGCCGATGGCCCAGACCGGCTCGTAGGCGATGACGATCTTCGAGATCTCCTCGGCCGTCAAGCCCTTGAGGGAGCCGCGGAGCTGTTCGAGGTTGTACTCGACGTGGGTCTTGGTCTCACGGACGCCCAGGCCCTCACCGATGCAGACGATCGGGGTGATGCCGTACTTGAGCGCCTGCTTGGCCTTGGCCAGCACGGTGGCGTCGTCCTCGTTGTGGTACTGACGCCGCTCCGAGTGACCCACCACGACGAAACTGCAGCCCAGCTTGGCCAGCATGGAGCCGCTGATCTCGCCGGTGTAGGCGCCCTCGTCGTGGGTGGACACGTCCTGGGCACCGTAGGTGATCAGGAGACGGTCACCCTCGACCAGCGTCTGCACGCTGCGCAGGTCCACGAACGGCGGGATCACCGTCACGTCGACCTTGTCGAAGTACTTCTCCGGCAACGCGAATGCGATCTTCTGCACCAGAGCGATGGCCTCGAGGTGGTTGAGGTTCATCTTCCAGTTGCCGGCGATCAAAGGCTTACGTGCCATGGTTCAGTCCTCCAACACGGCGAGGCCGGGAAGTTCCTTGCCCTCCAGGTATTCCAGCGACGCGCCGCCACCGGTGGAGATATGCGAGAAACCGTCGTCCGGCAGACCGAGGGTACGCACGGCCGCGGCCGAGTCGCCGCCACCGACGACCGTGAACGCGCCCTTCGAGGTCGCCGTGGCGATCGCCTCGGCGACACCGCGGGTGCCGGCCGAGAACTTCTCGAACTCGAACACACCCATCGGGCCGTTCCAGAACACGGTCTTGGCCTCGGTCAGCAGCGCCGAGAAGCGGGCGGCCGAGTCGGGACCGATGTCCAGACCCATCCAGCCGTCCGGAATCTCGTGGGCGGGCACGGTCTTCGAGTCCGCGTCCGCGGCGAACTTGTCGGCCACCACGATGTCCACCGGCAGGTGGATGACGTCGCCGTACTTGTCCAGCAGCCCCTTGCAGGTCTCGATCATCTCCTCCTGCAGCAGCGAGGTGCCCACCGAAAGGCCCTGTGCCGCAAGGAAGGTGAAGCACATGCCGCCGCCGATGACCAGCGTGTCGACCTTGGGCGCGAGCGCCTCGATGACCGCCAGCTTGTCGGAGACCTTGGAACCGCCGAGCACGACCGCGTACGGGCGCTCCGGGCTCTCGGTGAGCTTCTTCAGCACCTCGGTCTCGGCCGCGACCAGCGTCCCCGCGTAGTGCGGCAGCAGCTTGGCCACGTCGTAGACCGACGCCTGCTTGCGGTGCACCACACCGAAACCGTCGGACACGAACGCGCCGTCGTCGCCGACCAGCTCGACCAGGGCACGAGCGAGCTTCGTGCGCTCGGCGTCGTCCTTGCTGGTCTCGCGCGCGTCGAAGCGAATGTTCTCCAGCAGCAGCACATCACCGTCGGTGAGGCCCTCGGAGCGGGCGAGCGCGTCCTGGCCCACCACGTCGCCGGCGAGCTGGACATTGCGGCCCAGCTCCTCCGACAGCCGCGCCGCGACCGGCGCAAGGGAGAACTTCGGATCCGGCTCGCCCTCGGGGCGGCCCAGGTGCGCGGTCACGATGACCTTCGCGCCGGCCTCGGCCAGCGCCTTGATCGTCGGCGCGGACGCGATGATGCGGCCCGGGTCGGTGATGACGCCGTTATCGAGGGGAACGTTGAGATCGGAGCGCACCAGCACGCCCCGGCCCTCGACGCCCTCGTTCAGCAGATCCTGCAGAGTCTTGATGGTCATCGGCGCTTAGAGGGACTTGCCGACGAGGCCGACGAGGTCGGCGAGACGGTTGGAGTAGCCCCACTCGTTGTCGTACCACGAGGCGACCTTGACCTGGTTGTCGATGACCTGGGTCAGCGGCGCGTCGTAGATGGAGGAATGCGGGTCGGTCACGATGTCGGAGGAGACGATCGGGTCGACGTTGTACTTCAGGATGCCCTTCATCGGGCCGTCCGCGGCGGCCTTCATGGCGGCGTTGATCTCGTCGATCGAGGCGGTCTTGGCCAGGTCCACGGTCAGGTCGGTGAGCGAACCGGTCGGGACCGGCACGCGCAGCGCGTAACCGTTCAGCTTGCCGAGCAGCTCGGGCAGCACCAGGCCGATGGCCTTGGCGGCGCCGGTGCCGGTGGGCACGATGTTCAGCGCGGCCGCGCGGGCGCGACGCAGATCCGAGTGCGGGCCGTCCTGCAGGTTCTGGTCCTGGGTGTAGGCGTGCACGGTGGTCATCAGACCACGCTCGATGCCGAAGGAGTCGTTGAGCACCTTGGCAATCGGGCCCAGGCAGTTGGTGGTGCAGGACGCGTTCGAGATGATGTTCTGCGAACCGTCGTACTTGTCGTCGTTGACGCCCATCACGATGGTGATGTCCTCGCCCTTGGCGGGCGCGGAGATGATGACCTTCTTGGCGCCGGCGGCCAGGTGGCCCTTCGCCTTGGTGGCATCGGTGAAGATACCGGTGGACTCGACGACTACGTCGACACCCAGGTCACCCCACGGCAGCGCGGCCGGGCCCTCCTTGATGGCCAGCGCGGTGATGCGCTGGTCGCCGACGACGATGGTCTCGTCGCCGTCCAGGGAAACGTCCTGCGGCAGGCGGCCGAGGATCGAGTCGTACTTCAGCAGGGTCGCCAGCGACTTGTTGTCGGTCAGATCGTTGACCGCCACGATCTCGATGTCGGTGGTGCCGAGGGCCTTCTGCGCCTCGACGGCTCGGAAGAAGTTTCGCCCGATGCGGCCGAAGCCGTTGATCCCTACCCGGACAGTCACGTTTTCGCTCCTCAGCTTCGCGGATCGTTTCCGTTGCGGTGCTAACCCTAGACCTGTAACGGAAACATCACGGACATACCCCCGCCACGGTGAACTACGAAACGTTCACTTTCGTCACATACGACCGGAAGCGCCGCGACCCTTGGGGTTGCGGCGCTTCCGGACGGAATCACCGTGCGGTATCGATCAGTTTAGGCGGCGGCGTGGATGTTTCACGCCTCTTCGAGCAGTTCTGCGGTGACAGCACTTTCGGTGTCGGGCACGCCGAGTTCCTTGGCGCGCCGGTCGGCCATCGACAGCAGCCGCCGGATCCGGCCCGCCACAGCGTCTTTCGTCATGGGCGGATCGGCCAGCTGGCCCAGCTCCTCCAGGGACGCCTGCCGGTGCAGCACGCGCAGCTTGCCCGCGGCGGCCAGATGATCCGGCACATCCTCGCTCAGTATCTCGAGCGCGCGTTCCACGCGGGCCGCCGCCGCCACGGCCGCCCGGGCCGAACGACGCAGGTTGGCATCGTCGAAATTGGCCAGCCGGTTGGCCGTCGCCCGGACCTCGCGGCGCATGCGCCGCTCCTCCCAGGTGAGCCGGGTGTCCTGCGCACCCATGCGGGTGAGCAGGGCGCCGATCGCCTCACCGTCGCGCACCACGACGCGATCGGTGCCGCGCACCTCGCGCGCCTTGGCCGAGATGCCCATCCGCCGCGCGGCGCCGACCAGGGCGAGCGCCGCCTCCGGCCCGGGGCAGCTCACCTCCAGCGCCGAGGAGCGGCCCGGTTCGGTGAGCGAGCCGTGCGCGAGAAACGCTCCACGCCAAGCGGCTTCGGCATCCCCGATGCTGCCGCCCACCACCTGGGCTGGAAGCCCGCGCACCGGGCGGCCGCGCACATCGAGTAAACCGGTCTGACGCGCCAGCGCCTCGCCCTCCTTGGAAACCCGTACCACGTACCGGGAGGTTTTCCGGAGCCCGCCGGCGCCGAGGACATGCACGTCCGAGCCGTATCCGTACAGCTCGAAGATCTCTCGGCGCAGCCGACGTGCAATGGAACCCATGTCCACCTCGGCTTCGACGATCACTCGACCGCCGACGATGTGCAATCCACCGGCGAACCGCAGTAGCGCGGACAATTCCGCTTTGCGCGAGCTCACCTGTGATACAGAGAGCCGGCTCAGCTCGTCCTTCACTTCCGCTGTCATCGCCACGAGACGCGCTCCTTTCCACCCAACCCGGACCGCACACGTTGGCCCATATGCCGTCCTTCGACTCGAAGCCCTGCCAATTCCGGCCGAGGTTGCCGGATCACCTGATCCAGTGCGGCGGCAAGCTTTCCGGGGTGGTGCCGGTCCGTCCCCGCCTCGGCGACATCAGCGAAGGTTACTCGCGCACGCAGCTGTTCGGCAGCTCTTGCCAGATGTTCGCGTTCCCTACCCTCGGGTACGGAACCGGAGTCCACCAGAACATGGTCGACTGTGAAATCCGGTGCGTGCTGGGACAATACATGCAGGTGCCGTTCGGCGCTGAATCCGGCCGTTTCGCCCGGTTCGGCAGCGAGGTTGAGCACCAGCACTTTCCGTGCCCGCGTGTGTAGTAGCGCTTCGTGCAATTCGGGCACCAGCACATGCGGGATGACGCTCGTGAACCAGCTTCCGGGGCCCAGCACCACCACGTCGGCGTGCTCGATGGCCGAGGTCGCCTCGGGGCAGGCGGGCGGGTCCGAGGGGATCAGCCGCACCCGGCGCACCTTACCCGGCGTGGTCGCCACGGCCACCTGACCGCGGATGCAGCGGCTCACGCGCGGATCGCCTTCCAGCCCAGACACATCCGCCTCGATGGTGAGCGCGATGGGCGACATGGGCAGCACGCGGCCGGTGATGCGCAGGACCCTCCCGGCTTCGTCGAGGGCCGCGACCGGATCGCCCAGCTCCTCGGTGAGACCCGCCAGAATCAGATTGCCCACCGAATGCCCGGCCAGCGCGCCGGTGCCGCCGAAGCGGTGTTGCAAAGTTCGCGCCCAGATGCCGTCGGCCTCTTCGGCCAAGGCCGCCAAGGCCATTCGCAGATCGCCAGGGGGCAGCATGCCCAGCTCGGACCGCAGCCGCCCCGAGGAGCCGCCGTCGTCGGCGACCGTCACCACCGCGGTGATCTTGCGGGTGAGCCGCCGGATGGCGGTCAGCGTCGAATACAGGCCGTGCCCACCACCGAGGGCCACGATGGCCGGATTGGTGGAGCGGACGGAGTCGTTCTCACTCATTCCCGCCCCAGATCCCGATGAACCACGCGCACCACGTCACCCGAGTCATTGCCCGCCGGGGCCGAGTCGCTGCCCGCCAGCGCCTCGCCCAGCGCCTCCGCTATCGCCACACTGCGGTGTTTGCCGCCGGTGCAGCCCACTGCCACGGTCATGTATCGCTTCCCCTCTTGGCGGTAGCCCTCGGTCGTCAGGTCGACGAGATGCCGCGCGGTGCCCAGGTAGTCCTGGGCGCCCGGCCGCGACAACACATACTCGCTGACCGGGGCGTCCTGTCCGGTCTTTTCGCGGAGTTCGGGAATCCAATGCGGATTCGGCAGGAACCGCAAATCGAACACCATGTCGGCGTCGAGCGGGACTCCGTATTTGAAACCGAACGATTGAACGGTCAGCTGTAGCACGGTGGCGGCGTCGCCGCCGTAGACCTCCTCGAGCTTGCGATGCAGCTGGTGAATGGACAGCGCGGTGGTGTCGATGACCACGTCGGCGGCCGTTTTCACCGGGTCCAGACGCTGCCGCTCGGCGGCGATGCCGGCGGTCAGAGTGCCGTCGGCGCTCTCGCTCTGCAGCGGATGGCGGCGGCGCGCGAACCCGAAGCGGCGGATCAGCACATCGTCGGAGGCCTCCAGGAACAGGATGCGGGTACGCACACCCGCGGCCCGTAACTGCTCGCCGACCGCGGCGAGGTTCCCGGTGAAGAAGCGGTTGCGCACGTCCATGACGAGCGCCAGTTTGCGGATGGGCGGTTCGGCGCCGCGGCCGAGATCGACCATGCGCCCGATCAATTCGGGTGGAAGATTGTCGGCCACGTAGTAGCCGAGATCCTCGAGCACCTTGGCGGCGGTACCGCGCCCGGCGCCGGACAGGCCCGTCACGATGACGACTTCGACCGGTGCGGAATCGGGTGCCGACCGCCCGCGGCGAGCGGTCGGCTGGGACTCACCTGTATCGGTTGCCTTGCTGTTTTCGGCCGTATCAGTACTGGCTTCGACGCGCGTCATGTCCTACCGGTTCGTGTCTGGAGTTCCCTCGATCATCCTGCACCGACACCCCGAAACGCGGCAGGCACACGAGGGGAGCGAGACACAGCTGTGATTTCCGCTCCCGACCTGCACACACGGCGTGTCGCAGTTTTGCTATTCGGCGTGTCGCACTCTACCCGGTGGGCCCCGATTCGACGCGCCTTCGCGGCGAACCGATGGGTCCGCACGCTCGGTTGCTACGGCTGCTGCAGGGCGGCCAGGACCGCCTTGGCCGTCGCCACGCCGATGCCCGGGACCTCGGTGATCTGCTCCACCGTAGCCTGCTTGAGCTTGGCGACCGATCCGAAGTGCGTGACCAGCGCGGTCTTGCGCGCCGAGCCCAGTCCGGGCACCGAGTCCAGCACCGATTCGGTCATCCGCCGCGAGCGTTTGGAGCGGTGGAAGGTGATGGCGAAACGGTGCGCCTCGTCGCGGACCCGCTGCAGCAGATACAGCGCCTCACTGGTGCGCGGCATGATCACCGGGTCCGCCTCGTTCGGCACCCACACCTCTTCCAGGCGCTTGGCCAGTCCGATGACCGCGACATCGGTGATGCCGAGTTCGTCGAGCACCTCCGCGGCCGCATTCACCTGCGGCGCACCGCCGTCCACCACATACAGGTTGGGCGGGTAGGCGAAGCGGCGCGGCTTACCGGTCCGGGGATCGATGCCGGGCAGGCTGGATTCGACTGGGTCCGAACCGGATTCGAGGTCGGCGGCCTCGGCGGCGTCCAGGTCGCGGCGGAGCTTGCCGAAGCGCCGCCGGGTCACCTCGGCGATGCTGCCGACGTCGTCGGAGCGGCCGTCGCCCGCGGCCTCCTTGATGGCGTAGTGCCGGTACTCGGACTTGCGGGCCAGGCCGTCCTCGAACACGACCAGCGAGGCCACCACATCGGTGCCCTGCACATGCGAGATGTCCACGCATTCGATGCGCAGCGGTGCGCTGTCCAGATCCAGGGCGTCCTGTAGTTCCTGCAGCGCTGCCGAACGCGCGGTCAGGTCGCCGGCGCGCTTGAGCTTGTGCTGGGCCAGGGCCTCCCGGGCATTGCGCTGCACGGTCTCGGCCAGCGCCTTCTTGTCGCCGCGCTGCGGCACCCGCAGCTGCACGGCCGATCCGCGCAGGTCCGAGAGCCACTGCTGAACCTGCTCATGATCATTGGGCAGAGCCGGGACCAGCACCTCGCGCGGGACCACGGCCCCGGGCTGCGCGTCCCCGCTCTGCGCGGCGACCGCGGTCTGCTCGCCGTAGAACTGGGTGAGGAACTGCTCGACCAGGGCGGCCAGCTCGCCGCCGGATTCCGCCACGTCGGGCTCGATCGGACCTGCGGCGGGACCCTCCGCGGTTACGCCGGCAAGCGCTGGGCGGTGGAGCGACGCCTCCGGGCCTGACCGCCCCGGGTCCAGGGCGTCGCCGGACTTGTCGACCACCCAGCCGCGCTGCCCGCGCACCCGGCCGTCGCGCACGTGGAAGATCTGGACCGCGACCTCGAGCTCGTCCACCGCGAAGTCGATGACATCGGCGTCGGTGCCGGTGCCCAGCACCACGGCCTGCTTCTCCAGGGCGCGCTTGAGCGCCTGCACGTCGTCGCGCAGGCGGGCGGCCAGCTCGAAGTCGAGTTCGTCGGCGGCCTCGTGCATGCGGCGCTCGAGCTGCTTGACCAGGCGGTCGGTCTTGCCGGAGAGGAAGTCGCAGAAGTCGTCCACGATCTGCCGGTGCTCGGCCGCGCTCACCCGGTCGATGCACGGCGCGGAGCACTTGTCGATATAGCCGAGCAGGCACGGCCGCCCGATCTGACTGTGCCGCTTGAAGACTCCCGCCGAGCAGGTCCGCACCGGGAACACCCGCAGCAGCAGATCCAGGGTCTCGCGAATGGCCCAGGCGTGGGCGTACGGGCCGAAGTACCGCACGCCCTTCTTGCGCGCGCCGCGGTAGACGAACACCCGCGGGTACTCCTCGTCGAGGCTGACCGCCAGCACCGGATACGACTTGTCGTCGCGGTAGCGGACATTGAAGCGCGGATCGAATTCCTTGATCCAGTTGTATTCCAGCTGCAGCGCTTCCACCTCGGTGGACACCACGGTCCACTCGACCCCGGCCGCCGTGGTCACCATCTGCCGGGTGCGCGGGTGCAGCCCGGCCACGTCGGCGAAGTACGAGTTCAGGCGCTGGCGCAAGCTTTTCGCCTTGCCGACATAGATGACCTGCCCGAACTTGTCCCGGAACTTGTAGACGCCTGGTTCGACGGGAATGGTGCCCGGTGCGGGCCGGTAGGTCGCGGGATCTGCCACGGTTCCAGGTTAGTCAGTGCCCCCGACAGGCGGCCAAGGCCTCCGACACACCCACGGGGCCCCGGGCGACCATCCGCGGCGGTCCCGGCGACGAAGTATCCGCAAGATCATTCACCGGGAGGGAACGCCATGATCCGACTGCGTTTGCGCCGCCGCTCGCGCGCAGCAGTGCATCGCCTACGGATGCGCATCGGGCGCGGGCCGCAGCGTCCACGCGTCCCGCAGGACACGCCACGCCGGGACACCGATCTCCGCGAGGTTCGGCCGTCCAGCGGGGTCTCGTGCCCAGTATGGGATGAACTGTTTCGCTTGATCTGTCCGTATACGAGGGAGCTTGTTCGATGACGAACCATCACCATCTCCACCCGCGCCGCCGGTCACTCGCGATAGGTTCCGCACTCGGCATCGGCGTGGCAGGCCTGATCACGGTGTCGGCGCCGGCCGCCGGCGCCGACTCGGTCTGCCGCATCGAGCGGGCGCTCGACACGGCGACCTTCACCTGTCCCGCGGACACCTGGTACGCCGCGGTGGTGCAGTGCCTGGGCACCCGGCAGGTGGGCAGCGGCTACCAGGCCCCCACCTACATCGTGGGCGATTCGCCACGGCCGCTCATCCCCATGACGATCGAGTGCAGGGGTGAGGGCAAGAACGGCATCGTGCTGAATGCCTGGACCGACGGGCCGTTCTGACCTGACGCTCACCGTTCCGGTCCGCGTCGTGCGGACCTACACGATCTCGCGCCGCAAAGCCGGTGCGAGATCGCCCTTTTCGCCCACCTCGACGGTTTCGAGTTCGAGCCAGTCGGCCATGGCCCGCAGCGCCGCGGCCAGCGCCGCCGCCACCCGCGAGTGGTCCCGGCCCGGCTCGGCGAACGCGCCCGGCACCAGCAACCGCCCGGTCCCGCGCTCGGCCCGCAGGTCCACCCGCGCCACCAGTTCGCCGTCCAGCAGGAACGGGAAGACGTAATACCCGTGCACGCGTTTGTGTTCCGGCGTGTAGATCTCGATGCGGTAGTGGAAGTCGAAGAGCCGCTCGGTGCGGTCGCGGAAGAAGATGAGCGGATCGAAGGGGCACAGCAGCGCCGCGCCCGTCACCCGGCGCGGAGTGCGGGCCTCGGCATGCAGGTAGGCGGGCTTGTCCCAGCCGGCGACGGTGACCTGCTCCAACTCCCCGGCGTCGAGGAGATCGGCGATGGCGGGCTCGGTTTGGCGGCGGTTGAGCCGGTAGTAGTCCCGCAGATCGGTTTCGGAGCCGATGCCGTGCGCTCGCGCCGCCCGCCGCACCAGTTCCCGCACGGCGTCGGCTTCGTCCGGTTCGCGCGAGAGGACCGGGGCCGGAAGGACATTCGCGGCCAGGTCGTAGTGCCGCTGGAAGCCCACCCGTTTCGGCACCGTCAGCTCCCCCGCCGCGAACAGCGCCTCGCACACCACCTTGGTGTCGCTGTAGTTCCAGCCCCAATTGTCCTTGGCCCGTGGCCGATCCAGCTCCAGATGCCGCTCGATCTCCCCCGCCGTGCTGGCCCCGAACTCCTTGACCACACCGAGCACATCGTCGGCCAGGGCCGGATTGCGTTCGAGCACCTGCCGCATCCCGTTCCAGCGTCCGTGCCGGTACTGCACCATGCGCCAGCGCATGAGCGACCAGTCCTCGACCGGAATCAGCGCCGCCTCGTGTGCCCAGTACTCGATGAGCTGCCGCGGCCGCCGAGCGGTGTGCCCCCACGCGGCCTCGTCCAGCAGCGCCCGGTCGTAGGCCCCGATCCGGCTGAACACCGGCGCGTAGTGCGCGCGCACCACCGCCGACACCGAGTCCAACTGCAGCAGCCGGGTGCTGTCGAGCACCTTCAGGACCGCGCGCCGGGTGGGCGTCCCGCTCGGCGGTGCCGAGGCGAAGCCCTGTGCCGCGAGTGCAGTGCGGCGCGCCGCCGCGAGTGACAGGGATCCGGACGAAGAAGTCGGCACACTCGAACCATGCCATGTCCCACCGACAACCTCGTTCGATACAGCACCGTATCGAGCACCTGTACAGTAGCGACCTCGTTCGATACATTCGTGTATCGAACTTCGACACCAAGGAAATCATGGGCATGATCGAGAATCCGGATGTCATCGTGGTCGGGGCCGGGCTGGCCGGCCTCGTCGCCACGCACGAGCTGGTCAAGGCGGGACGCCGCGTGCTCGTGCTGGATCAGGAGAACCGCGCCAACCTGGGCGGCCAGGCGTTCTGGTCACTGGGCGGGCTGTTCTTCGTGGACAGTCCCGAACAGCGGCGACTCGGGGTCAAGGACAGCCTCGCGCTCGCCGTGCAGGACTGGTTCGGCTCGGCCGGCTTCGACCGTGAGGACGAGGACCACTGGGCGCGGCAGTGGGCGCGCGCGTACGTGGAGTTCGCGGCCACCGAGAAGCGGCAGTATCTCTACGATCTCGGGCTGCGGGTGACGCCCGTGGTCGGCTGGGCCGAGCGCGGCGGCGTGGCCGCCGACGGGCACGGCAACTCGGTGCCGCGCTTCCATCTCACCTGGGGCACCGGCCCCGAAGTGGTGCGGGTGTTCCTCGAACCCGTGCTCGAGGCCGAGAAGCGGGGACAGGTCGGCTTCGCCTTCCGGCACCGGGTCGACGAACTGATCGTCGAGGACGATGCGGTGACCGGCGTGCGCGGCAGCGTGCTGGAGCCCGCCACCGAGGCCCGCGGTGTCGCCTCGTCACGAAATATCGTGAGCGAGTTCGAGTTCCGCGCGCGGGCGGTCATCGTATCCTCCGGCGGCATCGGTCACAATCACGAACTCATCCGCCGCAATTGGCCGACCGACCGGCTCGGCCCCTGCCCCGAGCACCTGATCTCCGGCGTGCCCGCGCACGTGGACGGCCGCATGCTGGGCATCACCGAGGCCGCGGGCGGGCGCATCGTGAACCGGGACCGCATGTGGCACTACACCGAGGGCATCCACAACTGGGATCCGATCTGGCCCGATCACGCCATTCGCATCATTCCCGGCCCGTCCTCGCTGTGGTTCGACGCCAATGGAAAGCGCATGACCGCACCGGCCTTCCCGGGTTTCGACACCAATGCCACCATGAAGCAGATCCTGGCCACCGGCTACGACTACTCGTGGTTCATCCTCGACCAGTCGATCATCGAGAAGGAGTTCGCGCTCTCGGGCTCGGAACAGAATCCCGATCTCACCGGCAAGGATCTGAAGCTGGCCCTCAAGAGCCGGGTGGCGAAGGGCGCCCCGGGCCCGGTGGAGGCGTTCAAGCAGCACGGCGTGGACTTCGTGGTCGCCGACACCCTCGCCGAGCTGATCACGGGCATGAACAAGATCTCGCGCGGCCCGCACCTCGACCTCGCCGACATCGAGCGCCAGATCGTGGCCCGCGACCGGGATGTGGAGAACAAATACAGCAAGGACGCCCAGCTGATGGCCGTCAACAACGCCCGCCGCTTCCTGGGCGACAAGGTCCGGGTGGCGAGCCCGCACAAGATCCTGGATCCCGCGCACGGCCCGCTGATCGGCGTGCGCCTGAACATCCTGACCCGCAAGACCCTGGGCGGACTGCAGACCAATCTGGACTCGCAGGTCATCCGCGCCGACGGCACCCCGTTCCCAGGCCTGTACGCCGCGGGCGAGGTCGCCGGGTTCGGCGGTGGCGGTGTGCACGGCTACAACGCGCTGGAGGGCACCTTCCTCGGCGGCTGCATCTTCTCCGGTCGCGCCGCCGGCCGCGCGCTGGGCAATACCGCCTCCCCGGAACTTTAGCGGGCAGCTGAGTGCCGTTGGCCGACATGCACCCGTGCCGGCGGTTGACTGCCGAACCAATTCAGGACGTACCCGGCGAGTTACCCAGAAGGGCACGAAATCAGTTGTCGCCCATCGCCCGGATATTGGTCCGGGCGGTGGGCGACCGATCTCCCCGGAACTTTAGCGGGCAGCTGAGTGCCGTTGGCCGACATGCACCCGTGCCGGCGGCTGGCTGCCGAACCAATTCAGGACGTACCCGGCGAGTTACCCGGAAGGGCACGAAATCAGTTGTCGCCCACCGCCCGGATATTGGTCCGGGCGGCAGGCCGCTCGATCACTTCAGGGTGCAACCGCGAACCAGCGGTAGAGGTCGCGGCGCAGTAGCAGCGCCAGCACCACGCCGGACACCATTACGCCGAAGAGCACGGTGAACGGTCCCACGCCCGTGGGCATTTCGGCCGACACCAGCGTGAAGATGCCCAGGAACGACTGCAGGCTGGCCAATCCGAGCGCGGTCACCCAGATCCAGCGCGAGCGCAGCCCGAAAAGCAGTGCGACACCGCCGGTCACCCAGGCGGCGAAGAAGTGGCCGATACTGCCGACCACGCACGAGACGCCGCCGGTGATGGACAGCAGGCTGTGCAGCACCGCCAGTCCCATCGCGCCGAGCGCGGCGTATTGCGTCTCCCGGACCTTGGCGGGCATGTCGATCTCGGAACCATCACGGCGCAACCCCCGCACCCCGTCGAGCGCCCGCTCGAAAAATGTGGCTGGAACGCCGTTTTCCGTGGCGCCGAGTGTCATATCCACCTGGTCGGCAACGGCCGTTTGCGAACTCACAGCACTCCTCATCGAGTAACCCCTGGTCGCGCGCCCCCTGCGAACACGCTGAACCTGACGCTAACCAAATGTTCGGATTCCAGACAATCCGGTTGACCAAGTTATGACCATGGCCACAACCGATAGCCGGCATTGGAATCAGTGATCTCGAACACATAACGGCCGCACGCGATTTCGCGTGCGGCCATTGAAAAGCGCAGGTCCGGACAGAGTTTCCCAGTCTACCTCCGGAAGCGGAAAACTACTTGTCGTCCATGGGGATCGGCGGAATCACCGGGAACTCGCCGGTGTAGCCCTCACGCAACGTGGCGATGGCCAGCACCCGCGGGCTGGCGAACTTCCACCCGATGGCCAGCGCGGGCACGATGATCACCAGGCTGGCCACCGTCCACGTACCGACCGGACGGTCGAAAGCCATCAGCACCAGCACCGCGAAGAGGAAAACCAGCGTTGCGATGCCGGTGTAGGGCGCACCGAACATCCGGAAAGCCGGACGCTCCGCCTGCCCCGTCTTCCACAGGTAGAACAGCTTCAACTGGCACAGCACGATGGTCGCCCAGGACGCCAGAATGCCGAGCGACGCGACGTTCAGCACGATTTCGAAGGCCTGCGACGGCACAATGTAATTCAGCCAGATACCGAACAGCGCAATAGTGGCGGTGAGCAGAATGCCGCCGTACGGCACACCGGCGCTCGACATCCGCGAGGTGAATTTCGGCGCGCTGCCGTTCATCGCCATCGAGCGGAGGATGCGGCCGGTCGAATACAGTCCGGCATTCAAACTCGACAGCGCCGCGGTGAGCACCACGAAATTCATGATCGAGCCCATGTGCGCGACACCGAGTTTGCCGAAGAAGGTGACGAACGGGCTCTCGCCGCCCTTGTACGCGGTGTAGGGCAGCAGCAGCGCCAGCAGAATCACCGAGCCGCAATAGAACACGGCGATACGCATGATCACCGAATTGATGGCGCGCGGCATGATCTTCGCCGGATTCTCGGTCTCGCCGGCCGCGATGCCGACCATTTCCACGGCGGCGTAGGCGAACACGACGCCGGAGGTGACGGTGACCAGCGGCAGCACGCCGGTCGGGAACCAGCCGCCGGCGTCGGAGACCATGCGCAGGCCGGTGCTCTGCCCCTCGACCGCGAAGCGCCCGGCCAGGAAGACGGTGCCGACGACCAGGAAGGTCATCAGGGCCACCACCTTGATCATGGCGGCCCAGAATTCCATCTCGCCGAACCATTTCACCGAGACCAGGTTGATGCCGAGCACGATGATCAGCGCGCCCAGCGCCAGCAGCCATTGCGCGATCGGCTGGAAGGGTCCCCAGTAGTGCAGATAGGTGGCGATCGCGGTGGTGTCGACGATCCCGGTCATGGACCAGTTCAGGAAGTACATCCAGCCGGCTACGAATGCGGCCTTCTCGCCGAAGAATTCGCGCGCATAGGAGACGAACGAGCCCGAGGACGGACGGTGCAGCACCAGTTCGCCGAGCGCGCGCAGGATGAAGAAGACGAAGATGCCGCAGATCAGGTACACCAGGAACAGCGATGGGCCGGCATTGTGGAGCCGGCCACCCGCGCCCAGGAACAGGCCGGTACCGATGGCACCGCCGATGGCGATCATCTGCAATTGCCGAGGTTTGAGGGCTTTGTGATAGCCGCTGTCCTCGGCATTGAGGCTGGTGGCAGTAGTCCGGATCTCGGTCATTCGCCGGGTTAACCCTCCGCAATCGTGAAGTGAGGCAGCCTGAGGGTACCTTGTCGTTTGCTGGGTTCCACATCGACGCCCAGAGCGGGGAAACCCTCGAAAGGGAAGGCCCGGTCAAGCGACCAATTGGTGTGCTTTTCAGAGATTGCCTTGAAAGCGCTGAAATCCCTGGACGACCGACGGCTCGGAGTTCCCCGGTAGCCCCCCGATCCGGCCCCTCAAAGCCCCTGCCCGCACGGGCCCACGGCGCTAGAGTCCGATCATGAGGCGCTTGCGACGAATCGGGAGCGGCGCTGCCGCTCTGCTGCTGCTGGTCGGATTGGTCACCGCCTGTTCGTCGTCGACGAACCAGACCGCGTCGTGCACGGTGTCGCCCAACGGAACTCCGGTCACCTCCGGGGTGCCCGCCGGGCCCAGCGGCACGAATCTGGCCCTGCACCCCGAGGTCGCCACCGGCTACCGCACCGGCATGACACCCGTGCGCACCGGCGATTTCGCGGTCTCCACCGCCAATCCCGTTGCCACCGAGGCAGCTTGCCGGGTGTTGCGAGACGGCGGCACCGCCGCGGACGCGCTCATCGTGGCACAGACCGTGCTGAATCTGGTGGAGCCCCAGGCCACCGGCATCGGCGGCGGCGCGTTCCTGATGTACTACGACGCCAACGCCAGGACCGTCGACGCCTACGACGGCCGCGAGACCGCCCCGGCGGCCGCCACCGAGGACTATCTGCGCTACATCAGCGCCGCCGATCACACTGTGCCGCAACCGAATGCGCGGGCCAGCGGGCGCTCCATCGGCACGCCGGGAGTGCTGCGGATGCTGGAGCTGGCCCACAACGAGCACGGCAAGCAGCCGTGGAAGAGCCTGTTCGCGCCGGCGATCGACCTGGCGGATCAGGGCTTCACGATCTCACCGCGGATGGCGAGCCAGATCTCCGACTCCAAGGCCGACCTCGCGCGCGACGACAACGCCAAGGCGTATTTCCTGCAGCCTGACGGCAGCCCGAAGCCGTCCGGCGGCACGCTCACCAATCCGGCCTTCGCCAAGACCCTGTCGGCCATCGCGACCGACGGGGCGAACGCCTTCTATACCGGCGCGATCGCCGCCGACATCGTGGACACCACAGCCGCCACCGCCGGCGGACGCACCCCGGGGCTGCTGTCCCTGGCGGATCTGCAGTCCTACCAGGCGAAGAAGCGCACCGCGGTGTGCTCGCCCTACCGCACCCACGAGGTATGCGGCATGCCCAATCCGTCCTCGGGCGGCATCACGGTGGAAGCAGCCCTGGGCATCCTGTCCAACTTCGACCTGGCGGCGATGAAGCCGACGGACCTCGGCGGCGACAGCGCCACCGCCCGGAACGGCGGCAAGCCCACCCCGGAGGCCGTGCACCTGATCGCCGAGGCCGAACGCCTCGCCTACGCCGACCGCGACAAGTACATCGCCGACTCGGATTTCGTTCCGCTGCCGGGCAATTCGCCGCAGACACTGCTGGATCCCAGCTACCTGAAGCAGCGTGCGGCGGTCATCGACCCGACCAGGAGCCTGGGCACCGCCAAGCCGGGTGACTTCGGCCCGGCGCCGGTCGGCAACGGCCCGCAGCAGCCCGAGCACGGCACCAGCCACATCTCCATCGTCGACAAGTACGGCAACGCCGCCGCCATGACCACCACGGTCGAATCCGCGTTCGGGTCATTCCATTTCGTGGACGGGTTCATCCTCAACAACCAGCTCACCGACTTCTCGGCCGAACCGGTCGACATGAACGGCACCCCGATCGCCAACCGCCTCGACCCGGGCAAGCGGCCGCGAAGCTCGATGGCCCCGACCCTGGTCTTCGACCGCAATCCCGACGGCTCGCGCGGCGCGCTCAGCTACGTCACCGGTTCGCCCGGCGGGGCGGTGATCATCCAGTTCGTGGTGAAAACCCTGGTGGGCATGCTGGATTGGGGCATGAACCCGCAGCAGGCGGTGTCGATGATCGACTTCGGCGCGGCCAACTCCCCCACCACCTATGTGGGTGGTGAGCATCCGGCCGTCGACGCCACCGACAACGGCGACCACGATCCGCTGGTGCAGAAACTGCGCCAGTTCGGGGATCAGGTCTCGGTCGCGCCGCAGTCCAGCGGTCTGTCGGCCCTGGTCCGCGACGGCAATGGCTGGATCGGCGGCGCGGACCCGCGCCGCGAGGGCGCGGTGCTCGGCGGCCCGCGCTAGTGCCGGTCCCCGTTCTCGGCGCTGTACTTGGCGCCGAGTTCCCGGAACCGGTCCATGGCCTCGGCGGCGCGCATCTTGTCGTTGGAGCGGATGGCCATCATGGGCACGTACTCGTCGTGCGCCAATTCCAGCCGGGCCCAGGACTTCTTGTCCGGGAAGGAGATCCCGCGGATGTCCTTCCACTGGAACTCGCTGTCGCCCACGATATTGCGCACCGTCACCCCTCGCCGCCCGACCCGCACCCGGGGCCGGGTGAGCGTCAGCACGCCGCCGGCCAGCAGCAGGCCGAACACCATCAGGCCGATCTGGTCGGAGACCCGGAAGTTCACGCCGGTGGATCCGTGCCGCAGCACGATGCCGCCGAAGATGAAGATGGCCGCCAGCACCCCCGCCACGATCCGCACGGTGACGATGGCGTGGTGGGGCCGCACCTCGAGATCCCAGTCGCCCGCGGCGGTGCCGGGCTGCACCGGCGTTTCGGTTTCGGTCGGCTCGGCCATGGTGTCCTTGGACTCCGCTTTCTGCTCGGCCCGCGGATCGGAGTGCGCCGCAGGCGTTTCCGGCGTGGCGGCAGGCTTGCGGGGCGGCTCCTCGGAGCCGTCCCGCTTCCAGATCCGCACGACCGGCATGGCTAGACGGTCTGGGTCAGTTCGCGCAGGGTCAGCGCGGCGTCGAGGGCGGCGGCCGCGGCCTGCTCGCCCTTGTTCTCGATCGAGCCGGGCAGGCCCGCGCGATCCAGCGCCTGCTGCTCGGTGTTCACGGTGAGCACGCCATTGGTGACCGGGGTGCTCTCATCGAGGGACACCCGGGTCAGACCGGCGGTCACCGAATCGCACACGTACTCGAAATGCGGTGTCTCACCACGGATCACGACACCCAGCGCGACCACCGCGTCATGGCTGCGGGCCAGCGCCTGCGCCACCACCGGCAGCTCCATCGCGCCGGCGACCCGGACCACCGTGATATCGGCGACGCCCGCGGCCCGGGCGGTCTGCTCCGCGTTCGCGACCAGCGCGTCGCAGATGGTGGTGTGCCAGCGCGACGCCACGATCCCCAGCTTGAGGTCCTTGGCATCGGCCAGTTCGAAGGTCGGTACGCCCGTACCGCTCATTCTTGTTCCGCCCTCTCGATAGTCGGCTCCGGCGCGTCAGTTCGCGGTTTCGCCCAGGTCCAGGTCTTCCAGGCCGACCAGGTCGTGGCCCATCCGATCCCGCTTGGTGCGCAGATACCGCAGATTGTGCTTGTTGGCGCGCACGGGCATCGCCACCCGCTCGCTGATGCTCAGGCCGTAGCCCTCGATCCCGGCACGCTTGTCGGGATTGTTGGTGAGCAGCCGCATCGAGGTGATGCCCAGATCGGCGAGGATCTGCGCGCCGATGCCGTAGTCGCGGGCGTCGGCGGGCAGGCCCAGGTCCAGGTTGGCGTCCACGGTGTCGGCGCCGCCGTCCTGCAGCTGGTAGGCCTGCAGCTTGTGCAGCAGCCCGATGCCGCGGCCCTCGTGGCCGCGCATGTAGAGCAGCACACCGCGGCCCTGCTGGGCGATCATCTCCATGGCTGCGTCCAGCTGCGGGCCGCAGTCGCAGCGCAGCGAGCCGAAGGCATCGCCGGTGAGGCATTCGGAGTGCACGCGCACCAGCACGTCCATGCCGTCGCCGATATCGCCCATGACCAGGGCCACGTGCTCGGCGTCGTCATATTCGCTCTCGTAGCCGATGGCCCGGAAGTCGCCGAACTCGGTGGGCAGCTTGGCCTCGGCCACCTGCTTGACATGCTTCTCGTTGCGGCGGCGCCAGGCGATCATGTCGGCGATGGAGATGAGCGCCAGATCGTGCTCGTCGGCGAAAATGCGCAGCTCCTCGGTGCGCGCCATATCGCCCTCGTTCTTCTGGCTGACGATCTCGCAGATGACGCCGGCGGGGCTGAGCCCGGCCATCCGGGCCAGATCCACGGCGGCCTCGGTGTGACCGGGGCGGCGCAGCACGCCACCGTCCTTGGCACGCAACGGAACCACATGGCCGGGGCGGGTCAGATCGTCGGACTTGGCGTTGCGGTCGGCCAGCACGCGCATGGTGGTGGCGCGGTCGGCGGCCGAGATGCCGGTGCTGATGCCCTCTCGGGCGTCGACGGAGACCGTGTAGGCGGTGCCGTGCTTGTCCTGGTTGACCGCGTACATCGGCGGCAGGCCCAGGCGATCGCAGTCGTCCCCGGTGAGCGGTACACAGATGTAACCGGAGGTGTAGCGGATCATGAAGGCCACCAGCTCGGGCGTCGCCTTCTCCGCCGCGAAGATGAGGTCGCCCTCGTTCTCCCGGCCCTCGTCGTCGACGACGACGACCGCCTTACCGGCGGCGATGTCAGCGACTGCGCGCTCGATGGTGTCGAACCTGGTCACGTCTGTTGTGCTCCATCTCGAATTAGGTGCCTCATTACAGTAGGGCACTGTCCAATTTGCGCCGCCTCCGCGTCGCGGGTTCGCGGCCCTGGAGGTCTCGTTCTTCCCTCCTCCGCTCCTCCGCTTCGCTCCCCCGCTCCAAGCGCGGGGAGGCGGAGCGCAGTCCAGAACGAGACGGGCCGCGAACCTTGGACGTCAGCCGCGCTGCACGAGCCGTTCGACGTACTTGGCGATGATGTCGACTTCGAGATTCACGATGGTGCCGACCGCGGCGGTGCCGAGGGTCGTGAGCTCGCGGGTGGTAGGGATGAGCGACACCTCGAACCAGTCCTTGGCGCCGTCGGCGAAGGCGTCCTCGGCCAGGCCGATGCCCGAGACGGTCAGCGAGATGCCGTCCACGGTGATCGAGCCCTTCTCCACCACGTAGCGAGCGATGCTGTCGGGCAGAGAGATTCGCACGACCTCCCAGTTCTCGTACGGGGTGCGGGAGACGATGGTGCCGGTGCCGTCGACGTGACCCTGCACGATGTGCCCGCCCAGGCGGCTGTTCACGGCTGCGGCGCGCTCGAGGTTGACGCGGGAGCCGACGGTCAGGCCGCCGATGCTGGAACGGTCCAGGGTCTCGGCCATGACGTCGACGGTGAAGGTGTCGCCCTCGACCTTCCGGTCGACCACGGTGAGGCAGACGCCGTTGACGGCGATCGAATCACCGTGTCCCGCATCGGAGGTCACCAGGGGGCCGCGAATGGTCAGCCGCGCCGAATCGTCCAGCTGCTCGTTGGCGAGGATCTCACCCAGCTCCTCGACGATGCCTGTGAACATGCGTACCTCTCCCTGATCTCGTGTGCGTGCTCCGCTCGAGCCAACAGCCGGTGCGGTACGCGGTATTCCCCGCGTGGACGGCCGTCCCCACCAGCCTAACGACGCGGGGTCGTAGGCGACATGCGGCCTCGTTCAGTGGAGCGTTGGATACCGGTAGATGGACGAAATCGGGCATAAGCCAATGTGCGATCGAATAATTGTGTTCATTGGTCGCGATCGCCAATTGAAACGCCGGGATTTACCGGCACTTTGAATGGCCTGACCTGGCCCAACGTGGAGTGGTACCCAATTCGCGACTCGCTCAATCCAGAATCTTGCGCGGCAGCGAAAGTGGCCGCAAGATTGTTATGCAGCTGATTCCCACAGTTCAACTTCTCCGCGAGCAGTTCAGTGCAGAACGGTCAACGCGTCCACGGCGATCCGGGCCGGGACGATCATCGCAAGCAGAACCGAAGGAAGGTTGGGCCCCGCGCGGGTCGGATTCAGGTGGCAGACAACACAATCGGCACAGTTGGGGGTGCGGGGTGACCATGCTTCTCGATTCGACACTCGAAGTTCGCTGCGTGCAGTACCGACGCGAATTTCACCTGCCGGCATCGATCGACCCGACGTCGCGGCACATCCTGTTGGAGATAGGCACTCGTTACGGGGCCATCACCATGCCCGCCGACCTCGGCGAACGCGTCCAGCAGCAGCTGGCGCAGGCCAATCTGGCCGGCCCGGTCGTGCACCATCCCCGGGCACGACGATGGACCTTCATCACCGGCCCCGCCCGGCCGGAGTCCCTCACCAAATCGGTGGCCGCCGCCCTGTTCCGGCTCTACGCCACCGTCGCGTGCCCGGGAGCGCAGGTCGTGCTCCCGTCCGCAGACGACGAGCGGACGGGATACCGCACCTGGGTGCACTCCCCCGATTCCAGCGACACGATACCGCCGCTGGAATCGGTGATCGAAGCGCTGCTACGGCACTGAGCCCGCGTTACTGTGCGGACGCCGCCTCGATCGCGATCACCTTCTGCCGCAAGATTTCCACGGTCGCGGCCGGGTCCGGGGTGCCGTACACCGCGGAGCCCGCCACGAAGCAGTCGATGCCGGCCTCGGCGGCCTGCTCGATGGTGTCCATATTGATGCCGCCGTCGATCTCCACGACCAGGCGCAGCTCACCCGCGTCGACCAGGCGGCGCACCTGCCGGGCCTTGTCGAGCACGTGCGCGATGAAAGACTGCCCGCCGAAACCGGGTTCGACGCTCATCACCAGCAGGGTGTCGAACTCGCGCAGGATCTCGAGGTAGGGCTCGATCGGGGTGTTCGGCTTGACCGAGAGCCCGGCCTTGGCGCCGGCGGCGCGGATGTCACGCGCCACCGCGATCGGATTGTCGGTGGCCTCGGCATGAAAAGTGACGTTGTAGGCGCCGGCCTCGGCGTAGCCCGGGGCCCAGCGCTCCGGGTTCTCGATCATGAGGTGGCAGTCCATCGGAATATCGGTGGCCTTCAACAGGCTTTGCACCACCGGCAGACCCAGCGTCAGATTGGGAACGAAGTGGTTGTCCATCACATCGACGTGCACCCAGTCGGCGCCCTCGATCGCTTGCAGTTCGGCCGCGAGATTCGCGAAGTCGGCGGACAGGATGGACGGGGCGATCATCGGCGCGGGCCGCTGGAAGGGGGAGGAAGAGGTGCACACGGGCCGCAGTCTATCGGGAGCCCCCGGTGGTCCCCACGTCAACGGGAATGGCTGATTGCCGCGCACCGGAATGGGTAGCCTCTACAGGGTGATCAACATTTCGGCGGAACAAGGGTTGCGCGGTACACCGGTCGAGATCGGTGTCGCCGCATCCGTCTCCCAGTTGCCCATCGTGCGCGGACTCGCCGAAACACTGGTGCTGCTCAGCGATTTCACCCTGGACGAGGTGGCCGATATCCGGCTCGCCGTCGACGAGGCCGCCTCCACGCTGATCGCCGTCGCCGCGCCGGGCACCACGCTGCAGTGCCTGTTCACCGTCGGTGAGTCCGATCTGATCGTGCGGGTGAGCGGCGTCGCCGGGGCCGAGGGGCTACCGGATCAGCGCAGCTTCGGCTGGCATGTGCTGCGGACGCTCTCCGACGAGGTCACCGCCACCCAGGAACCCTTCGATCCGGCGATCTCCGGATACCCGACGGCGGTGGAGTTCCGGCGGGTCCGGGGGAAGGCGTAGTGACCGACGCAGACAACGTGTTCGCATCACCCGCCGACGCGCCGGAACCCGAGGAACCGCGCGACGACCGGGAACCGGACGAGACCGAGGACAGCGCCGAGGAGACGGTCGACGCCGACGAGGCCGAGGAGGTCGCGCGCAGCGTCTCCGGCTACGACGACGTCGCCACGCTGTTCGAGGAACTGGCCGCCGCCGCACCGGAATCCGGGCGGCGTGCCGCACTGCGCACCGAATTGATCAACCGCTGCATTCCGCTCGCCGACCACATCGCCCGCAAATTCAGCGGCCGCGGTGAGCCTTTCGACGACCTCACCCAGGTCGCGCGGGTGGGGCTGGTGCACGCGGTGGACCGCTTCGACATCTCGCGCGGCTCCAACTTCCTGTCCTTCGCGGTGCCCACCATCATGGGCGAGGTCCGTCGCTACTTCCGCGACAACACCTGGGCCATGCGGGTGCCGCGCCGGGTCAAGGAAACCCACCTGCGCATCGGCTCCGCCATCGACGCCCTCTCCCAGCAGCTGGGCCGCTCCCCCACCGCCAAGGAGATCGCGGCCGCCCTCGAGATCGACGCCGACGAGGTCACCCAGGCGGTCATCGCCGGAAACGCGTACCAGCCCAGCAGCATCGACGCCGTCTCCGTCGGCCGCGACACCGAGGCCTCGCTCCTCGACACCCTCGGCGAGGAAGAATCCCAGTTCGACCGCGTCGAGGAATACGTGGCCATCCGGCCCCTGCTGGCCGGGCTCCCGGAACGCGAACGCCGCATCCTCACCATGCGTTTCTTCGAATCCATGACCCAGACCCAGATCGCCCAGCAGATGGGCATCTCCCAGATGCACGTCTCCCGGATCCTCTCGAAAACCCTTGCCCGCCTGCGGGAACAATCCGCCCGCGAGTGACTCCGGCGTGGCCGGGGCCCCGGCGCGTGCCCGGCATGGGTAGATTGCGATCGGGCCATGATCGCCTCGGCCGGATGCAAAGGGGTCGGTGTTGTCACAGCAGCTGCCGTTCGATTCGCTGTATCGGCACGGGTTCGCGCGGGTCGCGGTGGCCGTGCCACCGGTGCGGGTCGCCGATCCGGGCTTCAACGCCGAACAGACCCTGCTGCTGGCGCGCCGCGCCGCGGCCGAGCACGCGGCGCTGACGGTCTTCCCCGAGCTCGGGCTGTCCAGCTACACCGCCGACGACCTGTTCCATCAGGACGCGCTGGATGCCGCGGTCGGGCTGGCGCTCGAGCGCGTGGTCGAGGAGAGCACGGCCATCGAGACGGTGCTGGTGGTGGGTGCGCCGGTGCGGGCGCAGGGTCGGCTGTTCAACTGCGGCATCGTGATTCACCGGGGCCGGGTGCTGGGAGCAGCGCCCAAGAGCTACCTGCCCAACTATCGGGAGTTCTACGAGAAGCGTCAGTTCGCGGCCGCGCGGGAGGCACTCGACGACCAGGTGGTGATCGCCGGGCAGCGGGTGCCGTTCGGGGCCGATCTGCTGTTCGCCGCGAGCAACCTGCCGGATTTCGTGTTCCATCTCGAGATCTGCGAGGACGGCTGGGTACCGTTGCCGCCCAGCGGTTTCGCCGCGCTGGCCGGGGCCAGTGTGCTGGTGAATCTGTCGGCCAGCAATATCGTCATCGGCAAGGCCGACTACCGGCGCGAACTGTGCGCCTCACATTCGGCACGGTATATCGCCGCGTACCTGTATTCGGCTGCCGGGCACGGCGAGTCGACCACCGACATGGCCTGGGACGGACAGGCACTGGTGTGCGAGAACGGCAATGTGCTGGCGGAGGGCGAGCGGTTCGCCGGGCACCCGCAGGTGGTCACCGCCGATATCGATCTGCGGCGGCTGGCCGCGGACCGGCTGCGCACGACCAGCTTCGCCGACACCGTGCACGATCATCGGGAGCGGCTGGAACGGTTCCGGCGCATCGACGTCGAGCTGCCCGTGCCCGCCGGGACCGTCGCGCTGCGGCGCGACATTCCGCGCTTTCCCTATGTTCCCGCCGATCCGGCCCGCCGCAACGAGCGCTGCGCCGAGGTGCATCGCATCCAGGTGGAGGGACTGAGCACACGGCTGACCGCCACCGGATCACGGCGGGTGGTGATCGGGGTGTCCGGCGGCCTGGACTCCACGGTGGCGCTCATCGTGGCCACCAAGACCATGGACCGGCTGGGGCTGCCGCGCTCGAATGTCCTGGCGTACACCATGCCCGGCTTCGCCACCAGCACCCGAACCCTCGAGGACGCGCGGCGGCTCATGCGGGCGGTCGGGGCGACGGCACACGAGATCGACATCCGGCCGTCGGCCATGCAGATGCTGCGAGACCTGAAGCACCCTGCCGCCGAAGGGGTTCCGCAGTACGACGTCACCTACGAGAACGTGCAGGCGGGCGAGCGCACCTCACACCTGTTCCGGCTGGCCAATCTGCACGATGCCCTGGTCGTCGGCACCGGCGACCTCAGCGAACTCGCGCTGGGCTGGTGCACCTTCGGCGTCGGCGACCACATGGCCCACTACAGCGTGAACGCCTCAGTCCCCAAGACATTGATCAAATACCTGGTGGCCTGGACGATCGACACCGGCGAGCTGGGTCCCGAGGCGGGTGAGGTCCTGGCCTCCATTCTCGCCACCGAGATCTCCCCCGAACTCGTTCCCGGCGACGGCGATGCTCCCCCGCAGAGCTCCGAGGCCACCGTCGGCCCCTACGAACTCCAGGACTTCCACCTCTACCACCTGCTCCGCTTCGGTGACCTGCCGAGCCGCATCGCCTACCTGTCCCACCATGTCTGGTCCGATCGCACCCGCGGCGGCTGGCCCGACCTCGTCCCCGCCGACCAGCGCCACGAATACGACCTGCCCGCCGTCAAGCACTGGCTGGCCGAATTCCTGCGCCGTTTCATCCAGACCAGCCAGTTCAAACGCTCCACCCTCCCGAATGCCCCCAAGGTCGGCTCGGGCGGATCCCTGTCCCCACGCGGTGATTGGCGCGCGCCGAGCGATGCCTCGGCCGCCGCCTGGCTCGACGAGCTCGACCGCAACGTCCCCGGCTGACGCCCGCTGCGGATCCGCTACGACCCCGGCCGCACCGAACCACGTCCGCGGCGACGTCCGCGTTCGCGCCCTCCGGGCACGCCGTCGCAGGGCACCCGCGATCGGGCCCTATTGCGGCTGAAGCGGTTTGCGCAGCGCGGCCAGGAACATGGCGTCGGTGCCGTGGCGGTGGGGCCACAGCTGGGCGCCGGGGCCGTCGCCGAGTTCCGGAACACCCGGGAGCAGATCGCGGGTGTCGAGCTGTTCGGCGCCGGTGCGGCGGACCATATCGGCCACCACGGAGACCGTTTCCGGGAGGTGCGGGGAGCAGGTCGAGTAGACCACGACACCGCCGGGGCGGACGAGATCCCATGCGGCGGTGAGGAGTTCGCGCTGCAGGGTGACCAGGTCGCGGACGTCGGAGGGCTGGCGGCGCCAGCGGGCCTCCGGGCGGCGGCGCAGGGCGCCCAGGCCGGTGCAGGGGGCGTCGACGAGGATGCGGTCGAAGCCCGGGGTCAGGCCGCTGTCGCGGCCGTCGGCGACATGGACGTCGACGGGCATGCCGCGGGTGGCCTGGCGGACCAGGTCGGCGCGATGCTCGGCGGGTTCGACGGCATCGACGCGGAAGCCGTCGATATCGGCGATCGCGGCCAGCAGCGCGGTCTTTCCGCCCGGCCCGGCGCACAGGTCGAGCCACCGGCCGGTGTCGGGGCCCTCGAGGGGGGCGCGGGTGACGGCCAGGGCGACCAGCTGGCTGCCCTCGTCCTGGACGGCGGCCATGCCCTCGCGGACCGGCTCCAGCTTCGCCGGGTCACCGCCCTCGAGGTACACCGCGTACGGCGACCAGCGGCCTTCCTCGCCGCCGGTGACCAGGGCCAGTTCCTCGGCGGTGATATCGCCGGGGCGCGCCACCAGGTGCACGGCGGGCCGCGCATCGTCGGCCGCCAGCACATCGGCCAGCTCGCCGGCCCGCGCACCCAGGGCGTCCGCGAACGCCTGCGCGATCCAGACCGGATGCGCGTACTCGAATGCCAAGTGCCCCAGCTGATCCCGCGGCGCGAGCCGTTCCACCCACTCCTCGGGAGTGCGCTCGGCCACTCGACGCAGTACCGCGTTCACGAACCCGGCCCGCCCCTGCCCGTACTCCGCTCGCACCAGCGCGACGGACGTGTCGACCGCCGCGTGCGCGCCGATCCGGGTGCGCAACAGCTGATAGGTCCCCAGCCGCAACGCATCCAAGAGCGGTCCGTCGATCTCCTCGACACCTCGCCCCGCGCAGTCGGCGATCACCGCGTCCAGCAGCCCCTGCGACCGCGAGGCCCCATAGGTCAACTCGGTGGCCAGCGCCGCGTCACGCCCACTGATATGCCGCTCCCGCAACAGTCCGGGCAGCACCAGATTCGCGTAGGCGTCCCGCTCCCGCACGGCCCGCAGCACATCCCGCGCCACCACCCGCACCGGATCGGCTCCGGCCCGCTCGGCCCGCCGGGCCGCAGCACTGCTCGTGTCGGCCTTCGCGCCCGCCGCAGTCCGCTTCGGACCCCGGGCCCCAGGCCCCGCCGTTCTTTCGCGATCGGACGAGCCACTGCGGCCGCCCGCGCGGTTACCGCCGGACGACCCGCCGCGGCGACCCTGATCACCCTGCTTGCGACCGCGGCCCTCGTGACCGCCGGCGGTATCCCCGCCACGATTGCCGCCGGCGGTATCCTCGCCACGATTGCCGCCGGCGGTATCCCCGCCACGATTGGCACCGAAGGAACGCCCGCCCGTGGACGCCGTGCGGTCACGTCCCGCACCCCGCCCATCGCCACCGCGAGGCCCACGATCCGACCGGTTCGACCCCGAATTGCGGTCTCCCGCAGGGCGTTCACCCTTGCCGAGGCCCGCAGGCCGCTGGTCGCCGCCGTCGGTCCCCCGCGATCCGGAGGATCGTGCCGCACCCGAGTCGCCTGCCGCCCCGGCGGAGCGACGGAAGCCGCGACGCTGGTCCCCGTCGCCGGACTGCGGGCGACCACCGGTACGCGAATCGCGGTCGCGGCCTTCGCCGTCGGGGCGGGTCACTCGACCACCGTGCCGGGCTCGAGGCGGGCGCCGCGGGCCCAGTCCAGGGCGGGCATCATGCGTTTGCCCTGGGGCTGAACCTGGATGAGGCGGACGGCGGTGGTCGCGGTGCCGAGGTAGACGCCGGTCTTGCGGATGTCGATGGTGCCGACCGGAAGAGTCTCCTCCACCATCTCGACGGGGCCGAGTTTCAGCCGTTTGCCATCGATTTCGGTCCAGGCGCCGGGGGCGGGCGTGACCGCGCGAATACGGCGGTCGATGGCGAGGGCGGGCTGGCTCCAGCGGATGCGACCGGCCTCGGGATCCACCTTGGGGGCGTAGGAGATACCGTCCACGGGCTGCGGAATCGCTTGCACCGTGCCGTCTTCCACGGCGTCGAGGGTGGATTCCAGCAGGAGCGAACCGCTGTCGGCGAGCCGTTCCAGCAGCGAGCCCGCGGTGTCGGCGACGGCGATCCGCTCGGTCATGGTGCCGAAGACCGGGCCGGTGTCGAGGCCCTTCTCGATGCGGAAGGTCGACGCGCCGGTGTACTCGTCACCGGCGAGGATGGCGGCCTGCACCGGTGCGGCGCCGCGCCAGGCGGGCAGCAGCGAGAAGTGCAGGTTGATCCAGCCGTGCCGGGGAATGTCGAGCACCGGCTCGGGCAGCAGCGCGCCGTAGGCCACCACCGGACAGCAGTCGGGGGCCAAATCCGTGAGCTGCTCGATGAATTCGGGCTCCGACGGCCGCTTGGGCGTGAACACGGGAATCCCGTGCTCGTCGGCCAGCCGCCCGATGGGCGAGCGGGTGATCTTGCGGCCGCGTCCGGCCACCGCGTCCGGCCGGGTCACCACCCCGACCACCTCGTGCCTGGAGGATTCGATGAGCCGCCGCAGCGACGGCACCGCCGGTTCGGGGGTTCCCGCGAAGACCAGACGCATATCAGCGACTCCGTTCCCGGTCGCCGGCCGCCACGCGACGCCCGCCACCGATCTCGGACGCCGGCAGCACCGTGACTCCCTGTGTGAACCAACCGGATTCCCGGATGGTGCGCATGGCCTCCTTGCGCGAGGCCGACTCCAGCCGCTGCAGGAACAGCACCCCGTCGAGGTGGTCGGTCTCGTGCTGCACGCAGCGCGCCAGCAACCCCTCGGCCCGGAACTCCACCGGCTTGCCGTCCAGGTCGACACCGCGGGCGAGCACGGTCAGCGGGCGCGTCACGTCGAAACGCACGCCCGGAATCGACAGGCAGCCCTCCGGTCCGGTCTGGGTCTCGTCGCCGATCACCTCGAAGACCGGGTTGATCAGATGCCCCTGCGCGTCGCCGGTGTCGTAGACGAATACCCGTAGCCCGACCCCGATCTGCGGGGCCGCCATGCCGACGCCCCCGCTCTCGTACATGGTGTCGATGAGGTCGGTGACCAGCTGGCGCACCTCCCGGTCGAACGTCTCGACCTCCGCCGCGCGGGCGCGCAGGATCGGATCGCCGAACAGGCGGACAGGCTGGATGGTCACGGGCAGCTCCCGGTGGCGAACGAATACGGTCGTCTCATTTTACGGACGCCCGTGACCACCCTGATCAGGAATGCGCCGCCAACACGACATCGCTGATGCCGGTGCCCAGTGCGACCGGCACGCAGGCCGGTGTCACGGGGTGCGCGGGATCGAGCAGATTGACCACCAGCCGCTGCACGAACGGGTCGTACACCAGATGAAAATGCCCGGTCAGGTCCTCCGCGCACTGCTCCTGCAGCACGATGTTGGTGGCGCCCGCACCGTGCAGCGCGATGTTGGTGTTGGGCTGGATCATTTCATCGACGCGGCTGCCGATCGTCGTGTATTTCACACCGGGCACCGTGTCGCCGCCCGCATTCAGGTCCTTGATGAACGGCGATCCGGCCGCCTGTTGAATGGCGGCGGTGGAGGACCCCATCTCCACGAGCTTGTAGATGCCCGGCACCGCGTCGGCGATCGGCACCAGCCCGTACATGATCCCGCCGTAGCTGGGCGAGGCCAGGCCGATCCACTGGCCGACCTTCGGCGCGCCGCCGAGCTTGTTGATCCAGTACCGGGTCACGCTGGCGCCCTGTGAGAAACCGACCAGATCGACCTGGGTGGCCCCGGTCGCCGCGAGCACCTGATCGACGAAGGTGCCGATCTGCGCGGAACTCTCCCACACGTCCTCGGTGCCGTAGGTGTCCTTGCCGGGCTTGCCGCCGTAGTTGAGGGCGAATACGCAGATCCCGGCCTGGGCCAGTAGTGGGCTGATGCCCGACCAGTCGGAGTAGGCCGAGGAGTCGGTGCCGTGTGCCAGCACCACCGGGCGCGGATGCTCCGCGGTCGGTTTGCAGCCGAAGTCGTTGGCGCCCTGGGGCGCCGCGTCCGGATGCTCCTTGAGATAGCGGGCCGCCGCCAGATGTTCGGTCTGCGGCGGCCCCTGTTGCGCCGGTACCTGGAGTACCGGAGTCACGGCTGGTTCGGCCTGTGCGTACGTCCCCGTCGGTGTGGCGGCCGTACCGATCACGGCGGCCGCCAGCGCCATCACCCCCACCGGTGCCACGCGGCGCAGTGCGCGGGTCCGGCTCCTCTGTTGTCCCATGTCACAAGATCGCATGGGGCGCTTCTGTCCCATGTCACGATCTTCGCCGGAGTCAGGCCGAATGTTCCAGCGAGAAACGGAGTTTCGAGGCCATTACTTTTCGGGTGTATCGTCCTCGGCGAGGATCCGGTAGAGCGAGCGGCGCGCCTCGGTGAGGACCTCGGCCGCCTTGGCCGCCTGGTCCTTGGTACCGACCGCGGCCACCTGCGCGACCGCGCCCATCAGCTGGCCGACCAGTCCGCGCAGGTCCAGGGCCTGATCGCCGACGCCGTCCTTGACGTCCTGCCAGGGATCGCCCAGTTCGGTGCGGTTGGCCTCGACGTACTCGACGCCCGATTCGGTGAGCTTGGCCGTCTTTCGACCCGACACCTTCTCTATCAGGACCAGCCCCTCGTCCTCGAGCTGCGCGAGCGCGGGGTAGATGGAGCCCGGGCTGGGACGCCAGACATCCTCGCTGCGTTCGCGAATCTGCTGGATCAGCTCGTAGCCGTGCATGGGCCGCTCCTGCAGCAGCAGGAGGATGGCCGCGCGGACGTCGCCGCGCCGGCCGCGCCCGCCCCGGCCGCGGCCACGGCCGAAGTGCGGACCGGGTCCGAAGCCGGGACCGAAGTCCGGGCCGAAGCCACGGCCGTGGCCGTGGCGGTGCGGACCGAAATCGCCCCGTGGGCCGCCGCGACGCATCCGCGGGTGTTCGGGGCCCTGCTGCTCTTCGGCGCGCAGTCGCCGCCAGGGGCCGCGGCCCCGTTCGATGTTGTCCATGTGTTCCATGGTCGTGCCTCCTTCAAGGCTCGTCGTTGTATTTGCTGCTATCGACGATATATCGTCAATCTATCCATAACAAGGGTGAGGCGAGACACAAACCGTCTGGTTTGGACTTAGGCGGTCAGAAGACCATGAGCGCGGACGGCCTCCCACAGCCCGGACCGACGCTCGGCCGTCGGCAGCGGATTGACCAGGGAGAATGCGCAGCCGAGGGCGACCGCACCACCGTCAGCCTCGGCACTGTCGCCGACCATGAGGGTGTTCGCGGGGGTCGCGCCGAGGTTGTCGAGCGCCGATTCGAAGATATGAGCGTCGGGTTTGATCGCACCGACTTCGAAGGACAGCGCGTAATCGCCGATATATCGATCCCATCCGCGATCGGCGAAGGCAGGGCGGATGTCGAAGGCGATATTGCTGACCATGCCCACCCGCACGCCGCTCTCGTGCAGCGCGAGCAGCACCTCGCCGGTGTCCGGATACGGGGTCCAGCCGTCCGGATCGAGCAGCAGCTCGTAGACCTGCACGGCCTGCGCGTGCGGGACACCGGTCTGCTCGAGCACCTCCAGGTAGGCCCTTCGATGCAGCGCCGGGTCGAGATCCCGGTTCTCCCAAGCATATTGACCGTCGGCATCGAACCGCACGATCTGCCCGACGGGCGCGGTGAGCCGGCGCATGATCTCGGCGATCTCGTGGGTGTCGAGCCGGCGGCCGGCGGCGTCGGTGAGCTGTGCGTCGTGGAACGCGGACTCCTCGAATCGGAAAACCGTGCCGGAGAAGTCGAACAGCACCGCGTCGATCGCCATCCCGCCACCCTACACAGGCGACCCCCCGCCCACCCGGCGAGCAAGAGGACTACTCCTCAACTTGTCTGAGGAATTTGCTACGGTGGGCCCATGACGGACCCGGTGCTGAACGTGAACGATGTGACGGTGGTGCGCAGCGGAAACCCCATCCTGCAAGGGGTTTCACTCACCGTGCGCGCCGGTGAGCACTGGGCGCTGCTGGGGCCCAACGGCGCGGGCAAGACCACGCTGCTGCGCATGCTGGGCGCGTTCGAGCATCCGACGCGGGGCAGTGTGGAGGTGCTCGGGGAGCGGCTGGGCCGCGTCGACATGCGTGCGCTGCGGGCCGGTATCGGCCATGTCGATCCACGCCACACGCCGAGCGGCCCGCTGACGGTCCGCGACGTGGTGATCACCGGCGCGACCAACACCGCCGGCCTCATCCCCCGCTGGCACGTGACACCCGCCCAGCTCACCGAGGCCGACCGCCTGATCGGCCTGCTCGGCCTGTCCCACCGCCGCGACGCCGACTGGCAGATCCTGTCCCAGGGCCAGCGCGGCCGCACCCTCATCGCCCGCGCTCTCATGCCCAACCCGCGCCTGCTCCTGCTCGACGAACCCGCCACCGGCCTGGATCTGGCCGGGCGCGAACAACTCCTGGAACGCCTCGACCTGCTCCAGCGCGCCCACCCCGACCTCGCGTCGGTCCTGGTCACCCACCATCTGGAAGAGCTCCCACCGGGCACCACCCACGCCATGCTGTTGCGGAACGGACACACGGTCGCCGCGGGCCCGGTCGACGAGGTGATCACCACCGCTCACATCAGCGCTTGCTTCGACCACCCCGTCCGCATCCTCCGCGACGAGGGCCGCTGGTCCGTGAGACCCGCTCAGCCCCAACTGAACTGACCCGAACTCACCGCACGACCCGCTGATATGGGCCGGTCGGCGCCGCATGGGAGCGCTCAGGTTGCGGGAACGAGGGAGTCGATCCAGCGCTCCAGGCGCGCACCCTCGGCCTCCATCATCGCCGGGTCGCGGAAGGTGTTGGTGAGCAGGGAGATTCCCTGGTAGGCGGCCAGGAGGGCGACGGCCAGTTCGTGGGAGTCGGTGCGGCCCATGGCGGCGAACTGGGTGTCGATCCAGTCCAGGAGGCCGCGCATGACGATGGCCAGTTCGCGATCGAGGCCGTCGGCGCGTTTGTCGAGTTCGGTGGCGAGAGAGCCGGAGGGGCAACCGAATTGGGCGGCGAGGTCGCGCTGGTCGACCCAGCCGCGAACCAGAGCCTTCAATCGCTCGGCCGGGGCGTCGAAGAGCTCCAGGGCCGCGATGATCTCCTGCACGGTGCGGGCATGGGCGCTGATGGCGGCCTGGACCAGCTGATCCTTGGTCTTGAAGTAGTAGTACACGTTGCCCACCGGCACCTCGGCGGCGCGCGCGATATCGGCGATGGTCGTCTTCTCGACGCCCTGTTCGTGGAAGACCTTGGCCGCCGCGTCCGCGAGCCGCTCCCGCTTCCCCGTCTTCGGGGTCGCCGCCCGCGGCACTGAGTCAGTCATACGACTAACTATAGACAATGCCCGGTCGCATGCCCTATGGTTTGAGTTAGTCAGCCAACTAACTCAGGAGTGGACAGATGATCGTGGTAACCGGTGCGACCGGAAATGTCGGCAGCGCCCTCGTGCGGGAACTCGCGGAGGCCGGCGAGAAGGTGGTCGCGGTGTCGCGGGGCGAGAAGCCGGTGGATCTGCCCGAGGGCGCCGAGCACCGCCGCGCCGATATCGGGGAGCTGGACAGCCTGGCCGCGGCGGTGGCGGGTGCGCGGGCGCTGTTCCTACTCATCACCGGCCCGCAGCTGGTGGCGGGACCGGCGGCCGCCGAGGTGCTGGAAACCGTTGCGGCGGCAGGTGTCCGGCGGGTGGCGTTTCTGTCCTCGCAGGGCGCGGTGACGCGGCCGGGCAGTGACGGCTACGCGCGCACGCTGGAATTCGAGAAGGCGCTGGCCGCTTCGGATCTGGAGTGGACGGTGCTGCGGCCGGGCGGATTCTTCAGCAATACCTTCGCCTGGATCGAGCCGGTGCGGGCCGAGCGGATGATTCCCGCGCCGTTCGGGGATGTCGGTCTGCCACAGGTGGATCCGGCCGATATCGCGGCCATGGCCGCGGCGGTGCTGAGGGAGGACGGCCATGACCGGCAGACCTACACGGTGACCGGCCCGGAGCTCGTCACCCCGCGGCAGCAGGCGCAGGCGCTGGCGGCCGCGCTGGGTGAGCCACTGCGATTCGCGGAGCTCACCCGCGAGCAGGCCCGGGTGAGCATGCTGCGGTTCATGCCGGAATCCGTCGCGGACCACACGCTCACCATCCTCGGCGAGCCGACACCCGAGGAGCAACTGGTCAGCGGCGATGTCGAGCGGGTCCTGGGCCGGCGGGCAACCGGATACGCCGAGTGGGCGGCCCGCATGGCTCCAGCCTTCCGGTGAATCTCGCCATTGATGACTTAGTAGGCAGTCGCTTACCATATGCTCATGCATACTAAATCGTACTCGGACGGCACAGTGCTGATGCCGTGGAATCCCGGCCCGAATGACCAGCTCTCGGGCCCGGTCTTCGTCAGCGTTACCGATTTCCTCGCGAGCTCGGAGGCGGAGTCGCGCGAGATCTACACGACCGGGCTGGAATTGGGTAGGACGTGGCCGGTCATGCAGGGCGCGGTCGGCCTGTGGCTGTGGGGCAGGCCGGCCGAGTTCCGTGGCGGCTCGATCTCGGTGTGGCAGTCGGAGCGGGATATGCGCCGGTTCGTGCGGTGGCCGGTGCACACCGCGATCGTGCGGGCCTGGCGCGGCCGGGTCGGCATCGGCGTCGACTCCTGGCAGGTCGAAAAGTTCGACGCGGACGCGATTCTGACCCGCGCCGGCGACACGATCGAAGGGCCGCACCGGCGCGCCGCCTAATCTTGTCCGCATGACAGACCGTCCGGACCTGGCAGCGATGATCGTCCCCCTGGGCCGCGCCCTCATGGCGGCCGAGCAACCGGTGCTCGCCGCACACGGACTCACCATGTGGGCGTACGTCGTACTGCTGCATCTGGACGAGGGGCCCGCACGGGGTCAGGGCGTGCTGGCCCAGGAGATCGGGGCGGACAAGACGCGCATCATCGCGGTGCTCGACGACCTGCAGGAGCGCGGTCTCATCGAACGCCACCCCGATCCGGCCGACCGCCGCGCCCGGCTGCTCGCCCTCACCCCCGAGGGCCGTCGCCTGCGCGATGCGGCGCAGGCCGGGATCCAGGCCCAGGAGGATCACCTGCTGGGCAAGCTCCCCGCCGCCGATCGCCGCGGCTTCCTCAATGCTCTCATCACCCTCGCCGCCCTCCCCCGCGACGAAATCACCGGCCCCTGACCGAGATCAGCCGATGTCGATGGGGTCGATCTGGACGCGCAGGGGCGCGTCGGAGCGATGGGTGCTGCGGACCGCCTGGGCAGCGGTGAGGGCGCGGGAGAGGGCGGAGCCGGTGGCGCGGTCGGCGCGCAGGATCATGCGTTCGACCTCGGCGGGAGAGTCGCCGGAGGAGAACGGCTTTCGCGCACCCGGCGGCAGCGGCACCGGGCCCAGGATCTCGACGCCGTCGGGAAGCTTTGCCTCGCCGAGCAATTCGGCGATGGAGTCCGAGGTGCCGTCGATGGCGGCGAAGCGCACCGCGGGTGGGAAGCGCACCTCGGTGCGCTGCTCGAGTTCGAAACCGGCGTGCCACACCGGATCCCAGCGCACCAGCGCCTGCACGGTCGGGATCCCGGTGTCGGCCATGACGATGACCCGGCCGCCGGGACGCACCAGCGCCGCGGCCGACATCCAGCGGCGCAGGGCGTCCTCGGCGGCACGGAGATCGGCGCGGCCGAGCAGGGCCCAGCCGTCGAGCAGCATGGCGACCGCGTAACCGCCGGGCACCCGGGGTTCCGCGCCGATGGTGGACACCACGACCTGCGGACCCTCCGGCACGGTGTTCAGGATGGCGGACCCGCCCGAACCTCGTACGGGCACACCGGGAAACGCGCGTCCCAGTTCTTCGGCCGTGCGCGACGCACCGATGACGACCGCCCGCAGCGCCCGCGATCCGCACGCTCCGCAGCGGAAGGCCGCCTCAGTGATCCCGCACCACCGGCAGGCCGGACTCTGCGCCTCGGCCACCCCTTCCCGCCCGCTGCGCAGAGCGCCACGTGACGCGGGCGCGCTGTCCGGCAGCGCCAGTGGACCGTTGCAGTGGCGGCAGCGCGCCGGGGTCCGGCACTTGGCGCAGGCGAGCGCCGGAATGTATCCACGCCGCGGCACCTGAACCAGCACCGGCCCACCGGCTTTGATCGCCTTGCGCGCCTCCGTGAACGCCACGGCCGGAATGCGGATGGCCTGCGCGATCGGGTCCCGCTCCAATGCCGCGTCGGTGTCGCCGGGCGCGGTGATGCGCGGCATGGCCTGCCGCACCACGGCCCGATCCGCGAGTAGATCGTGCGCCCAGCCGGATTCGACGATCGCCTGCACCTCGGCCGTCCGCGAGAACCCGCCCGCCACGAACGCCGCCCCCGTCTCGTGCGCCCGCAACATGGCCACTTCCCGCGCATGCGGATACGGCGAACGCGGTTCGGCGAACGTATCGTCCCCGTCGTCCCAAATGGCGATCAGCCCAAGGTCTTTCACCGGCGAGAACACGGCACTCCGCGTTCCCACGACGACCCGCGCCTGCCCACGCAACACCGACAGCCACCGCCGATACCGCGCCGAGGGCCCCAACCCCGCCGCCAGCCCCACAGCCGACTCCCCCACCAGCGCAACACATTCCCCCAGCACCCGATCCAGATCCCGCTGATCCGGCACCATGATCACCGCGCTGCGCCCGCCACGTACCGTCACCGCCGCCAGCTCCGCCAGCCGCCCCGCCCAGTCCTCCCCCGGCAAGGCCTGCCACCCGGCCCGCGGCCCCCGCCCTTCCGCCAGCGCACCCAGGAACGAATGCCCGTGGACATACCGCCCCCACGCCGGGAACTCAGCGGCCAACGTCGACGAAGCAGCAGTCACCGGCTGCTGCCCCGACTCGCCCGCCGGCACCGCGGCCACTGAAGCCGTCGAGTGGTCACCGGCTCCGAGCACAACCAGATCAGGCTGCTCGACCGAGGCTCCCGTCGAACTTTCGGCGGCGACCGCGCCCGAATCGGCGGCCGCGGGCACCGACACCGAATTCCTCTCGGCGACAAGAATCACCTCATCGGTGGCGGATACATCGCCGACCTGAACCGGGGCGGTGTCCGCACCCCCGCCGGGCACGATGGAGATCGCCGCGTCACTCGGATGCGCTGCGGCGGTGCGGACCTGCGGGACATCGGGGTCGGCCGAGTCACCCGCTGCCACAACAGGATCAGCGGCCGGGGGGCTCTTCTTCGAAGTGCGCTCGGGTTTTTCGGCTTTTTCAACGCCCTCGGATTCGACCTTGGCGTGGCGGGGTGGGATCGCGAGGCGGAGGACATCGGCACGGGTACCCGCGTAGCGGGCGGCCACGGCGGTGACGAGCGCGAGGATCTCCGGGGTGAGGACGCGTTCACCGGAGACGACGCGTTCGAGGCGGACGAGTTTGCCGGTGTGGTCGGACTTTTCGAGGCGTTCGAGGAGGTAGCCGTCGACGAGGCGGCCGGAGAAGCGGACGCGGACGCGGACGCCGGGCTGGGCGAGTTCGTCCATCTCGGGCGGCACGAGGTAGTCGAAATCCCGGTCCAGGTGGGCGGGTTCGAGCAGGGGCAGGACCCGCGCGATGGGGCGGGACACGCCAACACGCTCCACCTCCCTGCACTTGACGGGAGCGTCGGGCTCGGAGGGGGTCTCCGTGCCCGACGCTCCCGTCGAGAATGGTGGGGTGCCGGTCAATTACAGCCCGGCGGCCGCACGCAGCTTCTCCGCGCGGTCGGTGCGCTCCCACGGCAGATCGACATCGGTGCGACCGAAGTGGCCGTAGGCGGCGGTCGGCGCGTAGATCGGGCGCAGCAGGTCCAGGTCGCGGATGATCGCGCCGGGACGCAGGTCGAAGACCTGACCGATGGCATCGGAGATCTTGATCGGGTCGATCAGCTCGGTGCCGAAGGTCTCCACGAACAGGCCGACCGGGGCGGCCTTGCCGATGGCGTAGGCGACCTGGACCTCGACCCGCTCGGCCAGGCCGGCGGCGACGACATTCTTGGCGACCCAGCGCATGGCGTAGGCGGCGGAGCGGTCGACCTTCGACGGGTCCTTGCCGGAGAAAGCGCCGCCGCCGTGGCGGGCCATGCCGCCGTAGGTGTCGACGATGATCTTGCGGCCGGTCAGGCCCGCATCACCCATGGGTCCACCGAGCACGAACTTGCCGGTCGGGTTGACCAGCAGGCGGACATCGGAGGTGTCCAGCGGGTTGGGCAGCTGGAGCTCGCCGAGCACCGCGTCGACGACCTTCTCGCGGATGTCCGGGGTGAGCAGGTTGTCCAGGTCGATGTCGGCCGCGTGCTGGGTCGAGATGACCACGGTGTCCAGGCGCTTGGGGACGGCGCCGTCGTACTCGATGGTGACCTGGGTCTTGCCGTCGGGACGCAGGTACGGCAGCACGCCGGACTTGCGGACCTCGGTCAGGCGGCGAGACAGCTTGTGCGCCAGCGAGATCGGCAGCGGCATGAGCTCGGGGGTCTCGATGGTGGCGTAGCCGAACATCAGGCCCTGGTCGCCGGCGCCCTGACGGGCGATCTCGTCGTCCTCGCCGCCCACGCGGGCCTCGTGCGAGGTGTCCACGCCCATGGCGATGTCCGGTGACTGGGCGCCGATGGCGACGTTCACGCCGCAGGAGGCGCCGTCGAAACCCTTTGCGGAGGAGTCGTATCCGATCTCCAGGACCTTCTCGCGGACGATGGTCGGGATGTCGGCGTAGGCCGTGGTGGTGACCTCACCGGCCACGTGCACCTGACCGGTGGTCACCAGGGTCTCCACCGCGACCCGGCTGCGCGGATCGGCCGCGAGCAACGCGTCGAGGATGGAATCGCTGATGGCATCACAGATCTTGTCGGGGTGACCCTCGGTCACCGACTCACTGGTGAATAGGCGGCTGCCAGACGTGCGCACAGTTGTTCCCTCTCCCTCAACGGGTTTCTCGTATCGGGTGGCGACAGTAGCGTCTCCGCTGCATCGCACAACCCTTTGTCTCAGGTTATTCCAATATGTTCGTCACAGGGGCGAGCCGCCCTTGTGACGAACATATTGTGACTCAGACAGTCCCCGTTATCTGTCGTCCCAGTGGGAGACAGCGGCGAGTGCCCGAACCCTGCGGTGCCGAGGCTTCAGCGGAGCAAGGGGCCGAGTGCATCCAGCACCCGGCTGGCCAGCAGTGCCTTGGACCCATGGTCCAGGGCGATCTCGGTGCCGTCGGCACCGAGCAACCAGCCGTCGTTGGTGTCGACCTCGAAGGCCTTTCCCTCCCCGACGGCATTCACGACCAGCAGGTCGCAGCCTTTACGGGCCAGTTTAGCCCGGGCGTGGGTGAGCACATCCGCGTGCTCGTCCCCGGTCTCGGCGGCGAAGCCGACGATCGCGGTGCCCGGTAGGTGCCCGTCGCGACGGGACTGCACCAACCCGGCCAGGATATCCGGTGTCTTGGCGAGCGCGATCGAATCCGGTTCTCCCGCACCCTTTTTGATCTTAGCCGCCGCCACGTTCACCGGGCGGAAGTCGGCCACAGCCGCGGCCATGACGACCGCGTCCGCACCCAGCGAGTGCTTGTCGACGGCCACCTTCAGCTGTTCGGCGGTGGTCACGTGCACGACCTCGACCGCGGCCGGCGGTTCGAGCCCGATCGTATTGCCCGCGATCAGCGTCACCTGCGCGCCACGCTGGGCGGCCAGGCGGGCGATCGCGTAGCCCTGCTTGCCGGAACTCCGATTGCCCAGGAAGCGAACGGGATCCAGCGGTTCGCGGGTACCGCCCGCGGACACCACGACGCGGCGGCCCTCGAGGTCGCGCGGCAGGGCGTCGGCGCGTTCGAGCAGCAGCCGGGCCAGACCGAAGATCTCCTCCGGCTCGGGCAGCCGGCCCGGGCCGGTGTCGGTGCCGGTCAGCCGGCCCGAGGCCGGTTCCATGACCACGGCGCCGTGCGTGCGCAGCGTCGCCACGTTCGCCCGGGTGGCCGGGTGCTCCCACATCTCGGTGTGCATGGCCGGGGCGAACAGGATGGGACAGCGCGCGGTCAGCAGCGTCGCGGTCAGCAGATCGTCGGCGCGGCCCTGCGCGGCACGGGCCATGAGGTCCGCGGTGGCGGGGGCGATGACGACCAGGTCGGCCTCCTGGCCGAGACGCACGTGCGGCACCTCCGGCACATCGGCGAAGACACCGGTGTGCACGGGGTGGCCGGACAGCGCCTCGAAGGTGGCCTTGCCAACGAATTGCAGCGCCGACTCGGTGGGAATGACACGAACCTCGTGCCCGGTTTCGGTGAACCGGCGCACGAGGTTGCAGCTCTTGTAGGCGGCGATACCGCCGCCGACTCCGACGACGATCCGGGTCACCGCGGGACTACTCCCCTTCGGAGTGCTCGAGCAGGTCGGCGTGGATCTCGCGCATCGCCACCGACAGCGGCTTCTCCTGCAGACCCGGCTCGACCAGCGGACCGACGTATTCGAGAATGCCGTCGCCGAGCTGGTTGTAGTAATCGTTGATCTGCCGGGCCCGCTTGGCCGCGTAGATGACCAGCGCGTACTTGGACGAAGTCCGCTCCAGCAGTTCGTCGATCGGCGGGTTGGTGAGGCCGACCGGAGTGTCGTAGGCGGGCGCGGTCTTGATGTCCGTACTCACTAGGAAGGCTCCTGCGGGGTTGTTCGGAAGGGTGGCTTTCCCGGCTCACCGCCCTGCTTGATCGATCAAAACAGAGACGAGCCGGGGTTTCCGGGGCTAAGACCCCGAATTTGTGCTAACGAACAACGATACCAACTGCTCACAGGCGCTGGTCACGTGGTCGTTCACGATGACGATGTCGAACTCGTCACATGCAGCCAATTCGGTGCGAGCGGTCTGCAGACGACGCTCGATCACCTCGGGCGATTCCGTCCCGCGCGAGGTCAGGCGGGACACCAGCTCGTCCCAGCTGGGTGGGGCCAGGAAGACCAGTTTGGCTTCCGGCATGGTCTTGCGGATCGAGCGCGCGCCCTCGAGGTCCACCTCGATCAGGACGTGATGTCCGGACGTGAGCGCTTCCCGCACGGGTACGGCCGGGGTGCCCGACCGCTGCAGTCCACCATGGATGTCGGCCCATTCGAGCAGTTCGCCCGCCTCGATCATGGCGTCGAACTTCTCACGGGTGACGAATCGGTAGTCCTGGCCGTCGACCTCCCCGGGCCGCGGAGCCCGGGTGGTGGCCGACACACTGAATACCAATTCGGGCAGTCGTTCGCGCACGCAGCGCACGACGGTGGACTTACCGACGGCCGAGGGGCCGACCAGGACTACCAGTCGACCCTTCCGAGTGTGTTCGACCACCCTCGGATTATTCGGCGCTGAAGTCGAACCGGGCCAGCAGCGCCTTACGCTGCCGGTCGCCCAGTCCGCGCAGGCGGCGGGTAGGAGCGATCTCAAGCTCGCTCATGATCTCGGCCGCCTTGACCTTGCCAACCTTCGGCAGGGCCTCGAGCAGTGCCGAAACCTTCATCTTGCCGAGGACTTCGTCCTTCTCGGCGTCCGCAAGGACCGTCTTCAGATCGGTGCCACCACGCTTCAAGCGCTCCTTGAGCTCCGCCCGAGCGCGGCGAGCGGCAGCCGCCTTCTCCAAAGCAGCGGCGCGCTGCTCGTCAGTCAGCTGGGGAAGGGCCACGGTTCCTCCGTCTCATCGTTCATTGCTTGATCTACCTCCGGTAACCCGGTGGTCTCAGCGACCGTACCCACGACGCTTGCCGATTGCGAACCCACCCCCCAGGTCAGCGGGTGATTCGGGCCGCGACCGGGCCGGATGCGCAGTACCGCGGCCGGTGCCGGACCGGCCTCGGCGGTCCGCCCGGCACGGTCACGAATAGCCTTGCAGCCAGGGCTTTTTCGCGGACTTGACAGGGCCCGGAAGAGGTCGGACGGGCCCCGCGCGAAACCGTGACCGACCTGTAATCACGCGACCTGGATTTTTCTTGGAATTCTCGGCGTGTCGTTCGATTCAGCACCGCGTGTCGCGTCTCACCCGAGGCATCCCGAGCAGTGCCGAAACACGCAATTCCGACACCTCCCTTTGCAGGTCGGGCCGGTGCGGGGCGGCTCCGCCACCGTCGGAACGGCCCGTTTTCCGCCCCTCACGCGGCCACTGACGGGTTAAACCTCCCGGCGTGACGAACTACGCCCCGCCGCGGCGCGGCGGGCGTGAGAGACGCGATACGGACAAGCGTTCGATCGGGTCGCCGGATGGTTCGCCAAGGGCGAACAAGATCGAGTCAGTCGTCGTACTGGCACAGCTCCACGAGCGTGCCCTCCGGGGCCCGCACGTGCGCCACGCGCATGCCCCACGCGGGCTGCTCGGCGGGCTCGGCGGCGATCCGGGCGTCGCGCTCGCGCAGGATCTCGACGGCCCGGTCGACATCGGCGACGCGCAAAACCACGACGACCGTGTCGATCTCGCCGCGCGGGCGGTGCGCGGCGCCGATCGCGGCGTCCATGTAGGCGCGGGTGAACAGCGCGAGATCCTGGCCGCCGAGGGTGAAGCAGGCGTAGGGGCCGGCGTCGGATTCGGGGATGTCGCCGGGCACCTCCTGCTTCAGGGGCAGGCCCAGGACGTCGCGATAGAAGCGATAGCTGGACGCGAAATCGTCCACCAGGACGCGGGTTTGGCCGTAGGAGACGAGGCCGAGGCCGGCGTCGGACATGAGAAATCCCACCTTTCTACCGAGCGGTCGGGTTTCAGCCTAGTGCTCGGGGAAGGCGGCGAAACAAGCGCTCCGAGACGGATTCAGTTGCTCTCCATGGCGATTCGCAGACCCAGGCCGACCATGAAGGTGCCCATGGCGGCGTCGAGGGCGCGGCGCACCCGGCGGCGGGTGAACACGTGCCGCAACGCGCCCACGCCGAAGGCCAGGATCACGAACCAGAACAGATTGGCGATCGTGCACACCACGGCCAGTTCGAGGGTGCCCAGCGCCGAGGGATCGGCGGGCAGGAACTGCGGCACCAATGCGATGAAGAACACGGCGCATTTGGGATTCAGCAGGTTGGTGAGCAGGCCCTGCCGGAAGGCGACCAGCGCGCCGCGACGGTTCGCGGCCGCCTCGGGATCGGGCCGGTAGTCACCGCGCCGGGCGGCCAGTAGCGCGCGAATGCCGATGTAGGCCAGGTAGATCGCGCCGACCAGCTTCACCACCGTGTACGCCTGGGCCGATGCGGCCAGCAGACCGGCGACGCCGACCGCGGTGACCAACGCCCACACGAACACGCCGACCGCGATGCCGCCCGCGCTGGCGACTCCGGCGCGTCGGCCGGAGACCACCGAATTCCGCAGCACGATCAGGAAATCCGGTCCGGGCGACATGGAGCCGAGCATGATCACCCCGGCCAGCGTGAGAACTTCGGTGAGCGACAGCACCGGGCCAGCCTACGCGGCGACCCGAGGCCGGTTCCGGCCCCGATTCAGGCGGCGGGCCAGAAGTCCTTCAGGCCGGGGGCCGCCTCCGCGCCCTGGCGCAGGCCCGCCTCGTAGGCCGGCTCCAGGGCGGCGGCATTGAACAGGTCGGGACCGTAGGCGGCGATGGCCTCGGCGTCCGGGACGATGAAACGCGTTGCCGCGCCGCCCAGCTCGCGATCCGACGGACTGTGCGGGAACAGGTGCGCGAGCGGTTCGATGATCAGGATGCGTTCCGCGCCCGCGGCCAGGTCGGCATTGATGGGTGAGCGCATGCCGCCGTCGATGTAATCGGTGCCGTCGATCGGAATCGGCGGGAAGACACCGGGAACCGAGGTACTCGAGGCCAGCGCCTCGGGCAGGGTGGCCTTGCCGTCGGGCGTCCACACCTGCAGGTCACCGGTCGTGACGCTGATGGCGGTGATCCGCAGATCGCGCTGCGGCCAGCCGACATTGCCGACGAATCCGCCGATGCGGGTGATGTGGTCGGCCGGGTCGCCGACGTTCATCTCCAGCGCGCGTACGCCGACGCGGCGGCGGGCCTCCTTGGGATCCAGCCCGGGCGTGGCCAGCAGGCCCAGGATCTCGCCGAAGCCGTTCGGGTCGAACTCGATCGGTTCCAGGTCGGAGTCCGGTCCGGGCCGTCGCAGCAGCAGGGTGAGGTCGACCTCGGCGGCCAGGGCCGCCCCGACGACCGCACCTGCGGAGGTGCCGACGATGCGTTCGGCCAGGGCGGAGTCGATTCCGCTCCCGCGCAATCCGATGACGACGCCCGCCATCCAGCTCAGGCCGACCGCGCCACCCCCTCCGAGCACGAGGGCGTGATGAATTCGGTTGGGCGGCACCGCGGCAGACATGCCGCCACTGTAACCACAAAACGAGCGAAGCGGAGAAGTATCCTCCGATACCCGCGGATATCGGGCTCAGGCGGTCGGCCAGACCTCGCGCAGGCGCGTGGCGACCTCGGCGGCCTGCCGCCACCCGGCGTCGTAGGCGGGCCGCAGCGCGGCGCGGTCGAAGACGTCGGAACCGATGGCCGCCTTCGCCTCGTCGTCGGGCACCACGAATATCACTGTGGCATCACCCAATTCACTGTCCGACGGCGCGTGAGGGAACATGCCCGCCATCGGTTCGACCACGACGATCAGCTCAGCGCCCGCCGCGAGCCCGGCATTGATCGGCGAAATCATGCCGCCGTCGATGAAGTACCTGCCGTCCACCGGGATGGGCGGGAAGATGCCCGGGACCGAGGTGCTGGCGGCGACCGCCTCGCCGAGGGTGGCCTTGCCGTCTGGGAACCAGGTCTGCAGTCCGCCGGTCGTGACATCGGTGGCGGTGACGACGAGATCCCGGTCGGGCCAGCCGGTCGAGCCGAGCAGCCGCGACATGCGGGCGACATGGTCGGCTGGATCGCCGACGTTCCGCTCCAGCGCGAGCTCACCTATGCGGCGACGACTCTCGGTCACGCTCAGCCCGAGCGCCATCACCGTGGCGATGATCTGCTGCAGGCCCGAGCCGTCGACCGGCGGCGCGTCCGGATCGACCGCGGGCATTGCCACGACCAGGGCCACCAGGTCTACCTCGTTCGCCAGGTTGGCGGCGACGACCGCACCGGCGGAGGTGCCGACGAAACGATCGGCCCGCGACAGGTCGATCCCCAGTTCCTGGAGGCCGACCGCGAGACCGGTCATCCAGAGGATGCCAACGGCTCCGCCACCACCGAGCACGAGCGCGTTGCGAAATCCGTTGGGCGACACAGAGGTAGACATGCCGCCACAGTAGCCGCAAATCGCGGCGGACCGGGGGAAGCGTCCTGCGATGCCTCGGGGCACCGGACTCGATCCGGGGCCCCGAGGCATCGAACGTGGTGAATCACTCCTGGAGGAAGGCGAATTCCGCGGCCAGCTCGGCCACCTTCTCCTTCAGCGCGGAGACCGTCGGGCCCGCCTTCAGTACCTCGCGCGAGACGTTCGGCAGGGCGGCGCCGAGATCGCTCGCGGGGACCAGCTTGCGGATCGACTCCGCTCCCCCGCCCTGCGCGCCGACGCCGGGCATGAGGATCGGGCCGTTGAGCCGGCTCAGGTCCGGGGCCACGTCCAGGGTCGCGCCGACCACCACACCGACGGAACCGAATTCGGCTCCGGCGTTCGCGGCGGCCGCGTCGTCGACCATGCGCTGGGCGATGCTGCGACCGTCTGGACCGGTGATGGTCTGCAGTTCCACCGCCTCCGGGTTGGAGGTGGCGGCCAGCACGAACACGCCGCGGTCATTGGCCTGCGCGAGCTCCAGAGCCGGTGCGAGCGAACCGAATCCGAGGTACGGGGAGACGGTGACCGCGTCCGTGCCGAGGGGGCCGTCACCGAGCCAGGCGTGGGCGTAGGCGTCCATGGTGGAGCCGATATCGCCGCGCTTGGCATCGGCGAGCACCAGGGTGCCCGCCGCCCGCAGTGCGGCGATCGTCTCCTCCAGCACCAGGATTCCGGCCGAACCGTAGGTCTCGAAGAACGCCACCTGCGGTTTGACCAGCGCCACCCGGCCCGCGAAGGCACGCACGCAGGCGTCGGCGAACTTCGCCACGCCCGCGGCGTCCTCGCTCAGGCCCCAGGCCCGCAGCAGCGGCGGATGCGGGTCGATGCCGACGCACAGCGGGCCGTGCTCGCGCATCGACTCCCGCAGCCGCACACCGAAGGTCGTCATCCGCGCAGCACCGCGTGGAGTTCCTGCAGGGACCGCACGCCGATGCCGCCGCGAATGGTGGCCTCGATGCCCTGCACGGCCGCGGCCGCACCCTGCACGGTGGTGATGCACGGGATGTTCGCGCCCACCGCGGCGGTGCGGATCTCGTAGCCGTCCACGCGCGGGCCGTTGTTGCCGTACGGGGTGTTGAACACGATGTCGACGTCGCCGTCCTTGATCATGTCCACGATGCTGGGCTGATCCGGCGCGTCGTCGGAGTGCTTGCGCACCCGATCGCACGGAATGCCGTTGCGGCGCAGCATTTCCGCGGTGCCCTCGGTGGCGAGGATGCGGAAGCCCAGGTCGTGCAGGCGCTTGACCGGGAACACCATGGCCCGCTTGTCGCGGTTGGCGATCGACACGAACGCGGTGCCCTCGGTCGGCAGCGAACCGTAGGCGGCCGACTGCGACTTGGCGAACGCGGTGCCGAAGTCGGCGTCGATGCCCATGACCTCGCCGGTCGACTTCATCTCCGGGGAGAGCAGCGAATCCACGCCGGTGCCGTCCGGGCGACGGAAGCGGTGGAACGGAAGCACGGCCTCCTTGACCGCGACCGGGGCGTCGATCGGCGCGTAGCCGCCGTCGCCCTCGGCCGGGAGCAGGCCCTCCTTGCGGAGTTCGGCGATGGTGGCGCCCAACGCGATGCGCGCCGCGGCCTTCGCGAGGGGCACCGCGGTGGCCTTGGAGACGAACGGCACGGTCCGGCTGGCGCGCGGGTTGGCCTCCAGGACATACAGCACGTCGTCCTTGAGCGCGTACTGCACGTTCAGCAGGCCCTGGACGCCGATGCCCTTGGCGAGAGCCGCCGTCGAGCGGCGTACGGCCTCGATATCGCTGCGGCCCAGGGTGATCGGGGGCAGGGCGCACGCCGAGTCACCGGAGTGGATACCGGCCTCCTCGATGTGCTCCATGACGCCGCCCAGGTAGACCTCCTCGCCGTCGCACAGGGCGTCGACGTCGATCTCGATGGCGTCCTCCAGGAACCGGTCGACCAGCACCGGGTGGTCCGGGGTGATCTCGGTGGCGCGGGAGATGTAGTCCTCGAGGGACTTCTCGTCGTAGACGATCTCCATGCCGCGGCCGCCCAGTACGTAGGACGGGCGCACCAGCACCGGGTAACCGATCTCGTTGGCGATCTTCTTGGCCTGCGGGAAGGTGGTGGCGGTGCCGTACTTGGGAGCCGGAAGACCGGCTGCCACAAGGACATCGCCGAACTCGCCACGGTCCTCGGCCAGGTCGATGGCCGCCGCCGAGGTGCCGACCACGGGCACGCCCGCGTCGGTGAGGCGCTGGGCCAGGCTCAGCGGGGTCTGGCCGCCGAGCTGGCAGATGACGCCCGCGACGGTGCCGGACTCGGTCTCGGCGTGGTACACCTCGAGCACGTCCTCGAAGGTGAGCGGCTCGAAGTAGAGACGGTCGGCGGTGTCGTAGTCGGTCGACACGGTCTCCGGGTTGCAGTTGACCATGATGGTCTCGAACCCGGCGGCCGACAGCGTCTGTGCGGCGTGCACACACGAGTAGTCGAACTCGATGCCCTGACCGATACGGTTCGGACCCGAGCCGAGAATGATGACCTTCTCGCGCTCCTTCTGCGGCGCCACTTCGGATTCCGCGGCGGGATCCAGCTCGTAGGCCGAGTAGTGGTACGGGGTCTTGGCCTCGAACTCGGCCGCGCAGGTGTCGACGGTCTTGAACACCGGCCGGATGCCGAGGCGGTGGCGCAGCTCGCGCACGCCGCCCTCACCGGCGAGTTCCGGTCGCAGCGAAGCGATCTGGCGATCGGAGAGGCCGTAGTGCTTGGCCGTGCGCAGCAGCGGCTCGTCCAGCACGGGGGCGTCGAGGATCTCCTGGCGCAGCTCCACCAGGCCCGCGACCTCGGCCACGAACCACGGGTCGATGCCGGAGGCGGCGGCCACGTCCTCGATGCTCGCGCCCAGGCGCAGCGCGCGCTCCACCTGGTAGATGCGACCCTCGGTCGGAACCTTCAGGTCGTCGAGGATGGCCTGCACGTCGGTCCACTCGCCGTCGGTCTGGGTCCAGAAACCCGCGGCCTTGGTCTCGAGCGAGCGCAGCACCTTGCCCAGGGCCTCGGAGAAGTTGCGGCCCATGGACATCGCCTCGCCGACCGACTTCATGGTGGTGGTCAGCGTCGGGTCGGCGCCCGGGAACTTCTCGAAGGCGAAGCGCGGGGCCTTCACCACGACATAGTCGAGGGTCGGCTCGAAGCAGGCCGGGGTCTCGCCGGTGATGTCGTTGAGGATCTCGTCGAGGGTGTAGCCGATGGCCAGCTTGGCGGCGATCTTGGCGATCGGGAAACCCGTTGCCTTGGACGCCAGGGCGGACGAGCGCGAGACGCGCGGGTTCATCTCGATGACGATCAGGCGGCCGTCGCGCGGGTCCACCGCGAACTGGATATTGCAGCCGCCGGTATCGACACCGACCTCGCGCAGGATGGCGATGCCGAGATCGCGCATCTTCTGGTATTCGCGGTCGGTGAGGGTCATGGCCGGGGCGACGGTGACCGAGTCACCGGTGTGCACGCCCATCGGGTCCACGTTCTCGATCGAGCAGACGATGACGACATTGTCCTTGCCGTCACGCATGAGCTCGAGCTCGAATTCCTTCCAGCCCAGGATCGATTCCTCGATGAGCACGTTCGCGGTGGGCGAAGCGGCCAGGCCGCCGCCGGCGATGCGATCGAGGTCGTCGTGGTTGTAGGCCATGCCCGAGCCCAGGCCACCCATGGTGAACGATGGGCGCACGACCACCGGGAAGCCCAGTTCCGCAACGGTTTCGCGGACCTCGGCCATGGTGTAGCAGACCTTGGAGCGCGCCGACTCGCCGCCGACCTTGGCGACGATGTCCTTGAACTTCTGGCGGTCCTCACCACGCTGAATGGCCTCGAAGTCCGCGCCGATCAGCTCGACGTTGTACTTGTCGAGGATGCCGTTCTCGTGCAGGGCGACAGCGCAATTGAGCGCGGTCTGGCCGCCCAGGGTCGCGAGGATCGCGTCCGGGCGTTCCTTGGCGATGACCTTCTCGACGAATTCCCAGGTGATCGGCTCGACATAGGTCGAGTCGGCGAACTCCGGGTCGGTCATGATGGTCGCCGGGTTGGAGTTCACCAGCGACACGCGCAGGCCCTCGGACTTGAGGACGCGACACGCCTGGGTTCCCGAGTAGTCGAACTCGCAAGCCTGGCCGATGACGATCGGGCCCGAGCCGATCACCAGGATGTGGTTGAGATCGGTGCGGCGTGGCATCAGGCTCCTTCCATCAGCATGGCGAAACGGTCGAACAGGTAGGCGGCGTCGTGGGGTCCGGCCGCGGCCTCGGGGTGGTACTGCACGGAGAAGGCGCGGCCGCTCACCAGCTGCACGCCCTCGACGACACCGTCGTTGGCGCAGACGTGGCTGACCTCGGCCTTGCCGAACGGAGTGTCGAACACCTCGCCGCGCTCACCCTCCAGGGCGAAGCCGTGGTTCTGCGCGGTGATCGAGATGCGGCCCGAATGATGTTCGACGACCGGCACATTGATGCCGCGGTGGCCGAACTTCATCTTGTAGGTCTTGCGCCCGAAGGCGCGGCCCAGGATCTGGTTGCCGAAGCAGATGCCGAACAGCGGGATGTCCTCGCCCAGCACCTGCTGGGTGAGCGCCACCATGGCGTCCTGGGTGGCCGGGTCGCCCGGGCCGTTGGACAGGAACACACCGTTCGGGTTCAGTTCCTTGATCTGGTCGAAGGTGACGTGGGACGGCACCACGTGCACCCGCATGCCGCGCTGGGCGAACATGCGCGGGGTGTTCGACTTGATGCCCAGGTCCACCGCGACCACCGTGAAGCGGTGCTCGCCGACCGGGTCGACGGTGTACATCTCGTCGGTGGAGACCTCACCGGCCAGGTCCGCACCCAGCATGGACGGCTGGCCGTTGACCTTGTCGAGCATGTCCTCGTACTCGGTGAGCGACTCGCCGGAGAAGATGCCCGCCTTCATGGAACCGCGGGTGCGCAGGTGCCGCACCAGGGCCCGGGTGTCGATGCCGGCGATGCCGACGACGTTCTGGTTCTCCAGCTCGTCCTGCAGGGTGCGGGTGGCGCGCCAGTTGGAGGCGCGGCGCGCGGGATCCCGCACGGCGTAGCCGGCGACCCAGATCTTCGAGGACTCGTCGTCCTCGTCGTTCCAGCCGGTATTGCCGATCTGCGGCGCGGTGGCCACCACGATCTGGCGGTCGTAGCTGGGGTCGGTGAGGGTCTCCTGGTAGCCCGTCATGGCGGTACAGAACACCGCCTCACCCAAGGTCTGCCCCACGGCGCCGAAGGTCGTCCCGCGGAACACGCGGCCGTCCTCGAGCACCATCGCCGCGACGCCTCCCCCTAACCCGCCCCGATTTCCGCTGCTCATGCCTCGTCTCCCGTCTTCGTAGCTGCTGCGGTCCATGCCGGGTACACCGCTTTGTCGTCACCGCGGAAACCGGTATCCACCTCGGTCCCGGTCGGCAATGTCCAGCGAATCACCAGCACACCGTCTTCCGTCATTACCTTGCCCGCGTGCCCACGCTCGGCGCGCACCGCGGTAATGGATTCCTGGGGAATCCAGATCGTCGCCGCGCCGTCCCGCTCCAGCAGGATGCCGCGCTCGAATCGGGTCAGTTCCGCCGTGGCGCGGAAACCCAGGTCGCCCACCGTGATTCGCTGAATCCAGCTGGGGGCGAGGGTGCTGCCCAGGTAGAGCCCCGTGGTCGGCTCCAGCAGCTGCGCGCCGCAGTCGGCGGGCACCGGCGGCAGATCGCCGATCACGGATGCCTGCCGCTCGGCCCTCTTGGTCCAGGCCCGGTACATCAGCCACAGGCACAGCGCGAACAGCACCAGCATCACCAGTACTTGCAGCGTTCGCTCCATTACGGTCCTCCGTGTCCTTCTCGGAATGGGCGGGGGGCCTGCGTGGTCACGCAAGCTTCCGCCTCCGGCCCCTGACCGCTCATTCCTGGGTTCCCCACCCGCCGCTAACCGGCGACGATCCTGCCGTCCCGGGCGGTGAGCCGGCCGCGCAGGAAGGTGGCGGTCACCTTCGCGGGCAGGGTCATCGCCTGGAAGGGCGTGTTGCGGGCGATCGAGGCGAGTTCGTCCGCCTCCACCGTCCATTCGGCGGCCGGATCGATCAGCACCAGGTTGGCGGGTTCGCCGACCGCGAGCGGCCGGCCCTGATCGTCCAGGCCCACGATCCGCGCCGGGTTCTCGCTCATCACCTGCGCGATACCGCGCCAGTCGAGCAGTCCGGGCTTGACCATGGTCTCCACGATGATCGACAGCGCCGTCTCCAGGCCCAGCATGCCGGGACGGGCGGCCGCGAACTCGCAGCACTTGTCCTGGTCGGCGTGCGGGGCGTGGTCGGTGGCGACGCAGTCGATGACGCCCTCGGCGAGGGCCTGGCGCAGCGCGGCCACATCGGAGGCCTCACGCAGCGGCGGGTTCACCCGGTTCACCGCGTCGTAGGTCTCCAGGCGCGAGTCGTCGAGCAGCAGGTGATGCGGGGTGACCTCGGCGGTGATCGAAATGCCCTGGGCCTTGGCCCATTTCAGCAGTTCGACGGTACCGGCGGTGGAGGCGTGGCAGATGTGCACGCGGGCGCCGGCGTCGCGGGCCAGCAGCGCGTCGCGGGCCACGATGGACTCCTCGGCGGCGCGCGGCCAGCCGGCCAGGCCGAGGCGCGACGCGGTCGGACCCTCGTGCGCGACCGCGCCCTTGGTCAGACGCGGCTCCTCGGCGTGCTGGGCGATGAGCACGCCCAAAGAGTTCGCGTACTCCAGCGCACGGCGCATGATCAGCGGGTCGTAGACGCAGTGGCCGTCGTCGGAGAACATGCGGACCCCACCGACTCCGGCGGCCATGGTGCCCATTTCGGCGAGCTGCTTGCCCTCGAGCCCGACGGTGACCGCGCCCACCGGATGCACGTCGACCAGGCCGACCTCCTGGCCGCGCTTCCACACATGATCGGTGATGACCGCGGTGTCGGCGACCGGGCTGGTGTTGGCCATGGCGAACACTGCCGTGTAGCCGCCCAGAGCGGCTGCGGCGGAACCGGATTCGATGGTCTCGGTGTCCTCGCGGCCCGGCTCGCGCAGGTGGGTGTGCAGGTCGATGAAGCCGGGCAGCAGGAACTGGCCCTTGCCCTCGACGATCTCGGCGTCCGGGGCGCTCAGGCCCGCGCCGATCTCGCGGATCTCACCGTCGGCGAGCAGCACGTCGACCGCGTCGCCTTCGCCGTACAGACGGACATTCTTGATCAGGACGCTCATGCTGTCTCCTTTCCGCGCCATCGGGGGTCCTCCGTGGTTACGCAGGCAAGCGCTGGGAGGTGGAGCGCCGCCGGACCCGACCCGATCACGCGACCACCTCGTCGGTTCCGACCAGCAGGCGGAACAGCACCGCCATGCGCATATGGACTCCGTTGTTGACCTGTTGCAGCACAGCCGCTTTCGGGGAATCGGCCACGGAGAAGCCGATCTCCATGCCGCGCAGCATGGGTCCGGGGTGCAGCACCACCGCGTGCTCGTCGAGCATCTTCATGCGGCGCTCGTTGAGGCCGTACCGGATCGAGTACTCGCGTGCCGACGGGAAGAAGCCGCCGTTCATGCGCTCGGCCTGCACGCGCAGCATCATGACCGCGTCCGCGCCCGGCAGCTCGGCGTCGAGGGAATCCGAGACCCGCACCGGCCAGGATTCCACGCCCACCGGCAGCAGCGTGCGCGGCGCGACCAGCACGACCTCCGCACCGAGCGTGTCGAGCAGGAACGCATTCGAGCGCGCCACCCGGCTGTGCAGGATGTCGCCGACCAGCACGACCCGCTTGCCCGCCAGGTCGCCGAGGCGCTGACGCAGGGTCAGCGCGTCGAGCAGCGCCTGGGTCGGGTGCTCGTGCATGCCGTCACCGGCATTGATGATCGCGGGGCCCGGACCGGCGTAACCGCTTGCGGCCTCGTCCATCTCGCCGAACCAGCGCGCGATCTGATGGGCCGCGCCCGACGCCGGGTGCCGCACGATGAGCGCGTCCGCGCCCGCCGCGTGCAGGGTCAGCGCGGTGTCGCGCAGCGACTCACCTTTGGAGACCGAGGAACTCGACGCGCTGACATTGATGACGTCGGCGCTCATCCACTTGCCCGCGACCTCGAAGGACACGCGGGTGCGGGTGGAGTTCTCGAAGAACACGGTCATGACCGTGCGCCCGCGCAGCGTCGGCAGCTTCTTGACCTCCCGGCCCAGCAGCGCCTGCTCGAACCGCTCGGCCTCGTCGAGCAGGCCGGTGGCGGCGTCCCGGTCCAGGTCGGTGACCGACAGCAGGTGCTTCACTGGTTGTCACCTTCCTGACGCAGGTACACGCCGTCGCGTTCGTCGTGCTCGCGCAGCAGCACCGAGATGTCCTCGGTGCGGGCGGTGGGAACGTTCTTGCCGACATAGTCGGCCCGGATGGGGAGTTCGCGATGGCCGCGATCGATGAGCACCGCCAGCTGCACCGCGCGTGGGCGGCCCAGATCGCGCAGGCCGTCCAGCGCGGAGCGCACGGTGCGGCCGGAGAACAGCACATCGTCGACCAGCACCACCAGCGCGTCCTCGATACCGCCCTCGGGCACCGAGGTGCGCTCGAGCGGACGGTGCGGCTTGGAGCGCAGATCGTCGCGGTAGAGGGTGATGTCCAGGGAGCCGATCGCGGGGCGGACGCCGGAAAATTCCTCGATCCGGCCGGCCAGGCGATGGGCGAGAGTGGTTCCGCGGGTGGGGATTCCGATCAGCACCACGCGAGCAACCTGAGGGTCGCCGGAATCCAGAGCCGTCTTCTCGATGATCTGGTGCGCCATGCGCGCGATGGTCCGGCCCACATCCGAATCCGAGAGCAGCTCGCGTCCGGCCTGGACCCGGTTCGGGTCGTGCCGCTGCGAGAACTCGGCAGCGCTCGACTTGGCCGCCCGGTCTTCGGGCACAGCCATGCCGACCTCCTTCCCCGCCTCACGGGACGGTCCGTTAAAGGATGTCTTTCGAGCGGTCACCCTACCAGCGCGCTTACACCCCGTTGACCGCGCACCCCCTCCGCAACCCGCGTCAGCGTGCCCTGCGCCGACAGGCCGCGACCAGCCCGAACGCGAAACATCCAGACCAACCGGCAAGCCCGCAGCTATGCGAGCCCGGTCACCCTGTGGCCAGGTTCACGATCCAGCCGCCGGAGCAGTCGGGTTGTTGCACACGGTCCGCATCGATCGTCGCGGCCGGTTCGAGCAGGTTCCCGGACACGACCGGCGTCAGTGACGGTTCGGGGTTCTGCGGTCGAAGACCAGGGGGCGGGCGGTGCGCAGGGCGGTGGCGATGGCGCCGAGCAGCACGGCGTCGTCGCCCAGTTCGCTCGGACGGACGGTGGGACGTAGCGGGGTCGTCCGTTGCAGCGCCGCGCGGACCTGGTCGAGCAGCAGGTCGGCGCTGCGGCCGAGGCCGCCGCCGACGACGATGACATCGGGGTCGAGGACCGCGGTGACGGCGGCGACCACCAGGGCGATGCGTTCGCCTTCCTGGCGGACCACCTCGGTAGCGATGGCGTCGCCGGCGCGGGCGGCATCGAAGACGCGTTTGGCGGTGAGGCGGCCGGTCATGCCGCGGGCGCGGGCGGCACGAACCACGGCGTCGGCGGTGACTGCCTCCTCGAGAGCGCCACGCCGGGAAACACCGGCGGCCGGATCGCCGAAAGCGGCGGGGAGGAAGCCGACTTCGCCGGCTGCGCCGTGGGCGCCGGTGAAAAGCTCGCCCTGGGAGACGATTCCGACACCGAGGCCGGTGCCGATGAGGACGTAGACGAACAGGCGGCTGCCGCGGCCGCCACCGTGAGCGTACTCGCCGAGAGCGGCGAGGTTGGCGTCATTGCGGACGGAAAGCTCGGAAACGCCGAGAGCGTCGCGCAATTCGTCGAGCAGGCCCGCGCGGCCCCAGCCGGGCAGGTTGACGGCGAAGTGCATGCGGCCGTCCTGGGGATCGAAGACACCGGGGCTGCCGAGGACGGTGTGGACGATGCGGTCCACGGGAATCGCGGCGTCACACAGGGTTTCGCGCACCGCCCCGGCGGCCGTCCGGGCGAGGGCGGTGGCGGTGCGGGCGCGGTTCGGAATGTCGATGCGGGACAGTACTTTTCCCGACAGATCCGCCACCGCGGTCCGCAGGAACGCGCGGCCGATGTCGATGCCGAGCACGTAGCCCGCGGTCGGGTCCGGTTCGTACAGCACCGCCGTCCGCCCGCGCTCGGGGACGACGGTCCCGACCTCCCGCACGAGCCCGTGCTCCTGCAGCGCGGCAAGGGCGCTGGACACGGTGGGCTTGGACAGGCCGGTGTCACGGGCGAGCTGGGCGCGTGAGCTGGGTCCGGCGGTGCGCAGCTGCTCGAGCAGCAACCACTCGTTGTTGCTGCGCAAACGCTGCCTGTTCCAAGGGAGTTCGTCCATGACCGTCCGATCCTGATGCGTCGTCGAGCCGACTGTAGACAATCGGCCGCAGCCCTTGACTCCGATAGTAAAGGAATTTAACTTTACAAAACCCATACGCCCTCCCCTGCGCGACTCGGAGGCAGCCATGACCGGCCCCCGCACCCTCCCCCGAAGAATCGGCCTGTTCCAGGCCACGACCATCAATATGAGCCAGATGGTCGGCATCGGACCCTTCGTCACCATCCCCCTCATGGTCGCGGCCTTCGGCGGGCCGCACGCCGTCATCGGATTCGTCGCCGGTGCGGTGCTGGCGCTGGCCGACGGCCTGATCTGGGCCGAACTCGGCGCGGCCATGCCGGGCGCGGGCGGCACCTATGTGTATCTGCGCGAGGCGTTCCAGTACCGCACGGGACGGCTCATGCCGTTCCTGTTCGTCTGGACCGCAATCCTTTTCATTCCGCTGATCATGTCGACCGGCGTGCAGGGACTGGTGCAGTACCTGACCTATCTGTGGCCGTCCATGACCACCGGGCAGGGCGACATCGTCGGGCTCGCGGTGGTGGCACTGGTCGTAGTGCTGCTGTGGCGGCGGGTGGATTCCATCGGCCGCATCACCGTGGTGATGTGGGCGGTCATGATCGTGTCGGTGGCCGCGGTAATCCTGGCCGCGTTCACCCACTTTCATCCGAGCATGGCGTTCACCTGGCCCGACCATGCCGTCGATTTCGGACGCGGCGGCTTCTGGCTGGGCTTCGCTTCCGGGCTCACCATCGGCATCTACGACTACCTGGGCTACAACACCACCGCGTATATCGGTGCGGAGCTGAAGGATCCGGGGCGGGTCCTCCCCCGCTCGATCATCTATGCGGTGCTCGCAGTCATGGTCATCTATCTCGGCATGCAGATCGGTGTGCTGGGTGTCATCGACTGGCACGACATGCTCGACCCGAACAATGTTGCTTCACAATCGATTGCGTCGGCGGTGCTGGAGCAGACCTTCGGGAAGGGTGCAGCCGATGTGGTGACCGTGCTGATTCTCGTCACCGCCTTCGCCTCGGTCTTCGCCGGACTGCTCGGCGGCTCGCGTGTGCCGTTCGACGCCGCCCGCGACGGGGTGTTCTTCCGATCCTTCGGACGGCTGCACCCCGAGCACGAGTTCCCTGTGCTCGGGCTGGTCGTGATGGGTGCGATCACCGCGGCCGGGTTCGTCCTCGCCCGACACGTGGGCACCTCGGCCACCCATCCCCCACTGGCGGTGCTGATCTCCCTGCTGACCACGGTCATGGTGATCGTGCAGGCCTTCGCGCAGATCGCGGCCGTAGCCGTCTTGCGGCGACGGCAGCCCGGGCTCGCGAGGCCCTACCGGATGCTGCTGTATCCGCTGCCGGCGGTCGTGGCGGCCATCGGCTGGGCGGTCATCTACGGGTACGCCGACAAGGCGAATCCGGGCGTGCACCCGATCGAGTGGTCACTGGCTTGGACGGCCCTGGGTATCGCGGCCTTCCTGCTCTGGTCGCGGGCGGAGAAGACCTGGCCGTTCGGACCGAAGCAGATCCGTGAGGAGTACCTCGACGCCGAACCCGCAGCCGCCTGACCGGCGGACCGTGGCGAGATAGACAACTCAGCTTGTTCAATTTCAATTGCGCAACCTGGGTTGTCTATCTAGAGTCGAGGGATGACCGATGCCCCCGCGATCCTGTCCGCGTCCTCGGCCCAGGCGGCCCGGGAACTGCGTGTTCTGGTCAGCCGGCTGCGACGGCGGTTCCTCGAGGCGTCGGACAATGTGGAGCTGACGCCCTCGCAGCTGTCGGTGCTGAGCCGGTTGAAGAACGGTGATGCCACTGCCAGTGAGATCGCCGCGGCCGAGCGGGTGCGGCCGCAGGCCATCGCCACCCACCTCGCCATTCTCAGCGACCGCGGCTTCGTACTGCGGCGGCCCGACCCCAAAGACGGTCGGCGGCAACTGGTTTCGCTGAGCCCGGCCGGGCAGGAGCTGATCGCGGGCCGCCGCCGGGCGAGGCAGGAATGGCTCACCACCGCTCTGGAGGAGAAGTACACCGAGGCCGAACGGCAGACACTGCTGGCGGCGCTGGAGCTGCTGGAAAGACTCGGGCCGCAATGATTTCGACGCTGCACCGGCGGACCCGGGAGCGACCGCCCGACGGGTTCGACCGGCGGCTGCTGGCGCCCATGATCACCAGCTCGATCCTGAACCCGATCAATTCGTCCATCATCGCGGTCTCGCTGGTACCGATCGGTGCGGCGTTCGGCGCGCCGGCGTCGGAGACCGCGTGGCTGGTGTCGGCGCTGTACCTGGCCACCGCCATCGGGCAGCCGGTGGTGGGGCGGCTCATCGACCTCTACGGCCCGCGGCGGCTGTATCTCGGCGGGGCCGCCCTCACCGGATTCGCAGGTCTGCTGGGCATGGTCGCGCCGAGTCTCTGGTTGCTGGTACTGGCCCGGGTGATTCTCGGATTCGGTACGTGTGCGGGCTATCCCGCGTCCATGTACCTGATTCGCAGCGAGTCCGAGCGCACCGGGAAGGACAGTCCGCACGGGGTGCTCACCGCCCTGGCCGTGGCCACTCAGACCATTGCCGTCATCGGCCCGACGCTGGGCGGTCTCCTGATCCATCTCGGCGGGTGGCGGGCGACGTTCGCGGTCAATCTGCCGCTGGCACTGGTGTGCCTGGTCATCGGATGGCGGCGGATAGCGAGCACCGATGCGCCGCACGGCGGACGGTGGTCGGATATCGATCTGCCCGGAATCGGACTGTTCGCGGCGATGCTGATCAGCTTCCTGCTCTTCCTGATGAAACCGCAAGCGGCGCACTGGTATCTGCCGGTACTGGCGATCGCCGCCGGGGCCGGGCTGGCGCGGCGGGAGCGGCGGGCCGAGCGGCCCTTCCTCGATGTGCGGCTGCTCGCGGGCAATGTCCCACTGCTGGCCACCTACACCCGCACTCTGCTGACCGCCCTGGTCGGCTACTGCTTCCTGTACGGCTTCACCCAGTGGCTGGAGGAGGGGCGGGGCCTCTCCGCCGCCGGGGCGGGCCTGATCCTGCTGCCCATGTCGGCCACCGCGATCGGCGTTTCCGCGCTCACCGGCCGGCGTCCCGAGATTCGCGGCAAGCTGCTGGTCGGCTGCACCTGCCAGGTGGTCATGACGGTGCTGCTGCTGACCCTGCACTCCGGCGCCGCCCTGTGGTTGCTGGTCGGCGCGGCCGTCATCAACGGCATCCCGCAGGGGCTCAATAATCTGGCCAACCAGAACGCCCTCTACCACCAGGCCGAGCCCAAGCGCATCGGTTCCTCGGCGGGCCTGATGCGCACCTTCTCCTATTTCGGCGCGATCGGGTCGGCGGCGGTCAGCGGCGCATTCCTCACCCCGGGTTCCGGCGTCGCGGGACTGCACAATCTGGCCGCGTTCATGCTGGCGGCGGCGGCATTGTGCCTGGTCCTCGCGGTGATCGACCGCTCACTGTGAGCGGCGCAGCGGCCGGTCCGAACGGCCCGCGATCCTAGCTACCGGCCAGTCTTCATACACCGTAAACCCAGGTGTGCGATGCTCGATGGGTGAGCAACGACGCTGAATTCACCGAACCCGCCCGGGTGAGCTTCCACGGGCACGGCGGCATCACCATCGCCGGGGACAGCTGGGGACCCCAGGACGGCCCGCTGGTGGTGTTCCTGCACGGCGGCGGGCAGACCCGCGGCTCGTGGAAGGACTCCGGACTCGCCCTCGCCAAGGCAGGGATGCACGCCGTCCTGCTCGACGCGCGCGGGCACGGCGACAGCGACTGGGACCCGGACGGCAACTACAAGCGTGAGGCCATGGTCGAGGACCTCATGGCGGTACTGCGCGAACTGGACAAGCCCGCCTTCATCGTCGGCGCCAGCATGGGCGGCCTGACCGGGCTCATGGCCACCACCCACCCGGAGCGCGCACGCATCACCGGTCTCGTCCTCGTCGATGTGGTACCGCGCCCCGAACGCAAGGGCGTCGAGCGCGTCATCAACTTCCTGAGCAGCAACCCGGAGGGCTTCGCCAGCCTCGAGGAGGCCGCCGACGCCGTCGCCGCCTACCTCCCCCACCGCCGCCGCCCGCGCAATCCCGAAGGGCTGCAACGCAATCTGCGCCAGCGCGCCGACGGCCGCTGGTACTGGCACTGGGATCCGGCCATGATGGGCGGCCCGCGCGACGGGCGCGGCGAGGAGATCGACGTGCACACCGAGCAGCTCGAGAACGCGGCGCGGCAGCTGACCATCCCGGTGCTGCTGGTCCGTGGCGCGCTGTCCGACGTTGTCAGCGAGGAGGGCGTCGCCGCGTTCCGAGCCCTGGTCCCGCACGCCGACTACACCGAGATCGGCACCGCGGCGCACACCGCCGCCAGCGACGCCAATGACGAATTCACCGACGCGGTGGTCGATTTCGTACGCGCCCAGGTCGGCGACGAGGGCCGCTGACCGCTGGTCATCGGTGAACACCCGGTCGAGCAGGTGGTCGAGTAGTTCGACCGCCGTCCCCCGGGCGGTCCCGCCGGCCCTAGTGTCCGCTCGATCTCGGTGCGACTGGTCGGTCTGTTTTGAAATGCTCAGGCGTGCAAGTCATACGGAGTCGACGGTTCCGGTTTGACGTAGCGCCTACACCGAAAGGCCGCACAGCACAGGAGTGCGCATTGTTGCTGCGCATTCGCCGATGGATCGCTATCCTGGATGGAGCCGAAGGTGAGCTTGTGAAACCGTCAGCGCCCCAATGAGATCGGTGGCGTTGACGTGCGCACGTCGTGGCCATTGTGTTCGTTCGTCCAAGTTGCGGCGGGTCCGGAATCGAAGCGCCGTCAAGCGGTAAATGCAGAGCTCTCAACAGAATCGCGCAGTGACACATCGCGTTCGGCTCGAGATCGATCGACACGAGTATGAGCGAAGAGGTTCCAGCCGAGACAGGAGACGAGCCATGACGATCACACCGGAAGCCATCGCCCTTACCGGTCCGGGAAGCGGGGCTCGTAGCAATTCACCGCGGACGGAGTCGGCGGACAACGACCTGGACGTCCACTTACGTACGCTACGGCGACGCGTTCCGCATCTGATCGGATCCGCGGTGGCCTCGAGTGACGGCCTCCTGCTGGCCGCCGATCTCCCGGATGCCATAGAAGCCACCGGTATTGCGGCGCTGACCGCGGCACTGCTGTCGGTGTCGCTGACCTTCGCGGCCACCACCCATGGCGCCGACCTGCACGAGGTCGTCCTCGACAGCGGCGTCGGCCACGTGGTGGTCTACCGGGCCGGCCACATCGCCTGCCTGGCCCTGCTCACGGACACCGACGCCACGCTGGCCCGCGTTCACCTGGAGGCTCGCCCGGTGGTCCGCGCGATCGCCGCGACCCTGGCGCCGGCCGATCGCGACTGACGGCACCCGAATTCCACCGATCGATGACATCACATGGAAAGGGAGACACATGTCGAATCTGGATGTGGCACTGAAGGACATGATGACCATCGACGGGGCGCTCGGCGCCGCGGTCGTCGACTACAGCAGCGGGATGACCCTCGGCACCGCCGGCGGATCCCGATCCCTGGACCTGCAGCTCGGCGCGGCAGGCAATACCGAGGTGGTCCGTGCCAAGATGCGCACCATCGAACAGCTCGGCCTCGACGAAGGTATCGAGGACATCCTGATCACCCTGACCGGTCAGTACCACCTGTTGCGCCCACTGAGCGCGCACCCGTCGAGTCGCCTGTTCCTCTATCTCGCCCTCGACCGCACCCGCGGCAACCTCGCTCTGGCCCGTCACCAGCTCCGCAAGATCGACGAAGAATTCGACATCTGAACGATTTCATCGAACATACGTTCGGAAGTGTGGTAGGTTCTTCGGCATGTCGACGCCTTGGCAGGGATCACTTCTGGACGGCTTCGGGGAGGTGGAACTCGGTGCGCTGCAGAGGATGCGGCGCACCGAACTCGGCGACGGCGCCTGGGTGGATGTGCTGCCGGGCTGGTTGAGCGGCGCGGACGTGCTGTTCGAACGGCTCGTCACGGAGGTGCCGTGGCGTGCGGATCGGCGGGCGATGTACGACCGGATGGTGGATGTGCCGCGGCTGCTGTGCTTCTACGAGGCGGAGCGGGAGCTACCGGATCCGGCGCTCGCCGAGGCACGGGAGGCGTTGAGCGCGCACTACTCCGCTGAACTGGGCGAGCCGTTCACCACCGCGGGCCTGTGCTACTACCGCGACGGAAACGACAGCGTCGCCTGGCACGGGGACACCTTCGGGCGCGGGGCGACCGACGACACCATGGTGGCCATCGTCTCGGTGGGCGCGGCGCGCGCGCTGCTGCTGCGCCCGCGCGGCGGCGGGGCGAGCGTGCGCTATCCCCTCGGGCACGGGGATCTAATCGTCATGGGCGGCTCCTGCCAGCGCACCTGGGAGCACGCGATACCCAAGACCAGGCGGCCGGTGGGGCCGCGCATCAGCATTCAATTCCGCCCGCGCGGCGTCCGGTAACGAGGGGTCCGGACGCCGCGCAGTTCCCCGCACTCGAGGGGCGTAGACAGCATTCCGGCGGGATCCTCCGGTCAGGCGCGGCGAGCGAAGTCCGGGACCGGTTCGGGAATCACGCCCCGCGCCACCAGGAAGGCCGGGAGGCTGCGGATCACCGGGATACGGCGGAAGACCTTCAATGCCACGGGCGTTTCGCGCGAATTCGAGACGTTCAGCCGGCCCGCGACGGCCGGGCGCACGATCCGCGTGTGAGCGAGGCGCTGCATGCCCTGGATGACGGCGGTCGGCAGCATCCGGCGACGCTGCACGCGGGCCAGATCCGCGCTGGTCACGGTGTGCGACAGCAGTTTCGGGGCGAGCATGCGGGCCGTCGCGACCGCGTCCTGGACCGCCAGGTTGATGCCGACCCCGCCGATCGGCGACATAGCGTGGGCGGCGTCGCCGATGCACAGCAGTCCGTCGGTGTACCACCGGTCGAGCCGATCCAGCTTGACGTTCAGCAGTTTCACCTCGTCCCAGCTGCGGAGCGCGTCGGTCCGGTCGGCCAGCCACGGCACCACCGCGGCCAGGCTGCGCATGATCTCCGTGACCGGTTGCCGCGCACGCAGTTCCGCGTCGCTGCCCTTGGCGATGATGGTGGCGCTCTGCCAGAAGTCGCCGCGATCGAACATGACCACGATGCGATGGGCGCTGACCACCGGAACGAGTCCGGCCGGGTCGGTACTGTTGCGTGGGATCCGGAACCACCAGGCATCGAACGGCGTCGGCCAGTCCCGCACGCTCAGGCCCGCGGCCGCGCGCAATACCGACGACCGGCCGTCGCAGGCCACCGTCAGATCGGCTCGAATCTCGCCGGTCACACCGTCTTTCGTGCGGTAGCGGACACCGGCCACCACACCGCCCTCGCGCACCAGATCGACCGCCTCGGTGTTCATCCGCAGCCGGAAGGCCGGTTCAGCATCGCCGGCGCGGGCCAGCAGATCCAACAGGTCCCACTGCGGCACCATGGCCACGTATTTGTGCCGACCCGGAAGGTGGGAGAAGCTCGCCAGCGACACCATGCGGCCGCCGATCGGGATCTGCACGGTGTTCAGCCGCCGCTGCCGCAGCTTCGCGAAGTCCTCGCGCAGGCCCAGGGCGTCGATGAGGTCCAGGGTGGTCGGGTGCACGGTGTCCCCACGGAAGTCGCGCAGGAAGTCACCGTGTTTCTCCAGCACCGTGACCTCGATACCACCGCGGGCCAGCAGCAACCCCAGGAACATTCCCGCCGGTCCCCCGCCGACGATCAGACAGGTCGTACGTTCCATCGGGACCTCCCGAGCCGTTGACCACCGTCACCCTCGATGGTAGGCCGAGTGCGGCTCGGGCACAGTCGCTTCGCCGCCCCGGGCTAGCGGTCACGGTAGAGCACGAAGAAGTAGGGTTCGGTCAATCCGCGCTTGTCCATCACACCCAGCAGGGTGTCCTCGTCGATCTTGCGGAAGATGTCGATGATCGGCAGATCGTCGTAGATCATTGCGGCACTGGTCTTTCCGCGGAATTCCAGATTCCGCAGGCGGGCGCGCGGAGCCCGGGTCCGCAGCACCGGCCGCAGCACCCAGAGTGACCGGCGCACCGGCTTCAGCGTGTCGACCGGCACCTTCCCCGCCAGGAACAAGGGCACCCGCCGCGGATCCACCGGAAAGGTGTTCCCGGCCGGATCCGAGAACAGCAGCGGCTGCACGCTGTCGGCACTGTCGAATTGCTTGCCGTACCAGCCGCTTTCCACCAGCATCCCGCCCCAGGGATGCCCGGTCCCCACCTCGGCCCCGCGCCACCGCCCGGTGGTGATCTCCTCGACCCGCACCGCCGGCAGGCTGTCGAACAACTCCCAGGCCCGTGCGGCCGTGCCGTCTCCCGCCATCAGTGCCCGCAACCGCAACGCGCCATCCGTGGCCGACTCGGCAGCAACCATCACAATCTCCTCGATGAGGGTAATCGACACTTTTCATCTCACTGTATCCGGCGGGCCCTGCCGACACCACCGGTCCGGCGTCATGCCGACCACGCTGCCCGCCCACGTCGCCGCGCCCAACCGCCTCACCGCCCGCTGGTGCACCACCGCGTGCGTGCTGCACACCACGGTGACGTTCGACCGCCCGTTCGGATTCCCGGCCGTGCACCGGCCCACCAGACTGGCCATGGTCGCCGGATGGGTCGTGCACCCAGGTCGCTGACGGCAAGGCCCGCGCGCCAGGCTTTTTGTCGAAACTACAAAAAGTTGCCCCAAACCCCTGGCGCGCCATGTTTTAGTCATCTAGCCTAAAACACATGACGACAGCACGAGAGACCGCCGAGAGTATTCGGGCGGCCCGGCGGCCCGAGGATCTGTTCGGTGCTGCCGCAACAGATTCCGCGGCCCGGCAGGACGCCCGGCGGCGGTACCACCGGCTGGCGGGGATCGTGCACCCCGATCGGGTGGAGGCCGCCGACGCCGGGATCGCGGGGGCCGCGTTCGCGCGGCTGTCCGAGCTGTACCGGCAATGGCTGGAACTGGACGAGCCCGACTTCGAGGTGACCGGCGCGCACGGGACGTACCCGGTGGGTGCGCTATACGCGCCGGGCTCGGTCGCAGACGTGTACCGCAGCGGCTCGGACCGGGTCGTGAAGATACCGCGCCGGGCGGCGGCCAACCGGTTGCTGTCCGGGGAGCGAAATGCCCTGCGCGACATCGCGATCGTGGCCGCCGAGCACGAATGGCTGGGGCCTTACTTCCCCGAGCTGGTCGATACGGTCGACCATCTGGACTCCGCGACCGGCGAGCAGCGCACGGTGAACGTGCTCGGCGCGCTCACCGGGGAGTTCGTGACGCTCGAGGAGGTCCGGGCCGCCTACCCCGGCGGCCTGGATCCCCGCGACTACGCCTGGATGCATCGCCGGCTGCTGCGCTGTCTGGCCGGCGCACAGCTGGCGGGGTGGGTGCACACCGCCATCGGCCCGGCCAATGTGCTGGTGCATCCACGCCTGCACGGAATCGTGCTGGCGGGCTGGTCTTTCGCGACCCGGCCCGGCAATCCGGCGGCGGCAACACTGAAGTCGCTGGACTATCCGCCGGAGATCCGGGACGCGGTCTCCCCCGCCACCGATGTCCACCTCGCGCATCGCCTGATGCTCACCATGCTCGGCGACCGTGCACCCGCGGCCCTTCGGTCCTACGCCGCGGGGTGCCTGCAATCCGATCCGCGGCTGCGGCCCGACGCCGCGGACCTGCTCGGGGAATTCGACGACCTGCTCGACCGGCTCTACGGGAAGCGCCGCTTCCGGCCCTTCGAGCTCACGAAAGGTAAGTGATAGCAATGGGTTACGGACGCTGGGACGACAGTGCCTACGACGCGGCGCGGACCTTCCGCGCGGCCGAGGGGCTCGACGACTTCGGCTACACCGCGGATATGCGGTCGGTGCCGTGGGATCAGTGGAAGGCGCACCCCACCCTGGATCCGTTCGGGGTCGACAAGCGGGAGTCGCGGGACTCCGACGACCACGGCAACTCACTGCCCATCGCGGTGCTGTTCGACGTCACCGGATCCATGGGCGGGGTGCCCCGCATCATGCAGGAGAAGCTGGCCAAACTGCATGGGCTGTTGCAGCGCAAGGGATATGCGGAGGATCCGCAGATCCTGTTCGGGGCCATCGGCGACGCCGACAGCGACCGGGTGCCGCTGCAGGTCGGGCAGTTCGAATCCGACAACCGGATGGACGAGCAGCTGCGGCTCATCCTGCTGGAGGGCGGCGGTGGCGGGCAGAAGTCCGAAAGCTACGAGCTGGCCGCGTATTTCGTCGCCCGGCACACCGCCACCGACGCGTGGGACAAGCGGGGCCGCAAGGGCTACCTGTTCATCGTCGGCGACGAGCTGAACAAGAAGCGGCTGGCCGCTCGCCACATTCGCGCCGTCATCGGCGACGACGTCGACCGCGACATCTCGGTCGAGTCGATCTACCGCGAACTGGCCGACCGCTGGCACGTGCACTACATCCTGCCCAATCAGTCCAGCTACTACCGGGATCCGGAGATCGCCGAGCACTGGCAGGGGCTGCTGGGTGAGCGGTTCCTGCGGCTCGACGATCCGGCCGCGGTGTGCGAGCTGATCGCGCTGACCATCGGCATCGCCGAGGACCGCATCGATCTCGGGGCGGGGCTGGCCGATCTGCGCGACATCGGATCGAACAGCGAGGCCGACGCGGTGGGCAAGGCCCTCGCACCGCTGGGCGGCGCCCGGCGCGGACGCAGCGTCGGGGCGCTGCCGGCCGCCACCGGCACCGACGACGTGGATCTCTGACCGGATCCGGCAGACGAAGGGACACAACATGTTCGGCGACAGTCACCTGATCGTGGTGGACCTGGGCTTCGGCGATGCCGGCAAGGGCGCCACCGTGGACTGGCTGTGCTCACCGCAGGCCGGGCTCGGGGTGGCCGCGGTGGTGCGGTTCAACGGCGGGGCGCAGGCCGCCCACAATGTGGTCGCCGACGGCCGCCACCACACCTTCCACCAGTTCGGGTCCGGCACCCTGTCACGGGTGCCGACGCTGCTGTCGCGGCACATGCTGGTAGAGCCGCTGGCCCTGGCCACCGAGGCGCGCGAACTCGCCGCGCTGGGGGTCGCCGATCCGCTGTCCCTGCTCTACGTGGACGAGCGGGCCCTGCTCACCACGCCGATCCACGGAGCCGCCAACCGTTGCCGGGAGGATACGAGGGGTACCGCCCGGCACGGTTCGTGCGGCATCGGCATCGGCGAGACGGCGAGCTACGCGCTCGGCCACGACGCACCCCGGGTCGCCGACTGCCGGCGACCGGAAGTGTTGCGGCGCAAACTGATCGCGCTCGAAGAACACTACGGGCCGCTGCTCGCGGGCCGACGGCACCGCTACGACCCGATCGACGATCTGGTCGAGGCGTACACCGCGTTCGCGCGGGCGGTGGCCATCCTGCCGGGCGAACAGCTCGCCGCGTTCGCGCGTCAGGGCAGGCTCGTGTTCGAAGGCGCGCAGGGGGTGCTGCTCGACGAGTGGCGCGGCACCCACCCGTACACCACCTGGTCGACCGTCGAACCCCGGCATGCGCGCGCCATGCTGGCGCGCCTCGGAGCGCCCGGCTATGTGCTCGGCGTGACCCGCGCGTACATGACCAGGCACGGGGCCGGGCCCTTCCCGACCGAGGACCCGGCACTCGCGATTGCGGAGCCGCACAATGGAACCGGCGAATACCAGGGCGCGTTCCGGCGCGGGCACCTCGATCCGCTGCTGCTCCGCTATGCCGTCGAAGCCTGCGGCGGAATCGACGGCGTTGTCGTCAACCACCTCGACGCCATCGGCGACATCCGCACCGCCACCGGCTATCTCACCCCTGATGGCTGCGTCGACCGGCTGGCGTGCGGAGTCTGGCAGGACCTCGGCCACCAGCGGCGGCTCACCGATCTCCTCGGCGCCGCCACCCCGGCCCTGGCCGACCTGCCCGCCGACGTGCCCGGCTACCTGGAGGCCGAACTCGGCGCGCCCGTGGTGCTCACCGCATGCGGGCCGGACCGAGCCGATCGCACGCTCCGGATCCCGGCTGAGGCATGATTGTCCATTTGTGGAGCAACAATCCGCAGTGTCCATCGACGTGATCACCCTGCGCTACGGACCCGACGACCCCACCGCCGCTCTCGGCATCGCGCCCCGGCGGTGGGAACCCTTCGCCGGTGAACTCGCGCTGCCGGGTGTGCTCCTCGGCCTCGGCGAACGCCTGGCCGAGGCCGCCCACCGCGCGGTCCACACCAAACTCGGGGTACCGGCCGACGCCATCCTCGCCGTCGGGCAGGTCGCCACCTTCGATGAGCCGCATCGTGATCCACGCGGGCCGACACTGTCCATCGCCATGTGGGCCGTAGTCGGCCCGCACGGGACCGACAGCGCGACCTGGGTCCCGTTCGACGCCGTCCCGCCGCTGGCCTTCGACCATAATCAGATCGTCACCGCCGCCCGCGCCCGGCTGGCCGAGATGCTCTGGAAAGACCTGACATTCACCCGCGCCCTGACCGGCGACCAGTTCACCGCCACCAGAGCCGTCGAACTCACCACCGCCCTGCACGGCGCGAAGCCCGACCCCGGCAACCTCAACCGGACCCTGGCCGCCCTCCCCGGACTCTCCCGCACCGGCGAACGGGTTCGCGTGAAGGCCACCGGCCGCCCCGCCGCAGTCTGGTCCTTTACCTAGCGGACCGGACCCGGCCCGAACGCCTCGGCCTGCGGCAGCACCGATCGGCTCGCGAACCGGGCCACGCCCCACCGATATTCGCGGCGGGCACAACCGACCCGGCGCACTGTTATCGGTCAGGGAATCAGCACCAGGCGGCCGCGCAGGCCGCCTGCGGCGAGTCGATGGTGGGCGTCAGCGACCCGGTCGAGGGGTAGGGTGCCGGCGACGCGCGGGGTCAGGCGGCCCGCGTCCACCAGGGCGGCCAGCTCGGCGAGACGGGGACCGTCAGCGCGAATCCAGGTGTTGGAGACGCGGATTCCGCGGAGACCCGCCGGTTCCGCGCCACCCACCACGGCCGCGAACGCACCCCCGGAGCGGACCGCGTCGAGGGCCTCGGCGCCCAGCGACGCGGCGTCCACCGCACCGTCGGCACCGCCCGGGATCAGGGCACGCACCGCCTCGCCCAAACGTCCACCGCGCGGGACGAAGAACTCCGCGCCGAGTTCGCGGACCAGGTCCTCATCCGGCGCCGCGGCGGTCGCCACCGCCCGAAGTCCCTGGGCCACAGCCAGTTCCACCGCGAAGCCGCCGACCGCACCGGCGGCGCCGGTGATCAGCACGGTCTGCCCGGCGGTCAGCGCGAGCGCGTCCAGGGACTGCACGGCGGTGAGGGCATTCAGCGGTATCGTCGCCGCCTCGACCGCGGAAGCACGGCGCGGGGCGAGCGCGACGGCCGCCGCGTCCAGGACGACGAAATCCGCCTGCGCGCCCAGCGGCACGTCCAGGCGGTCCGACAGCCCGTACACCTGGTCGCCGAGCGCGAAATCCGGGACGCCGGAACCGATTTCGTCGATCGTGCCGGCGACGTCCCAGCCGAGGCCGATCACATCGCGCGGCACCATCAGGCCCGCCTGCGCCAGACCGCCCGAGCGGGTGTGCAGGTCCACCGGATTCACCCCGGCGGCGGTCACCCGAATCCGTACCCGTCCGGGCCCCGGCGACGGCACCGGCACTTCGGCCTGCTCCAGCACCTCGGGGCCTCCGAATGAACGAATCACCACTGCACGCATGCGAAATCTCCTCTGCTGTACGGTTTCCCACCCAGCAGTGAACCTACGGAGTGTTACTCTCCGTCGGAAAGTACGCACCTCGGAGTGCGTACCGCACGCGAGGGAGAGCCATGGCGACCAAGACCGCGGCCCAGCGGCGCACCGAGGCCCGCCGCGCCTACGACGCCTACGTCCAGGAATGCCCGACCCGGCATCTGCTCGACCGCATCAGCGACAAATGGGTGAGCCTGCTGCTCACCGCGCTCGCCGACGAACCCCGCCGCTACAGCGACCTGTCCCGCATCGTCGCGGGCGTCAGCCAGAAGATGCTCACCCAGACCCTGCGCACCATGGAACGCGACGGGCTGGTGAGCCGCGCGGTAACCGCCTCGGTGCCGGTCCGGGTCGACTACGAGCTCACCGAGCTCGGACGCAGCCTGCTCCCGGTCATGCAGGCGATCAAGAGCTGGGCCGAGACCCACATCGAGGACGTCCTCGCCGCCCGCGAACGCTACGACGACAGCCCAGCCTGAGCCGGACCCGTTGCCACCCGGGCAGATCCGTGACCACTGAGACGGATCCGCCGCCACTCGGGTGAATCCGCTGCGGCTCGGGTGAATCCGCTGCGACTCAGGCAGCTCCGTCGAGGACCGATTGGACCAGCTGCCGGACCGCTTCGAGCAGACGATCCTTCTGGCCATTGCGGACCAGATACGGAACCAGGTCGCCACCGAGCGGGGCCAGCAGCAGCCCGCCGACCACCTCCGCATCCAGATCCGGGCGCGCCTCGCGGAGCAGGGCGGCGATGTGAGCCGCCCAGAACGCGTGCAGCTCCTCGGCGCGCGGGTGCGGCGGAATCGCCCGATACGCCACCGAGAGCTCGATGTCATCGGCGATCATGCGGGCCATGGCATCGAAGTAGGCCAGTAGGCGCTCACCCGCCGGCGCGCCCGGGCCGAGCGGGGGTGGCCCGGATCGCACGGCCTCCATCAAGGCGAACGCGCCCTCCGCGACCAGTTCGTGCAGCAGCCCGGCTCGATTGCCGAAGCGGTGGAACAGCGTGCCCTTGGCCACCCCGGCCGCGGCCGCGATCCGTTCCATGGTGACCGCCTCCGCACCCTCCTCGGCGAACAGCTTGCGCGTCGCTTCGAGGATGGCCTGCCGGTTGCGGGCCGCGTCGGCGCGTTCCTTGGGCGGGTTCATATCACCACTTCCATTGACAACTTGACCGACGGTCAATATCTTCGCAGACGTATCTTGACCGTCAGTCAAATTATGAGGTGTTCAATGCATGCAATCCTATTGACCGGCACCGGCGGACCCGACGTGCTGGTGCCGGGTGAGGTACCCGCGCCGCGGCCACAGGCCGGCGAGATCCTCCTGAGCGCCGAGGCCATCCCGGTGCTGTTCCCCGAGACCATGCTGCGTTCGGGCGCGTTCCCGCTGCCGGTGCAGTTCCCGATCGTCTTCGGCACCCAGGCCGCGGGCGTCATCGCCGAAGTCGGTGCGGGCGTGGACACCTCGCTGATCGGACAGCGGGTCGTGGTGAGCAGCAACAGCTTCGGCACGTACGCCGAGCAGGTCTGCGTTCCGGCGGACGCGGCGACGCCGATTCCGGACGGTGTGGGCACCGTCGAGGCCGCGGCCGTATCCATGAGCGGCTCGGTGGCGATCCCCCTGCTGGAGACCGCCCGGCTCACCGGTACCGAGACGGTCCTGATCGAGGCGGCCGCCACGGGTGTCGGAGCCTATCTCACGCAGCTGGCCAAGGAGTACGGCGCGGCGCGGGTGATCGCGACCGCGGGCGGGGCCGAAAAGGCCGCTCAGGCCCGCGAATTCGGGGCCGATGTGGTCATCGACCACCACGCCCCGGACTGGACGGAAGGGCTGCGCGAAATCCTCGGCGGCGCAACGCTGGACGTGGTCTTCGATTCGATCGGCGGCGAATCCGCGCTCGCAGTCCTGGATCTCATGACGCCGCTGCACGGCCGCATGCTCGGCTACGGCTTCCTGTCCGGCGCACCCGCCCAGGTGACCGCCATGGATCTGATCATGCGCGGCCTCACCCTGATCGGCTGTTCGGGACCGGACTGGCTGGCGGGAGTCGCGGCGGCCCGCGCGGCCGCGCTGGAACGGGCAGCGAACGGCTCGCTCACGCCCTTGGTCGACCGGGTACTGCCGCTGGACCAGGCCAGCCACGCCCACCGGTTACTGGCGGACCGGGCCGCCAAGGGCACGATCGTGCTCCAGCCCGCGCGGGCCTGACGAAAATCCGGATCAGCCGGTGATTTCCCACTCGTAGACGACGAGTTCCGAGGCACCCGTGGTGTGAATCGGGTCGGTGTGGATCAGTTCCTGTGCGGCAGCCAGGTTTTCGGCGGTGATCACATACGCGCCGCCGCTGCCGTCGGTGAATTTGCCGGTCTCCACCAGCTGTCCGCGCTCGCGGACCTCCGCCAGCCAGTCCTTGTGCGGGACGATGACGGAATCGTCGAAGCGCGGGGTGCGCATGGCCATCACCAGATATTTGCGCACCCTGCGCTTCTCCTTCGAACTACTTCTCGTCGTCGCGAACGACGGTGCTGCGGGTCGCTGCCGCGGCGGCACGGACCTGCGGGGCCACCTGGACCACCTGGCCGAGCACACCATTGATGAACGACGGCGAATCGTCGGTGGACAGCTCCTTGGCCAGCTCCACCGCCTCGTCGACCGCCACCACCGGCGGAACGTCGTTGGCGTGGAACAACTCCCACACCGCCACCCGCAGGATGGCGCGGTCGACGGCGGGCAGCCGTCCCAGCGTCCAATCCTGCAGGTACGACTCGATGGTGCCGTCCACCCGGTCCAGATCGTCGGCGACGCCTTCGACCAGAACCCGGGTGTAGGGGTTCACCGGCGCCACCGACTCCTCACGCACCGCCAGCGAGACACGCTCGGACAGCAGATCCGCGGGATCGATATCGCGGGCCTCCGCCTCGAAGAGCAGATCCACCGCGCGCCGGCGCGCCTTGTGCCGTGCGCCGAGCTTCTTGAACGACTTCTTGTCCGATTGATCGGCCACGGAAGACATTATCCGTCGCGTCAGTTGTTGACGCGGCTGATGTAGCTGCCGTCGCGGGTGTCGATGCGCAGCTTGTCACCCTGGTTGATGAACAGCGGCACCTGCACCTCGGCGCCGGTCTCCACGGTGGCGGGCTTGGTGCCGGCCGAGGAGCGGTCGCCCTGCAGGCCCGGCTCGGTGTGGGTGACGATCACGTCGATGGCGACCGGGAGCTCGACGAACAGCGCCTCACCCTCGTGCATGGCGATCTGCACGGCCATGTTCTCCAGCAGGAAGCCCGCGTTGCGGCCCAGCAGCTGCTCGCTCAGGTGGATCTGGTCGTAGGTGTCGCCGTCCATGAAGATGTAGTCCTGACCATCGTGGTACAGGTACGTCATGTCGCGACGGTCGACGGTCGCGGTCTCCACCTTGACGCCGGCGTTGAAGGTCTTGTCGACGACCTTGCCCGAGACCACGTTCTTCAGCTTGGTGCGCACGAAGGCGGGACCCTTACCCGGCTTCACATGCTGGAACTCGACGATCTGCTGCAGCTGATTGTCGATCTTCAGCACGAGGCCGTTCTTGAAGTCGCTGGTGTCCGCCACTGTCCTCGGATCTCCTACTAGTCGGTCGAACCGCGCGTCAGTCGACGACGGTCAGGTCTTTGCTGGTGCGGGTGAGCAGCTCCGGGCCCCCTTGGCGAACCACGAGCGTGTCCTCGATCCGGACGCCACCGCGGCCCGGGAAGTACACACCTGGCTCGACGGTCACCGCCACGCCATCCAGCAGTGTACCCGTGCCGGTTTTGGCGATTCCGGGCGCTTCGTGAATCTGCAGACCCACTCCGTGCCCGAGGCCGTGCACGAACAGCTCACCGTGCCCGGCGGCCTCGATCACCGCGCGCGACGCCGCGTCCACCGCCTTGGTCGAGACGCCCGGGGTCAGGGCCTCGCGGCCGGCCTGCTGCGCCCGCTGGACCAGCTCGTAGACCTCGCGCTGCCAGTCCGTGGGCGTACCCAGCACGAAGGTGCGGGTCATGTCGGAGTGGTAGCCGCCGACCACCGCGCCGAAGTCGAGCTTCACGAAGTCACCGGTGGCCAGCACCGACCCAGTCGGACGATGATGCGGGACAGCCGAATTCGCGCCGGCGGCCACGATGGTCTCGAAGGCGACCGCCTCCGCGCCGTGCTCGAACATGAGCCACTCCAGTTCCCGGGCCACCTGCCGCTCGCTGCGGCCGGGACGCAGGCCGCCGCGCTCGAGCAGGGTGGCCAGGGCCGCGTCGGCGGCGTCGCAGGCCGCGCGCAGCTGCTCGACCTCGTAGTCGTCCTTCACCATGCGCAACTGCTCGACCAGCCCCGAGACCGCGACCAGGTCCAGGCCGGTGCCCAGCGCGGACAGACCGCGATGCTGTTCGACGGTGACCACGTGGCTCTCGAAGCCGACCCGGCCGGTCTGCCACTCCCCCGCGATCTCCATGACGCGGCGGGCACTGGCCCGGTTGATCTCGGCGCGCAGATCGGGCACCTGCACGCCGACCTGGGTGAGGTAGCGGCCGTCGGTGCAGATGATGGTGCGGTCCTCGCTGGAATCCCAGGCGTACACCAGCAGCGCGGCGTTGGACCCGGTGAAACCGGTCAGGTACCGGATATTGATCAGGTCCGTGACCAGCAGGGCATCGACGCGGTTCTCCACCAGCAGATTGCGCAGGCTGGCCCTGCGCAGCGCGTAGTCGGGGCGCCGGGCCGGATCGTGATCAGCAGACATGCGTCAAAGCTACCGCCGACACGCCGCAACACCGACACGCAACACGTGAATGGCCCGGTAGTGGAACCCAGTCTGTTCACATCGCAAGCGGTTCTCCACATTTCGCGATCACGCCCCCCGCACCGGCCGCCGCCGCGCGACCCTCGATCCATGTCTCCGTTGCCGACCCTGCTGCTGACCCTGTGGTGCGTCGCCCTGAGTGTCTGCGATCTGCGCAGCCGGCGGCTACCGAACGTCCTCACCCTGCCCGGCGCCGCCCTCGTGCTCGCCTACGGATTCGCCACGGGCAAGCCGACACTCGCGGTCTCCGGCGCCCTGCTGCTGGCCGTCCCCTACCTGATCGTCCACCTCTGCTGCCCGCGCGCCCTCGGCGCGGGCGACGTCAAACTCGCATTCGGTCTAGACGAGTGATTCCTAACCCGGTCGCGCTGCGAGGGGCTCAAGTTTTGACGTGGCGGAGGGTATCGATGTCGATGTGTGACGAAAGACCTCGA